>DASQZF010000156.1:0-17447 GCA_035638835.1 Allosphingosinicella sp. | reverse complement strand
GCCCGCGACGGCGTTCTGCTCGTCCCGGCGGACGGCCAGCGAGGCTCCGCTGGTGAAGCCGGGACGGAACAGGCCGAAGCCGATCGAGGCGACCGAGAAACCCAGAGTCATCCCGTACATCGAGCCCGCGAAGCCGGTCGCCGCGGTTCCCGCCGCTCCGACGAGCAGCCCCCAGAAGACGAGGCGGCGAGGGCTGAGCGCCAGATAGGGAATGAGCCCCCATTGAGCGATCAGGGTCGCCCCCGCTCCGGCCATCAGGACGATCGCGATCGACTGCTGCGCTTGCGCGAGCGGAACGCCCGAACGGTCGATGACCAGGAAGCCGATAATGCCCAGCAGCGCGGCGTGGCCGTGGCCGCCGACGACTCCGATGATGTGCCAGGGCAGTACCCGCGGGTCGCGCCAGCGCAGTCGCTCGGGGCCGTCGCCCGGCTCGGGGCCGCCTTCGCCGCGCTCCCGGCTCCCGCCGAAGACGCCGCCCAGCCATGGATAGTCGACCACCTCGCCGCGCGCCGTCGAGCTCGGAGTGTCGTCGGGCAGGCGGAGGGCCACGAGCATCAGCACCGCGACTCCGATCGCCGCGAAGACGATCAGCGGGCCCGACAGGCCCAGCGGCTCGAAGATGAACAAGGGCGCGATCGCCGGGCCGATGATGGTTCCAAGGCCGAACGACGAGGCCATGGCGGCGAGATAGGCGGTGCGCTGCTCGCCCTCGGTCCGGGCGGCGATATAGGCCTGCACGGCGGGTGGGGAGGCCGAGCCCCAGCCTCCGTAAATGGCCCGGCCGAGGACGAATATGACGAAGACCAGGGTCGCCGAGACCAGGTCGTGAAGGCCGGCGGCGAGGATTCCGCCGCAGATCAGCGAGGAGGCGATGAAACCGTATAGGCCGAGGCGCATCAGCGCCCGGCGGCCGCGATGATCGGCCCGGCGCGCCCAGTAGGGCGCCATGAGCACCCAGATCACGGCCGAGAGCGAGAAGGCGACCGCGACCCACAAATCGGCCACTCCGAGTTCGCGCCCGATCGCCGGCATCAGCGACTGCATCGCCGTATTGCCCGAAGCGGCGACCAGCATCACCGCGAAAAGCAACGCGAACCGCTCTCGGGAAAGGCTGGCGACAGGGGTCATCGGGGGGGTAAACCCGCAAATACAGCGTTTCGTCCCGGATTCGGCTCATATCGAGCCGCGGGCCGCCCCGCCCTTGCCATCGGTGCGTTGATTTGCCAACGCACCTTGCTGACCTAATTACGGAACCCCCCCGAAATGACCTTTCCCGGCGAACAGGCTCAACGATCCCGCGCTTATTCGCGCCACGGCGCCAAGGGCGGACCCTGGCTCATGTTCCTCAAGGGGTTCGTCAAGCATCCGGTGATGGTCGGCTCGGTCATCCCCTCGTCCAAGATGCTGATCGACAAGATGCTCGCTCCCGTGGACTGGGAGAATTGCAAGTTGTTCGTCGAATACGGCCCCGGCGTCGGGACCTTCACCGAGAAGATCCTGGAGAAGCTGGCGCCCGACGCGATCCTGCTGACCATCGACACCAATGCGGACTTTACGACCTACCTGACGTCCAAGATCCGCGATTCCCGGCTTCGCGCGGTCACCGGCTCGGCCTCCGACGTTCGCGAGATCATGGGCAATTTCGGCTTCGAGCATGCCGACTATATCCTCTCCGGCCTGCCTTTCTCGACCCTGCCCCCCGGGATCGGCCCGAAGATCGCCGAGGAGACCGCGGAAGCGCTACGCCCCGGCGGCGCCTTCCTGGTCTACCAATTCTCCCCGAAGGTGCGCGACTTCATCGCGCCCTATTTCGACCGGATCGACCGTGGCTTCGAGTGGATGAACGTTCCTCCGGCGACGCTGTTCTGGGCTTGGCGCGACTGATTCCGGCGGCTCCCCTCCCTGCAAGGGAGGGGTCAGGGGTGGGTCCGCCGAAGGCGGCCGAAACTCCGGCTCCGTAAAAGTCTCGCTGCGCTCGCCTACCCACCCCCGGCCCCTCCCTTGCAGGGAGGGGAGCTAAGGCCGAGGCAGCCCCACGTCCTTGAAGTTCAGCCGTTTCGCGATCCGGTAATCGGCGACCGCGACGATGAAATAGCCGATCGCCCAGTGCAGCCGGTTGAGCAAAGTCCGGTTGCGGCGGTGGCTTTCGAGGGTGATCGGCTCGGAGCTCGCCACTTCGCCCTCGACGAACCGCCGCATCGCCGCCGCGAAGGGGGCGTCGTCGATCCGGAGCATCATCTCCAGGTTCAGGAACAGGCTTCGCATGTCGAAATTGGCCGAGCCGATATGGACGACGTCGCCGACGACGAAGAGCTTGGTGTGGAGCTTGGTGGGGCGATATTCGAATATCTCGACGCGGCGTCGAAGCAGCCACCAATAAGTGTTTCGAGCCGCCGCGATGGTGGCGTTGTTGTCCGATTTGGAGGCGGTGACGATCCGCACCCGCCCGCCCCGGCGGGTGATCCCCGACAGCCGACGAAGCATCCCCACGCTCGGCGCGAAATAGGCCGCGACGAGGTCCAGGCGGCGGGCGCTCCTCATGTCCCGCCGGACGGCCCGGGCCCAGGGGCTGAGCCGGCGCGAAGGGCCGCCGAACAGCCAGTGGAGCCTGCCTTGGGTGGCGCTGCTCTGCTGGAGCAGCCGGCGAATGTCGCGGACCTTGGCGTCGGGATTTTGGGTCCAGTGGAAGAGGCTGTCGAAATAGCGGGTGAGATAGGCGACCGAATGGCCCTCCACCTTCAATCCGATGTCTCGCCAGGCGCCCGATTCGACGGTGCCGAAATAATCGTCCGAGACGTTGAATCCCCCGATTATCACCCGCTCGCCATCGGCCAAGGCCAGCTTCTGATGGTTGCGAAGCAAATAGCGGCGGCCGAATTTCGGGCTGAACTGGCAGAAGGCGATCCCGGCCGATTCCAGCGGCCGGAAGAAATCGCGATTGGCGGTCGAACCGAAGCCGTCGACGAGCAGCGACACCCGGACGCCCCTCGCGGCCGCGGCGATGAGGGCGTCGCGCACCCTCGTGCCCGATCTGTCGTCCATGAACATGTAATAGAGGAAGCGAAGGCTCTCCTTCGCCCCATCGATCAGATCGAGCAAGGCGGCGAGCCGTTCCGGCCCGTCGGGAAGCAGGGTCAGTCGATTGCCCTCCACCTCGAGCGAAAGGCTCGGCTCCTGCGCGTCTGGCTGCCCCATGAGGGGTGAATGCGGGGCCGGGGCGGCGAGGGCAAGCCTCCGAATGACTCATGCCGTCACCCTGAACTTGTTTCAGGGTCCAATTGTCCACCCGCTCGGCGGCTCCACCCTGGATGCTGAAACAAGTTCAGCATGACGTCGGACGGGCCAGGCGCGGCCCGTGCCCTCGCAATCATTGACTTTCGCCCCCCCCATCCGTATCTCCCCGGCTCCCCCCAGCAATGGTGCTTAAGCGGAGCTGCTTTCATGGCGCGCGTTACCGTCGAAGATTGTGTCGACAAGATCCCCAACCGGTTCGACCTGGTGCTGCTCGCGGCCCAGCGGGCTCGGCAGGTCTCGGGAGGCGCCGAGCTGACCATCGACCGCGACCGAGACAAGAATCCGGTCGTCGCGCTTCGCGAGATCGCCGAAGAGACGGTGAAGCCCAAGCAGCTCGAGGAAGCCCTGATCTCCGGTCTCCAGCGCGTTCAGGTTGACGACGACGAGGCTCCGGACGCGGTCGGCTCGCTCTCCGCCTCGGCCGAGGCGCTTCGCCTCACCGCCGCCGCTCCGCCGCGCAACAACAATGCCGGCGGCGACTACGAATAATCCTCGGGAGGGCTATGCTCTCTTCGACACGGCGATAGGCCGCTGCGCCCTCGTGTGGCGCGGCGGTCTTGTCGTTGGAGCGGCCCTTCCCGAGGCTTCGGACGAGAAAGCGCGCGCCGCGCTTGGCCGCCGTTTTCCGGGCGTCATCGAGGCCGAGCCGCCGCCCTTCGCGGCCGAGGCCATTGCCCGGATTTCGAGCCTCCTCGCCGGCGGCAGGACCGACCTTGGCGACATCAGGGTCGATCCGGACGGCTCGGCGTTCGAGCGCAACGTCTGGCAGGCCGCGCGCCGAATTCCGTGCGGCGAAGTTCGAAGCTACGGCGACATCGCCCGCGAGATCGGAGCCCCGGGCGCGGCTCAGGCAGTCGGGCTCGCGCTGGGACGAAACCCGGTGCCGATCGTCGTTCCCTGCCACCGGGTCCTCGCCGCCGACGGAAGGACCGGCGGCTTCTCCGCCCCGGGCGGAGTCGCGACCAAGTTTCGGATCCTGGAGATAGAGGGCGCAAGGCGGCCGGGAGAGCCGGAGTTGTTCGAATCGCTGCCGCTAAGGGTGAGGCCGAGCTGATCCGTCATTGCGAGCGACGCGAAGCAATCCAGTCTAGGTGACAGACGCCGAAGCTGGATTGCTTCGTCGCTTTCGCTCCTCGCAATGACGGAGTCAGGCCGCGCTCACCTCCCGGTCGAGCTCGTCGCGATCCACCCATTCCATGTCGCGAAGGCTTAGCGGGCGGCCGTCCGCGGACTGGACGGTCATCGGGGCGATCGGCTTTCGGGTGTAGCGGTCGACCAGCACCGGATTGCTCGGATGGCCGGAAATCCAGCGTTCGCCCCACTGACGCAGCGAAAGCAGGACGGGAAGCAGGTCCCGCCCCTTCTCGGTCAGCCGGTAGGTCACCTTGCGGCGGTCGGCCGGGTCCGGGTCGCGCTGCAGGATGCCATGCTCGACCAGCCGGCCGAGCCGGTTGGACAGGATGTTCCGGGCGATTCCCAGATTGGTCTGCAATTCCTCGAAATGCCTCAGCCCGTTGAACGCGCCGCGCAGGATCAGGAACGACCAGCGTTCCCCGACCACCTCCAGGGCGGCACCGATGCCGCATTCCGCGAACACCTCCCGCAATTGCTCCGCACGGCTCATGCGCCGACCTTAGCGTCTTTCATCGCTGAAACATAAGAGACAATTTTCCAGTTGCAAATTGCAACTCACAAACTTAGTAAGTTGCATACCGCAACTGAAAGGGCCTGTCATGACTCTGCAATTCGCTTCCGCATCCACCGCGTTCCTGATTGCCGCCTCGCTGTTCGGAGGCACGGCTTTCGCCGGGACCCAGTATCGGGCGGAGCCCGCGGCTCCGCCGGCGGCGGCCCGGCTGATCGTCAAGGACGTCGTGTGGAAATGCGGTGCGGGCGGCTGCGTCGCGCCCCAGGGCAACAGCCGCTCCGCCATCGACTGCCCGGCTTTGGTCCGCGAGATTGGAACCCTGCGCAGCTTCTCCGTTGGCGGCCAGCCGCTCGACGCGGCCGCGCTCGGAAAGTGCAACGCAAGGGCACGCTGAGGCGGACCGTCATTGCGAGGAGCGAAGCGACGAAGCAATCCAGCTATGGCGGCCGGTGCGGCTGGATTGCTTCGCTTCGCTCGCAATGACGAGTTCAAACCCCAATTATCGTTGCAACGCAGCACCGCACCACCCAATGTCGGTACGTGCTTCGACAATATGAACTTCTCGAGAAGGTACGGGCCTACGATCCGGACGCCGACGAGGCGATGATCAACCGCGCCTACGTCTTTTCCATGAAGGCGCACGGCTCCCAGAAGCGCGCTTCGGGCGATCCTTATTACAGCCACCCGATCGAGGTGGCGGGCATCCTCACCGATCTTCATCTCGACGACGAGACGATCGTCACCGCGATCCTGCACGACACGATCGAGGACACGGTCGCGACCCCCGAGGAGATCGAGCGATTGTTCGGCCCCAGCGTCGCCAGGCTGGTCGACGGGGTCACCAAGCTCAGCAAGATCGAGGCGCAGAGCGAGAGCCAGCGGGCGGCCGAGAATCTGAGGAAGTTCCTGCTCGCCATGTCCGGCGACATCAGGGTGCTCCTGGTCAAGCTGGCCGATCGGCTTCACAACATGCGCACCCTCCACTTCATCGCCAGCGAGGAGAAGCGCAAGCGCATCGCCCGCGAGACGATGGACATATACGCGCCGCTCGCCGAGCGGATCGGGATGTACGAGTTCATGCAGGAGATGCAGACCCTCGCCTTCCGCGAGCTCGAGCCCGACGCCTACGCCTCCATCTCCCGCCGGCTCGAGCAGCTCCACAAAGGCGAGGGCGATCTGATCTCGCGGATCGGCCGGGGCCTCAAGGCCCATCTCGAGGCGCACGGAATCGAGGCCGAAGTGCAGGGCCGCGAAAAGCATCCTTACTCGATCTGGCGCAAGATGGCGGAGCGGCACGTCAGCTTCGAGCAATTGTCCGACGTCATGGCCTTCCGCGCCGTCGTCGGGACGGTCGAGGATTGCTACCGGACTCTCGGCCTCATCCACCAGCGCTGGCCGGTCGTGCCCGGGCGCTTCAAGGATTTCATCTCGACTCCCAAGCGCAACGGCTACAAGTCGCTCCACACCACCGTCATCCATGACGAGCAGATGCGGATCGAGATCCAGATCCGCACCGGCGACATGCACGCGACCGCCGAGCACGGCCTCGCCGCCCATTGGGCCTATAAGGAAGGCGACGAGGAGGACGCGGAGGCCCAGCATCCCTGGATCGACGACCTGCTCGAGATCCTCGAACATGCGGGATCCGCGGAGGAGCTGCTCGAGCACACCCGGATGGCGATGTACCAGGACCGGATCTTCGCCTTCACCCCGAAAGGCGAGCTGATCCAGCTTCCCAAGGGCGCGACCCCGGTCGACTTCGCCTATGCGGTCCATACCGATCTCGGCGACCAGACGGTCGGCGCCAAGATCAACGGCCGGGTGATGCCGCTCCGGACGCCGCTGGAGAATGGCGACCAGGTCGAGATCCTCGTCTCCAAGGCCCAGCATCCGCAGCCGGGCTGGCTCAGCTTCGTCGTCACCGGCAAGGCCCGGGCCAAGATTCGCCGCTTCGTCAAATCGAAGGAGCGCGAGGAAACGGTCGCTCTCGGCCGCAAGATCTTCGACGAGATCGTCCAGCGCCTGCCCCAGCCGCTCGGCTGGGAGGCGATCGCCGAGGCGCTGAAGCGGCTGCATTTCCACGACGACGCCGCGCTTATGGAGGCGATCGCACTGAAGCGGATCAGCGACGTCGCGGTGATGGAAGCCCTGGTCCCGGGCTCGACCGGCGCGGAGGGCGTGAAGCCCCCGCCGCAGCGCACCGCAATCTCGATCAAGGGCCTGACTCCGGGAGTGGCCTTCCAGCTCGCCGAATGCTGCCACCCGATTCCCGGCGACCGGATCGTCGGCCTCAGGCGGGAGGGCACCGAAATCGAGGTCCACGTCATCGGCTGCGACAGCCTCGCCGACGGGGTCGACGCGGACTGGCTCGACCTCGCCTGGGGCGACGAATCGGACGGCGGCACGGCGCGGCTTTGCGTCGTCATCAAGAACGAGCCGGGATCGCTCGCGGTGATCGCGGGGATCCTGGGCCGGCACGGCGCCAACATCGTGTCGATGGAGCAGGCGAGCCGTGACGGAAGCTTCCACACCTTCCATCTCGACATCGAAGTTCACGACGTGCAGCATCTCATGCGTATCCTGGCGGCGCTTCGGGCCGCCGACGTCGTATCCAGCGCGGAGCGTTTGTAATGAAACCGGAAGATATCGATCGCAGGCAGATGGTCGGGTTGCTCGGAGGAGCGGCCGTTGCGGCCCTGCTTCCGGCAGGGGCGGCGGAGGCGGCGGCGCCCGCGGGCTACGTGATGTGGCGCGACGCCGGCTGCGGCTGCTGCCTCGAATGGGCGAAGCGGGTCGAGGCGGCGTTCGGCAGGAAGCTGCCGGTGGTCAACGCCCCCAACATGGCGGCGGTCAAGAAGGCGCAGGGAGTCCCGGCGGCGCTGCAATCCTGCCACACCGCGCTCATCCAGGGCGTGGTCGTCGAAGGCCATGTCCCGCCCGAGGATATCAAGCGGCTGATCGCGTCGCGCCGGAAGGGCGTGAAGGGCCTCGCCGTCCCCGGCATGCCCGCGGGCTCTCCGGGCATGGATGTCGGCCACAACCATAAGCAGCGTTACCAGGTGATGGCGTTCGACTCCGCCGGCCGCACCTCCGTCTACGCGACCCGCGGCTGACAGGGTGACCGACACGCCCGCCTCGATGACCTATGGCGGCTACCTTACGCTCGACCAGCTCCTCTCCGCCCAGCACCCCGTTTCAGACCATCATGACGAGATGCTGTTCGTCATCATCCACCAGACCAAGGAGCTGTGGCTCAAGCAGGCCATCCACGAGCTCAATCTGTCGAGCGAGCTGATCCGCCAGGACCGGCTGATCGAAGTCCACAAGTCGCTCTCCCGGGTCTCGAGGATCCAGGCGGTGATGACCTTGAGCTGGGACGTGCTGGCGACCATGACGCCCTCCGATTATACCAGCTTCCGAAGCGTGCTCGGCTCGAGCTCGGGCTTCCAGTCGGCCCAGTTCCGCGAGCTTGAATATCGCCTGGGCCTCAAGGACGGCGGCCATCTCAAGTTCCAGGAGGAAGGCAGCGGTCCCTATGCGGCGCTGCTCGAGGCGCTGCACCGGCCCGGCCTGTGGGACGAAGCCAATGCCGCCGCGGCCCGGGCCGGCCTCGATCTTCCCGCGGAGGCCCTGAGCCGGGACTGGAGCCAACCCTACCGGCCGAGCGAGGCGGTCGAATCGGCCTGGGCTCAGGTCTATCGCGAGCCCGAGCGGCATTGGGCGCTGTACCAGCTGGCCGAGAAGCTCGTCGACATAGACGATTCGCTGGCAACCTGGCGGCACAAGCATGTCGTGACGGTCGAGCGGATCATCGGTCTCAAGCGGGGGACGGGCGGCACGGCGGGGGTGGCCTATCTCCAGTCGACCCTCGGCAAGCGGGCGTTCCCGGAGCTGTGGTCGCTTCGGACCTTGGTGTGAGATTGCCCGGCGGATGTCGAGCCACCGGCGTCATGCTGAACTCGTTTCAGCATCCAGTTCTCCGCCTTCCGAACGAGCGACCAGCTGGACCCTGAAACAAGTTCAGGGTGACGATGAGGTTCGGAGTGCGGCATTTGAACGCCGGGCCCCCCGCGCTACAATCCCGCTTTCGCCCGCCGGATCGCGGCGATCTCCTCGGCCGCGATCCGCTCCCTCGCCCCGAGGCTGGGGTGGCTTCGGAAAATCTGCGGGAACCAGTCATATTTGCCGAGATAGCGGCGCCAGAAGGGGATGGCCGAATCGAGGTCGTAGCCCGAGGCCGACATCAGCCGGAGACCGAATCGATCGGCCGCCTCCTCGCGCTTCCAGACCGCGCTCGGCTTGATCCCGAGGCCTCGCAATATGCCCTCCTCGTTGCGCATCTGGCGGTGGCCGAAGATGTTGTGCGCAAGCTCATGCCCCAACACCACCGCGAGCTCGTCGTCGCCCCTCAGGAACTTCAGCATCGCAGTCGTCATCACCACGGTCCGGCCGGTGGCGAAGGCGTTGACCTGGGTCGAGCGGGCGAGGCGGACCCGGCCGAGGCAGGCCGGAAGCGAACCCAGGCGAAGCCCGATCTCCCGGCCCTGCCGGAGGATCCGGAGGTCGGCCGCGCCGCGGCGCAGGGCCGTCTCGAGCTCGGCTTCGGTCTCGTCGGCGATTCGCCGCCATTTGTCCCGCTTCGGCTCGGCGGCGACCGAGGCGCCGGTCGGGAGCCGCTTGCCGTTGACCGCGAGCAGGACGTCGCCGGCGACCAGGCCAGCGCGGGCGGCTGGGGTGTCCGCGATCACCGTCAAGACCCCGGGCCCCCGGTCGAGCCCATAGCGGGCGACCATCAGCGGCCGGTCGGCCGGCTCATATTCGGCGAGGTGGTGAAAGAGCATTCCGGTGAGGGGATAGCGATCGGCGCACAGGGCCGAACCGCCGAGCGCCAGGCGATAGGCGACGGCCGCCACCCGCAGATCGTCCCTCCGCAGGGTCGTGGAGGCTTCCGCCCCGACGGCGGAGACGGAGCCGGGCTGCGCGGCCGCTGTAGGAGCGACCACGGCAAAGGACAGGAGCGGCAGGAGGAGGGCGAGGCGGAACGCCGGGCGGCGCGCGCCGGGCGTTTCACGCACGTTGGCGACCTTTTGCGGACAAGAAAATGGCCGGATGAAGATCGTCTTCATCCGGCCAAAAACTCAAGACGGGCCGATAGGCCGGCCAAACCCTGTTACGGGCTGGTCGGCTGATCGTCGTCGTCGCCGCCGCAGATGTCGGTCGCGGCGCAGATGCCGAGGATGATCGCGATGAGCGCGATCAGAGGAATGATCCAGCCGCCGCGCAGCTGCTCACCCTCGACGGTCTCGGTCGCCGGCGCAACTTCCGCGGAGCGGACAGCGGCCGAGCTGGCCTGCGCCGCCGCCATGGTCGGCGTAGCGATCAACGCAACCGAGGCGGTCGCAGCAATTAGTCCCTTGAAACGCACGTCAGCTTCTCCCTTCGAACTCAAACTCTGATCTTCTATATTTCGGGCTCTACCTAATCGTGGGCTCCGAAGCTGTCTAGCCTCGAAAATCGACACCCGATCCGAAAACCCTGTCGCTCCCTAGCCCTCGAGAGGTTTACGAAGCCTGACCCGAACGTAGGGCCCCGCATTTAGTTCAACCCTGCCAGAGAGATGGGCGCCAGCTGTTGCGCAAAAGCGACAGATTGCAAGAAATGTCCGAAATGACTTCCTTTTCAGAGACTTCTCGGACGTACTTTAGAATCGAGGCTGCAAATTTGCGCTCTCCGCCGGCCGAACCGCTGCAGGGACTCGACGCTCTTGCCGCCTGGGCCGTGCAACCATCCGCCGACAGCGAGCTTTCACATGGCCCGGGCGCACGAAATGGCCGGGCGAAGCAGAACTTCGCCCGGCCGAATTCGTTTACGAGCCTATGGCTCGCCCAGCTTACGGGCTGGTCGGCTGATCGTCGTCGTCGCCGCCGCAGATGTCGGTGGCGGCGCAGATGCCGAGGATGATCGCGATGAGCGCGATCAGAGGAATGATCCAGCCGCCGCGCAGCTGCTCGCCCTCGACCGTCTCGGTCGCCGGCGCAACTTCACGCGCGGTCGAAGCCGAAGCGCTCGCGCTCGCCTGCGCCGCCGCAAGAGTCGGCGTCGTCATCAAGGCCACCGAGGCGGCCGCAGCAATAAGTCCCTTGAAAGCCACGTCAGCTTCTCCCTTCGTACTCGAGTCTGATCGTCTCGATTTCGAGCTTTATCTAGTCGAGCGGCCTTTGCGTGTCTATCCCGAAAGTGACTTACCTCTGATAGGGAAAGTCGCTTACGCCCTCAACGGCTTAGAGGGGAAACGAGGTTGCCGCCCCGCCTCGGGATCGGCGCGGGAGCCGAACGGGCCACGCCTGTTGCCCAAAAGCGACACCGAGCGGGATTGCCCGAAATGGCTTTTTGTTTCAGAGGGTTCGCGAACCGACTTGGGAAGTTGCCGGTGATCCTGAGCTTTCGACTGCCGCGACTGTTCGCCATCCTGGCCGCGGCCCTGCTCGCACTCGCCGCCGCTCCGGGCTGGGCGGCGGTCTCGATCACCTTCTATTCCAAGGAACTGGGAGCAAGCTTTCCTCACGCCTTCGTCGTCATCGAAGGGACCCTCGACCGCGGCGGGCCGCGAATCGAGGAGGATTACGGCTTCACCGCCAAGGCGATCAGCCCCGCCATCCTGTGGGGCAAGGTCGCGGGCAAGGTGGATACCGAACACAGCGCCGGCTACATCAAGGGCAGCGACCGCCACTTCACCGTCGCCATCACCGACGCCGAATATGACAAGGTCATGGCGACGGTCGGAATCTGGCGCGCCGCGAAACAGCCCAATTACGACCTCGACAGGCACAATTGCGTCCACTTCGTCGCCGAGCTCGCCGCGGCGATCGGGATGAGCCCCGATACCCGCAAGCTGATGAAGAAGCCCCGCTCCTTCCTCGAGACCCTGACCGCCGGGAACCGCGCATGGCTGACGGCCCGAAGGGCGACCCTCCATCGCATCGACGCCCGCACCGCTCCCGGCCCGAAGGTCGTCCCGCGCGCTTGACATTTAAGGCTCCGTCAAATGTTAGCGGTCATGACCCGGCGCTCCCGCCGCCATCCTTTCCCAGAGTGATCCAAATATGAACGTATCCCGCTCCGAGCAGATCGTGGTCGTCGGACTCGGCTATGTCGGTCTTCCGCTCGCGGTCGCGCTGGCCCGAAGCTTCAGCGTCGTCGGCCTCGACATCGACGAAAGGCGGGTCGAGGAGCTGAAGCTCGGAATCGACCGGACCCGGGAGGTGGAGAGCGAAGCGCTCGCCGCCTCGCCGCTTAGGCTGACCAGCCGCTCGGACGACGCCGCCGGCGCGGACATCTACATCGTCACCGTTCCCACCCCGGTCGACGGCGAGAACTGCCCGGACCTCGGACCGGTGATCAGCGCCACCCGAAGCGTCGCCGCCCTTCTCGATCCTGCCCGCAAGCCGATCATCGTCTACGAGAGCACGGTCTATCCGGGAGTCACCGAGGACATTTGCGGGCCGCTGATCGAGGAGGTTTCCGGCCTCCGGAGGGGCCGCGACTTCTTCCTGGGCTATTCGCCCGAGCGGATCAATCCGGGCGACCGCGAGCATACGGTGGACCGGATCATCAAGGTCGTCGCGGGCGAGGACGAAGCGGTCACCGACCGGCTCGCCGCGATGTACGAAGCCGTGACCAGCGCCGGGGTCTTCCGGGCGGCCTCGATCAAGACCGCCGAAGCCGCGAAGGTGATCGAGAACGCCCAGCGCGACATCAACATCGCCTTCATGAACGAGATCACCAAGATCTTCTCGAAGCTGGACATCTCGATCTGGGACGTGCTCGCCGCGGCCGGCACCAAGTGGAACTTCCTGCCTTTCCAGCCCGGCCTCGTGGGTGGCCACTGCATCGGGGTCGATCCCTATTATCTGAGCTTCCGGGCCCAGCAGCTCGGCCTCGATCCGCACGTCATCCTCGCCGGCCGGTCGACCAACGACGGCATGGGCGCCTGGGTGGCCGACGGAGTCCACGAGCGGCTCGGCCGGGCGGGCAAGGCGCTGGTCATGGGCCTTGCTTTCAAGGAGAACGTGCCGGACCTCAGGAACAGCCGGGTGATCGACGTCGTCCGCCGGCTCCAGGAGCTCGGCCACGAGATCACGGTCCACGACCCTCTCGCCGATTCGGGCGAGGCCCGCCATGAATATGGGATCGAGCTCGCCGCCGACGCACTCGAGCGGCGCTACGACCTCGTTCTCGTCGCGGTTCCCCACGCCGCCTATTCGGAGCTCGACGATTCGAAGCTGGCCGGGCTGGTGGCGGAAGACGGCCTGCTCGCCGACCTCAAGCAGCTCTACAAGGGCCGCGAGCTGCCGGGGGTGAGGCGCTGGACGCTCTAATTCTGCCGTCATCCCGGCGAAAGCCCGGATCCATGAACACGGATTGTCGAAATCGAATCCTGACCCTGTTCATGGATCCCGGGTCAAGCCCGGATGACGTGTGCTATTGATAATCATTCGCAAGTGACCTAGCCGGCCCCATGGCATCCGCAGACCGATCCCGACTCCGCCGACTCTGGTTCCAGATCCACAAATGGATCGGCCTGGCGCTCGCCCTTCTCATCGTCCCCATCTCGCTGACCGGCTCCGCACTGGTCTGGCACGACTGGCTCGACGAGCGGCTCAACCCGGAGCGGGCCGCGGCCGGCGCTGCGAGCCTTCCGCCCTCGGCCTATGCGGCCGCGGCCCGGCGCTTCGCCGAGCCCGGAGAGCGGCTGTCGAGCCTCGCCTTTCCGCGAGGGGAGGGGCCGGTGGTCGCGACTCTGGCGAGGGCCGGGCAACCGGCCGGCGGGCGGCCGGTCCGAACCCTGCTCCATCTCGACCCCGCCTCGGCGCGCCTGCTCGACCGCAGCGCCAGCGACGAGGGCGCCGTCCGGATCCTCCACGTGCTCCACGGCTCGCTGATGGTGCCGGGCGTCGGGCGGCAGATCGTCGGCTGGGTCGGAGTGGCGATGCTCCTCTCCTCGCTGACCGGCCTGTGGCTGTGGTGGCCTCTCAGCGGCCGGTTCTCACGCGGGCTGAAGTGGCGGCGCCGGTCGACGACCAGCGACAATCTCCACCACCAGAGCGGCTTCTGGGTGGCCCTGCCGCTGGCGATGCTCTCCTTCACCGGAGCCTGGATCTCCTTCCCGGCCTTCTTCGCGATCTTGTCCGGCGACCCGCCCGGCCCATCGATGGCGGAGCGGATGCGGCGCAATTCCGCTTTGCCCGCGGCAGAGACCAGGCTGAGCCCCGACTCCGCCCTTGCAGCGGCCCGGCCGCTGGCCCCCGGCGCCCTCACCGGCCTGACCTGGCCGACCGGCCCCGAGGCCGGATGGAAGATCTCATTCGCCCGCCCCGGCGGAGCGGCGGAAATCACCGTCGACGACCGTTCGGCCAGGGCGACCCCGCCCAAGCCTGCGCAGCCCGAGACGACCGCCCGGCTGATGCGCCGTCTCCACGACGGCACCGGAATGGGGCCCGTCTGGCAGACGATCATCTTCATCGGCGGAATCATTCCCCTCATCCTGGCGGTGACGGGCATCCTGATGTGGCTGAACGTGCGGCGCGTGAGAGCAAGGAGCCGGCCGACGGGTTGAAGCCTATCCCGCCTTGCGCGGGCGGCCGCCCTTCATCCCGTTCACGCGGGCCGCAGCCGCTTTGGCTGGCGAACTCACGCTTCCCGCGCGGCTGGCAAGGTCGCTCATCCAGCGCCGGGTGCCGAAGACTCCGTTCATCAGGCCATTTAGCGACAGGTCCGCGTCGCGCGATGGCCAATGAAGGGCAAAGCCCGCCCCGGCGATCTCCACCTCGGCGATCTCCGACTCCGTCGCATGCTCGAGTTCCTCTACCCGCCGTGCCGGGAAGGCGAAGGTGCAGCCGTTGGTGAGCTCGACGACGATCATGCCGTTCTGCCCATCGAATCGCGCCGATGCCGCCCTAGGTTCCTCCGCCATCATCTTGCGACCCCTGCCAAGGGCTGCTTCCATTTGCGGGTCTGGCTTGTTTCCGGTCATGCGCTCATGTGCACCTCTTCCCAGCGAGCGAGAAATTCCTCCTGTCGCTCCGAGACCACCTTCATCGCCAGCCGCCTGTCCCGCGCCTTCATGCCTACCGCGAAGATCGCAAATGGCGCGCGGTCGAATTCTCCAAGCTGGATCTTCATTTCGCCCGAGCCGATCACATGGACATGGGCCGGCTCGTGGTCGTCACTGAAGATCGCGAACCGGAGCCCGTGCTGACGGTGAATCGTCGGAATGAGATTAACCTATCGGTTGGGTTTATACAACGCGTCGGCAAGGCTTATCCCATCCTCGGCGGCTCCCAAAATCTGGATATTCGGCGTCGGAGCTGGCCTGCTTGCGGCGACCTGAGCGCCTTCCCCGATCTTTGGTTTTCCTGAGCAGCGCGCGTTCTATGGTTGAGCGATCAAACCCCGTGATACTCGCGATACCATTGGACGAACCGCGGCACGCCCTCGTCGATGGTGGTGGCGGGAGCGAAGCCGAGGTCGTTCCGGATCGCGCTGATATCGGCATAGGTATCGCGCACGTCGCCCGGCTGCATCGGCATCAGCCGCTTCTCCGCCTTCCGGCCGCAGGCCTGCTCGATCAGCTCGATCATCCGGGTCAGCTCCTCGGAGCGGTTGTTCCCGATATTGTAGAGGCGATGCGGGCCGCGGCTGCCGCCGGCCTTGGTCTCGCCGTCGTCGGGCGGCGGGTTGTCGAGAGCGGCGACGACTCCGGTGACGATGTCGTCCACATAGGTGAAGTCGCGCCGCATATTGCCCTCGCCGAAGACGTTTATCGGCTCTCCGGCGAAGATCGCCCGGGTGAACAGCCACATCGCCATGTCGGGCCGCCCCCAGGGGCCGTAGACGGTGAAGAAGCG
This sequence comes from Allosphingosinicella sp., assembly GCA_035638835.1. Classification (GTDB taxonomy): domain Bacteria; phylum Pseudomonadota; class Alphaproteobacteria; order Sphingomonadales; family Sphingomonadaceae; genus Allosphingosinicella. The sequence continues at coordinate 1,595 of DASQZF010000156.1, read as the reverse complement.
AAGCCCGGTCTGCGGAAGCCGGTAGAGATGGGCGTAGGTCTCGCTCATCAGCTCGTCGGCCTTCTTCGTCGCCGCGTAGAGCGAGAGCGGATGGTCGACCCGGTCCTCGACCCGGAAGGGCAAGGTGTCGTTGCCGCCATAGACCGAGGACGACGAGGCGTAGACGAGGTGCGAAAGGCCGCGGCCCCGGGCGATCTCCAGCATGTTGACGTGGCCGACCAGGTTCGAGCGGACATAGGCCCGCGGATTCTCGATCGAATAGCGGACCCCGGCCTGGGCGCCGAGATGGACGATCCGGTCGAAGCCGACCTCGCCCAGCGCCCGCTCGAGCGCCTCGTCGTCGGCGAAGTCCGTCTCGATCGCGGTGAAGGCCTCGCCATGGTCTCGGCTCAGCTTCGCGACCCGGTCCCGCTTCAGGGAGACGCTGTAATAATCGTTGAAATTGTCGATTCCGACGACCTCGTCGCCGCGGCGCAGGAGCCGGTCGGCGAGGTGATGGCCGATGAACCCGGCGCCGCCGGTCACGAGGATCTTCATTGATGGTCCCTGCGGTAATGGTCCGGGTCGCTTAGAGGCGCAGTCCCGAGATGCCAACCCGCGGCGGAGCGAGCCTCGTCATTGCGAGCGCAGCGAAGCAATCCAGCGGCTCGGACGGCCGAAGCTGGATTGCTTCGTCGCTGCCGCGAAGCGGCAGTTCATCCTGAGCGCCGCCGCAAGCGGCGTCGAAGGGCTCCTCGCAATGACGAAATCTAAGCCCCCGCCCCGGTCTCGCGGGCCTCGATGAACCAGCGCTCCTCGCCTTCGAGGCCCACCGCCGTCAAGGTGCCGGACCGATAGGCGCCGGTATCGACGGCGATCCGGTTGGAATGCTCCTCGGGCCGCTCGACGATCGTGTGGCCGTGGACGACGACGACTCCATGGTCGCTCCGATCGTCGAGAAAGCCCTCGCGGATCCACCGCAGATCCCGGCTGACCTGCTTGTCGAGGGCTACCCCGGGACGGATCCCGGCGTGCACGAACAGGTAATCGCCGAAGCGGAAGCTGTCGTGCATCTCCTCGAGGAAGCGGACATGGCCCTCGGGCACCTGGTGGATCAGCCGCTCCATGATCGCCGCGGGATTGGCGTTGAGCATCCAGCCGGAGGTGAGGCCGTAGCTCTGGGCGCATTCGGTGCCGCCATAGGTCAGCCAGTGCTGGACGCTGCCGTCTTCGCCGCCGAGCACTCCGAGGAGGAATTCCTCGTGATTGCCCTTGAGGAAGACGTTGCGGGCGAAGGCGGGCGGGCGGTTGACGAGAAGGTCGACGACCCCGCAGCTGTCCGGCCCGCGGTCGACGAGGTCGCCGAGGAAGACCAGCCAGGTCTTGGCGGGCCTGCGCCGCGCATCGTCCTCCTCGATGCGCCGGAGCAGGTCGAGGAGGAGGTCGAGACGGCCGTGCACGTCGCCGATCGCATAGGCGCGGCCGCCCGGCGGGCCGCTTCGGCCCCGGGACGTCCGGCCCTTCGAGAACAGGCGACTCAACACTGGCTGAAACTCCGCGAACGTTGGCGCGCGATATTTGGTGTTTTCCCGCAGTTGCAAGCTTTTAGCCGCGGA
>DASQZF010000155.1:0-18839 GCA_035638835.1 Allosphingosinicella sp. | reverse complement strand
GCTCAGCTTGCCTCGTCGGCCGTCTTCGGCGAGGGCCGGATCTTCACCATCGATACCCGGGCCGTGGTCCGGGCGATCAGCCCGGAGAACGGCTCGACGGTCTGGCAGGCCCAGGTGCGCGGCCCCAACGCCCCGGACCAGGCCCTGTTCGGAGGCGGAGTCTCCTACGACAACGGCCGAATCTATGCGACCAACGGCGCCGGCGACGCCGCGGCGCTCGACGCCAAGACCGGCGGTCTGATCTGGCGGGTGCGTCCGGGCGGGCCGCTTCGCGGCGCTCCCACCGTGGCCAACGACAACGTCTACGTGGTCTCGCAGGACAACCAGATGTTCGCTCTCAACCCCGCCAACGGCGCCACCCGCTGGAGCGGCTCGGGCGCGGTCGAGATCGCCGGGATCCTCGGCGCCTCCTCGCCCGCGGCGGCGCAGGGGACGGTGGTCGCCGGCTTCTCGTCGGGCGAGCTCAACGCCTATCGCTACGAGAACGGCCAGAATCTCTGGCAGGACGCGCTCGCCCGGACCAGCATCTCGACCAGCGTGACCCAGCTTTCCGACATCGACGCCGATCCGGTGATCGACGCCGGCCGGGTCTATGCGGTCGGCCAGGGCGGGCGGATGGTCGCGATCGAGCTGATCACCGGCCAGCGCGTCTGGGAGATCAACGTCGCCGGGATCTCGACCCCGTGGGTGGCCGGCGACTGGATCTTCGTCGTCACCGACGAAGCGCAGCTTCTCGCATTGTCGAGGACCACCGGCCAGATCCGCTGGATGACCCAGCTGACGCGCTACCGCGACTCGAAGGACAAGAAGGGCCGGGTCGACTGGGTCGGACCGATCCTGGCCGGCGACCGGCTCGTGCTCGCCAATTCCGGCGGCCAGATCGTCTACGTCTCGCCCTATGACGGCCGGGTCCAGGCGACCCAGGAGACGAGGGCCTCGGTGTCGCTCCAGCCGATCGTCGCCAACAACATGCTCTACGTCCTCCATGACAACGGCCAGCTGACGGCCTGGAGGTAGAATCCTCTCCATGCGAAGCATGGGGAGGGGGACCATGCGAAGCATGGTGGAGGGGTAACTGGCAGAAGCTTGCGAAACTGCCCCTCCACCACCGTTCGGGTGGTCCCCCTCCCCACCGCTTCGCGGCAGGGAGGATAAGCGCTACGGTTGACCCTCCAGCGCATTAGCTGCACGGCAACCCCATGGCGAAGCTTCCAACCGTCGCGATCGTCGGCCGGCCCAATGTCGGCAAGTCGACCCTGTTCAACCGTCTCGTCGGGCGCAAGCTCGCGCTCGTCGACGACCGGCCCGGAGTCACCCGCGACCGGCGCGAGGGGGAGGCGACCCTGCTCGGAATGGACTTCCGGGTGATCGACACCGCCGGCTACGAGGACGAGGATCCCGACACGCTTCCCGGCCGGATGCGCGCCCAGACCGTCGCCGCCGTCCGCGAGGCGGACGCCGCGCTGTTCCTGGTCGACGCCCGGGCCGGCCTCACCCCGCTCGACGAGGAGATCGGACGCTGGCTGAGGAGCGAGACGACTCCCGTCATCCTCGCCGCCAACAAGGCCGAGGGCCGGGCCGGCGAGTCGGGGATCATGGAGGCCTGGTCGCTGGGCTTCGGCGAACCGATCGCGATGAGCGCGGAGCATGGCGAGGGCGTCGTCGACCTGTTCGAGCATCTGCGCCCGCATATCGAGCGCGACGAGGAAGAGGATGAGGACCGGCTCGGCGAAGGGCCGCTCAAGCTCGCGGTCGTCGGCCGCCCCAATGCCGGCAAGTCGACCCTGATCAACCGGATCATGGAGGAAGAGCGGCTGATCACCGGCCCGGAGGCCGGGATCACGCGCGATTCGATCGCGATCGACTGGATGTGGCGCTCGCCGGGCGGCGAGGAGCGGCCGGTCCGGCTGATCGACACGGCGGGCATGCGCAAGAAGGCCAAGGTCCAGGACAAGCTCGAGAAGCTCGCGGTCGCGGACGGTCTTCGGGCGGTCGATTTCGCCGAGGTGGTGGTCCTCCTCCTCGACGGGACGCTGGGGCTCGAGGCCCAGGACCTCAAGATCGCCGACCGGGTGCTCCAGGAAGGCCGCGCGCTGATCATCGCGATCAACAAATGGGACGTCGCGCACGACCAGAGCAGCCTCTTCAACGGGATCAAGGCGGCGCTGGGGGAAGGGCTCGCCCAGGCGCCGAACGTGCCTTTGCTGACCGTCTCGGCAATGACCGGAAAGGGGCTCGACGCCTTGCTCGGGGCCGCCTTCGAGGTCCGCGAAACCTGGTCGAAACGGGTCTCGACCGGGCAGCTCAACCGCTGGTTCGAGGATGCGGTGGAGAAGAACCCGCCTCCGGCGCCAAGCGGCCGGCGGATCAAGCTTCGCTATATCACCCAGGTGGGGTCGCGGCCGCCCAGCTTCGTGGTCTTCGGAACCCGATTGGATGCTTTGCCCGAAAGCTACCGCCGCTACCTGATGAACGGAATGCGACGCGAGCTGGGTTTCGGGGCGGTGCCCATCCGCCTTTCGATGCGCGGCGCCAAGAATCCGTACGATTCGAAAACGTCGAAGAATTAGGCTGATCGCCTCGCTCCGTTCGCCCTGAGCTTGTCGAAGGGCCTTCCTTCTTACTTTGTAAGGGAAAAGAGGGGGCTTCGACAGGCTCAGCCCGAACGGGAAGGGGACACCGGATTCTTCCGGTCCAAGCCTCCAGTCGTCAACGGGTCCTTTACTCCCCTGCGCCTAGTCTCGCTTCGTGGACGAGTGGACCGGGAATCAGGAAGAGGTCGTCGATTGGACGGTCTTTTGTGCTGCGCGCAGCGAGTTGGGCGCGGGATTCGCGCGAATCCTCAGCTATTTCCGCGAGGATGGCGAAAAGGCGGTGAGCCGGATCGAATCGGCGATGCACGGCCGCGACACGGCCGGGCTGGTCCTTCCCGCCCACACGATGAAGTCCGAGGCCCGGCAGTTCGGAGCCGAGCCGCTGGGAGCCCTCGCCGAGGAGATCGAGTTCGGAGCCCGGCGGGCGATCGAGATGGGCTTCTTCCCGGACAATCTGCTACCGTTCGTCGCGAAGCTTCGGCCGCTCTATCTGGAGACCATGACCCAGCTCGAGGCGGAGGCGAATCCGCTTGTCAACCGGCGCCGCGCGGGGACGTGAGAGCCGAAGGGCGAACGGTTGTCGCGATTCAACCTGTTCCCTCAGCGCTCTAGGCCCCACCAGGCTTCCGCATCGGCTGCGCTTCCCCCCGCGCGAGCGATCGCCACAGCCACTCGAGCGGGCCGTAGAGGAAGCGATCGAGCCACGGCTTGGACCAGAGCAGCATCAGCGCCCACATCGCCAGCACGATCAGCCATAAATGGGCTCGCCCCAATGTCCCGAACAGCCCCGCGCCATAGCCGTAGAAGAGGGTGGTCATGACGAGGCTGGTGCCGAGATAGTTGGTGAAGGCGGCCCGCCCGGCGGCGGCGATCCGGTCGACCAGTGCCCCGCCTCCGCGGGTCGCCAGGATGATGAGCGCAGCGGTCGCCACCACCATCAACGGCCGCAGCGGCACGGTGGCCGCCATCGACCAGGCGAGGATCGCCGGCACCGAAAAGTCGTCGCGGACGAGCAGCCAGGCGAGCAGGGCATAGGCCGGGATGCCCAATGCGAAGCCGATCAGGGCGATCCTGCGGTAGCGCTCCGGGCTCCAGCCGCCGGTCAGGAAGCCCGACCTCAAGGCCGCCATTCCGAGCAGGAAATAAGCCAGGATCTCCCAGCCGAACGAGGCGAGCCCCTTGATCGGGCCCAGCGCCTGGTCCCTCATCCGGTCGGCGAGGATTCCCTCATAGCCGCCGCGATAGAGGGCGAGCTCCTTCGCTTTTGCCTCGGGGCCCATCGCTCCGAACATGCGCTGGAGGTCCTGCCACTCCGCGACCGTCGCCGGCGTTGCGCCCGGGATGGCAACGGCTTGCCGGAGCTTGGCCGCTTCGACGGCCGAACCGCCGTCGATCAGCAACTGGACGATCAGCAGCCCGGCCGCCCAGCCGATCAGGGCGCGTTGCGGGAGGTCGCGGAACAGGAATGCGATCATTCCGATCAGAGCGTAGCCGACGAGGATGTCGCCGAACCAGATCAAATAGAGATGGGCCAGGCCGAAGAAGAGCAGCCAGATCATCCGGCGATAATGGATGATGTCGGCCGGCTCGCCCTTCGCCTCCGCCTGCTCGATCACGAGCAGCATCCCGGCCCCGAACAGGAAGGAGAAGAGCGCGCGCATCTTGCCGTCGACGAAGACGAAGCTGACCGCCCAGGAGACGAGGTCGGGGTCCCCGACCGGGCCCAGGGCGACCGGGTTCAGATAGGCCTGGAAGGGCATGGCGAAGCCGACGATGTTCATCGCCAATATACCCATCACCGCAACCCCGCGGAGGATGTCGAGCGTGACGATGCGCGGCGAAGGCCCGGTCGCGGCGGTCATCCGGCTTTCCCCTTCCGAGCTCCCAGAGCCAAAGTGATATCGCATCCGCCCGTTTGCACAACAGGGGCAGGCGCGGAGGCGTTCCGGCAGATACGGCACGTGCCGACGGAACGGTGCGGGGCATGCGTGGTAATCCTATTTCCTGATGCCTGAGCAGTCGCACTTATCCGAGGCGGCCGCGCATGCTATGAGACGCGCATGAAAGCAGATCGCCCCCTGTTCGAAACGACGGACCCCGAGGCCGAGGCCGAGGCCGATGATCGTGCGGATGCCGACGTCAGTGCAGGGCGGCTGATCGGCCACGGAGCTGTGCGGCGCTGGCTTCACACGTGGGGTACGGACAAGCCGGGCACTCGACCCCGTCCCGGCGACTGAGTGCGGCAAATCCTTTGGACCGACGAGGCCGTCGGAAACCTTGAAGCGATCGTCACCTACGTTTCAGCCTTCAATCCGGCCGCGGCGAGGCGTTTGGCCGCACGCTTGATCTCGGTGGCCGACAGCCTGGAGGAATTTTCCGAGCGAGGGCGAGACGTCGGTGACGGACTGCGCGAGATGACCGTCGTCTGGCCCTACCTGCTCCGTTATCGGGTGCAACGCGAGAAGGTCCTTATCCTGCGGATCCGTCATGGCGCGCAGGAACGAGAGGGCTAGACGTGGCTCAGTCCTCCGCCGGTTTCGACTGGAGCAGGATGTAATTGGGCAGGCCCATCCGAGCGATCATCTCGAACTGGGTTTCGAGGGATTCGATATGCGCTTCCTCGTTCTGAAGGATCTCGGCGAAGAGGTCGCGGCTGACATAGTCGCGGACCGACTCGCAATGCTGGATCGCGTTCTTCAGCTGCTCGACCGCCTCCATCTCGAGTTCGAGGTCGGAGCGGAGCACCTCCTCGACGGTCTCGCCGATCCTGAGGCGTCCAAGCAGCTGGAAATTGGGAAGGCCGTCGAGGAAGAGGACCCGCTCGGCGAGCCGGTCGGCATGCTTCATCTCGTCGATCGATTCGCCGCGCTCGAAGGCGGCCAGCCGCTTCACGCCCCAATTGTCGAGCATCCGATAATGGAGCCAATATTGGTTGGTGGCGGTGAGCTCGTTGCGCAAAGCCTCGTTGAGTAGCTCGATGACCCTCGCGTCGCCCTTCATTACAGCTCTCCCTTCAAGGGCGGACCTGTAGCGGCTCCAGGTTTGAAAAGCACCTGAAAAACGGCGGAAAACTGCGAAAAATTGGGCTGCGTTTGCGAGTCATTCGCGGAGTTTACGAACGCGTCGACCGGCGATTGAGAATCATTGTCAGCAAGGGGTCGGCGAAAGGGGTTCCGCCTGGATCGAACCTCGATCAGCCTGCGGCCTGGGCGGCTGCGATGACCTGGCGGGCGAATGAAAAGCATTGGCCGCAGCGCGGCTTGCGCCCGAAGCGGCCATAAGCGCTGCTCGGGCAGGAGGCGCCTTCGAGCGCCGCCTGGCGGACCTCGGATTCGCGAATCGCGTTACAGACGCAAACGATCATGGGAATGATGTAGAGATAATGCGAAGCGTTCGCAATAGAGATTAGACCGCCGGCTCGCTTCCCATCAGCTTCGGGAAGAAACCCTCATGCGCCAGGCGCAGCTCGGCGAGGGCGACGGCATGGTCGCCCTGGGGGAGCTCGAAGATCAGGCGGGTGCCGCAGGTCCTGCCGATCGCCTCGACCTCGACCCCGGCGGCATGGGCCCGGGCGAGGAAGGTGAGGAGGCAATTGTCGCAGATGGTTGCCACGTAGAGGCCCTGGTCCTCGGCGAAGAGGGCGGCTTCGCTGTGCGGCCTGAGCTTGTTGATCATCGCACCGACATTGCCGGCCAGGGCCATTTCGGCGATCGCGACCGCAAGGCCGCCGTCGGCGACGTCGTGGCAGGCGGTGATCGCGCCTCCAGCGATCGCGGCGCGGACGAACTCCCCGGCGGAGCGCTCGGCGGCGAGGTCGACGGGCGGCGGGGGTCCGTCCTCGCGGCCGTGTATCTCCCTGAGCCAGAGCGACTGGCCGAGATGGCCGCGGCGGGCGCCGATCGCGACGATGACGTCGCCCGGACCCTTGAAGGCCATTCCCACCGCCTTGCGCCAATCCTCGAGAAGGCCGACTCCGCCGATCGCCGGAGTGGGCAGGATCGCGCTTCCGCCGCCGTCTTCCGACTTGGTTTCGTTGTAGAGCGAGACGTTGCCGGAGACGATCGGGAAGTCGAGCGCCCGGCAGGCCTCGGCCATTCCTTCGATGCAGCCGACGAACTGGCCCATGATCTCGGGGCGTTGCGGGTTGCCGAAGTTCATGCAGTCGGTGGTCGCGAGCGGGGTCGCACCGACCGCGCAGAGGTTGCGATACGCCTCGGCGATCGCCTGCTTCCCGCCCTCATGGGGATCTGCGAAGCAATAGCGGGGGGTGACGTCGGTGGTGATCGCGAGCGCCTTGTCGGTGCCGTGGACCCGAACGACCGCGGAGTCCCCGCCCGGCCGCTGGACCGTATCGGCTCCGACCATGTGGTCATATTGCTCCCAGATCCAGCGACGGCTGGCGAGGTCGGGCGAGGCCATCAGCGCGATGAGGTCGGCGGCGACGTCGGTGCATTCCGGGACGTCCGTCAGCGGCTCGCGCCGGGGGGTCGGGACCCAGGGGCGATCGTAGCAGGGCGCGTCGTCGGCGAGCGGCGCGAGCGGGATGTCGGCGGCGGTCTCGCCCTTCCACTTGAGGACCAGATGGCCGCCGTCCGGACCGGGCTCGGTGACCCGGCCGATCACCGCGAAATCGAGCTCCCACTTGTGGAAGATGGCTTCGGCCTCGGCCTCGCGGCCCGGCTTCAGGACCATCAGCATCCGCTCCTGCGATTCCGACAGCATCATCTCGTAGGGAGTCATCCCGGTCTCGCGGCAGGGCACGCAGTCCATGTCGAGCTCGAGTCCGACTCCGCCCTTGGAGGCCATCTCGACCGAGGAGGAGGTGAGGCCGGCCGCGCCCATGTCCTGGATCGCGACGATGGCGTCGGACGCCATCAGCTCGAGGCAGGCTTCGATCAGGAGCTTCTCGGTGAACGGGTCCCCGACCTGGACGGTCGGGCGCTTCTCCTCGCTGTCCTCGGAGAAGTCGGCGCTCGCCATGGTCGCGCCGTGGATCCCGTCGCGGCCGGTCTTGGAGCCGACATAGACGACCGGATTGCCGACGCCCGCGGCCGCGGAATAGAAGATCTTGTCCTGATCCGCGACCCCGACGGTCATCGCGTTGACCAGGATGTTGCCGTCATACGCAGGATGAAAATTCACCTCCCCGCCCACGGTCGGAACACCCACGCAATTACCATACCCCCCAATCCCGGCGACGACGCCTGCGATCAGGTGCCGCATCCTGGGATGGTCCGGGCGGCCGAAGCGGAGCGCGTTCAGGTTGGCGACCGGGCGGGCGCCCATGGTGAAGACGTCGCGAAGGATCCCGCCGACGCCGGTCGCGGCGCCTTGATAGGGCTCGATGTAGGAGGGGTGGTTGTGGCTCTCCATCTTGAAGATGGCGGCCTGCCGAACTCCGCCCGGACCTTCGCCGATGTCGATCACCCCGGCATTCTCGCCGGGCCCGCAGATCACCCATGGAGCCTCGGTGGGAAGCTTCTTGAGGTGGATGCGCGAGGATTTGTACGAGCAATGCTCCGACCACATCACCGAGAAGATTCCAAGCTCGGTCATGTTGGGCTCGCGGCCCAGGGCGCGGAGCACGCGCTCATATTCCTGCGGAGAGAAGCCGTGCTCTGCGACGATCTCGGGGGTGATGGATTCGCTCATGCGTGCGCCTGTTAGCGACGCGCTTGCCGTCATGCCAGCGAAGGCTGGCATCCCGGGGGGTGAAGGACGCCGGCGGTCTGGCTGGAATGGGGACAGTCACTAGTGACTGTCCCCATTCGAGTTACGCCTTGCAGCTCTGCGTGCCCTTGCCGGGGGCGGTGTAGCTGATCTGGGCTTCGTTGGCGCTGAGCGAATAGCCCTCGGCGACGAAGGGCGGCTGGCCGGCGGCCGCCGTCAAAGTTGTGCCCGGCTGGTCCTTCGTTGCCCGCACCTGGACCGTCTCGTTGGTGTAGAAATCGGCGTAGAGGAGGCTGTTGTCCTTGCAACGGTAGGTACGGCTGGCCGCGATCATCGGCGGTGGCGGGAGCGCCGCAGCCGTGTTGGCGGCGGCGGCGGCGGCGGCGTTCGCTTCGGCGTTGGGATCGATCGTTTCGTTCTCGCAGGCGGCGAGGACGAGCAGGAGGGACAGAGGGGCAGCGGCGAAGAGGAGGGGGCTTTTCATCATGCCAATCACTTCGCGAGCGCGGCATGCGCCGTCAAGGGCTTTTCTGCGAGCGCTTCGCAACAGCGACGGCGGGTTCGACAAAGCCCGCGGCCTAAGTTACGCTTTACGCTGGATCGTTGGGATTGGGAGATCGGGAAGCGCGTGCAACGAGTCCGAATCGGCCTCACCGGCCTTGCCTTCGTCTTCCTGCTCGTGGTGCTCGGCACGGTCTTCACCAGCCCGAGCAACGAGGCTCCGATCACCGCCAATCTGATCGAAACCCAGCTTTCGGGCGGCAATCAGGTCGCCCTGCCGGGAGTCAACCAGACGGCCGAGCCCAAGGAGCCGCTCGCCGAGCTCGGAGTCGCGCCCGGCAATGCCGATGACGACAACAGCGTTCAGCCGGCGCCGACGCAGGGGCGGTAGGGTCTTGGGAGACCCGGCCGGGGCAGGATCACCCGCTCGCCCTGAGCCTGTCGAAGCCTGTCCTGAGCGACGCCGCAGGCGGCGTCGAAGGGGGCCTTCCTTCCTTCCCTTCCAAGCAAGAAGGGGGCTTCGACAAGCTTGGCGCGAAAGCCTTCGGCCGGGCCTGCTCGCCGCTTCGCTCCTGTTCCTGACTGCCGATGCACCCCCCGCCCCGAATCCCCACGTCATGCTGATGACCGGCTTGCCGCTGGTCTGGGGCGAGAAGGGACCGTTCGATCCTGGTTCCAGGCCGCCGACGGGCTTTCTCCTCCTTCAACAGACCTTCCGTTTCCGGCCGGTGGACGTGCTCGATGCCGAGACTTTGGACGGCAAGCAGCTGCTGTTCCTCGCCCAGCCGCACCGGCTGGCTCCGGCGGAGCTGGCGGCGCTCGACGGCTGGATCCGCGGCGGCGCGCGGGCGCTCATCTTCACCGATCCGGTGCTGACCTGGCCGAGCGAGCTCCCCCCTGGCGACATCAGGAGGTCGCCTCCGGAAGGGCTTCTGGCGCCCCTGCTCAACCATTGGCGGCTCGCGCTGGACGGGCCGGAGGCGCCGGGGGAGGTCGAGGCGCTCTGGAACGGCCGCCGGATCGTGATGGACTCGCCCGGCCGGCTGCGCAGCTCGAGCTCCGGTTGCACCGTCGCCCCTGGAGGCTGGACCGCGCTGTGTAGGCTCGGGGGAGGCACCGTCCGAATAGTCGCCGACGCCGATCTGCTTCGCGACTCCACCTGGGCTCCGAATGGCCTCGACCGCCCGGTGGCCGACAATCCCGAGGTAATCGGCGAGTGGCTGGACTCGCTCGCTGGAACGCCTCGGCCGCGTCGCCGACTGGCCCGCGAGCCGAACGTTTACGGGTGGGTGGTGCGCGCCCTGCTCCTGGCCGCCGCGGCGGCCGGAATCGGGCTCTTGCTGAGCCGCGGCCGGGCACGCTAACCACATACTTATCCACAGGCCAAATCACGGGGAACAACACCTAAACAAGCTGTGGAACAAACCGCGAAATTCCCTCTAGAGGCATCAAATCCCCAAAAAAGGCATGAAATCCCCTTCCCTTAGGGGGTCGCCGATGTTATCCACGCCTTCTAGTTTTTGGGGCATCTTCTCGGCTGACCGGTGAGTCACGCGGCGACATTCGTGTTTCCGCGAACGGGGGAGCTCCGTGTAAAGGGAGCGGACAGGGGCGGTGGAGGTCGAGGACTTCTTCCAGGGAAGCGCGCTCAACGTAGTGGACGCCAAAGGGCGTCTCTCCGTTCCCGCCTTCGTCCGCTCCGTCATCGAGCGCCGCTCGGACTCCCGCGCCGTCGTCGTCGGCGCCCATGAGATCGCCCCCTGCCTGACCGCCTACGGGCGCAATTACGCGAAGAACCTGTGGACCGATCTCGAGCGCCGCCGCCTCGCCGAAGAGGATCGCGGCGGGACTCTCGACGACCATTATGCCCGCGCCCGGCGCATGTTCGGAATGACCGAGGACGTTCCCTACGATCCCTCCGGCCGGATCGTCCTTCCGCCGATGATGCGCCGCAAGGGCAAGATCGAGGATCTGGCCCTGTTCGTCGGAGTCGGCGGGATCGTCGAAATCTGGAACCCGCGGGTCGCCCTCGCCGAAGGCGACCGGGACCTCAAGGAGATCGCGGCCTGGCGCCTCGAAGAAAAAGGGCTCAGCGCATGAGCGCCGCCCCGGAAATCCAAGGCCTGCCCGCCCCGCATGTCCCGGTGCTCCTCGACGAGGTGATCGCGGCGCTCGCCGTCGCCCCCGGCGAAACCCATGTCGACGGCACCTTCGGCGCCGGCGGCTACACCACAGCCCTTCTCGAAAAAGGGGCTGCCCGAGTCTACGCCTTCGATCGCGATCCCGATGCGATTACGGAAGGCGGGATTCTGGCGGCTTCGAGCGGGGGGCGCCTGACGCTTGTTCCGGAGCGTTTTTCCCGGATGCGTCAGGCGCTTGCCGGCCACGCCGTCGATTCCGTCGACGGGGTCACGCTCGACATCGGCGTCTCCTCCATGCAGCTCGACCGAGCCGAGCGCGGCTTTTCCTTCCAGTCCGACGGACCGCTCGACATGCGGATGGCCCGGGACGGGATGAGCGCCGCCGACTTTCTCAACCACGCCCCGGAAGAGGAAATCGCGGACGTCGTCTACCGCTATGGCGACGAGCCCAAGTCGCGCCGGATCGCTCGCGCCATCGTTGCGGCCCGCCCCCTGGAGCGGACCGGCCAGCTCGCCGAGATCGTCCGAAGGGCGCTGGGCTGGCATCCCGGAATGAAGAAGGATCCGGCGACCCGCACCTTCCAGGCGATCCGGATCCATCTGAACGAGGAGCTGCTGGAGCTGGAAGGCGGCCTCGAAGCCGCGGAGCAGGTGCTGAGCCCCGGCGGACGGCTGGCGGTCGTCACTTTCCACAGCCTCGAGGACCGGATGGTGAAGCGCTTCCTGAAGGAGCGCAGCGGCGACGTTCCGTCGGGCTCCCGCCACCTTCCGGAGCAGACGGGCGACCGGCCCGCTTCCACATTCGACGCCGTCGCCAAGCCGGTTCGCGCCGGCGAGGCCGAAGTCAAAGCCAATCCGCGGGCTCGCTCGGCGACTCTCAGGGTCGCCCGGCGGACGTCCGCTTGCCCATGGACGAGCAGGGAAGGGATGCCCTCATGATCGCAAGAGGCTTCAAGTCGGTCATCTGGGTGGCCACGGTCGGCGGCGCGGCTCTCAGTTGCTACATGGTGTCGCTCCGGGTCGCGACCGAGCGCAACGAGCTCGCCAAGGTCGAGCGGCAGATCGTCGAGGCCAAGCGCGACATCCGCTCGCTCCAGACCGAGCTCGGCACGCGCGGCCGGATGACCCAGCTCGAGCAGTGGAACGCCGAGGTGCTCGCGCTCGCGGCCCCGAGCTCCGCCCAATTCCTCAAGGACGAGTTCACCCTCGCCCGGCTCTACCGCAACGACCCAACCGTCGCCGAGCGTTCGGCCGAGGTGCGCCTCGCTTCTGCCGATACCGAAGCCGCCAAGCCCGCCGAAAGCGCGAAGCCGGCGACGCCGCCGGTCGTCCAGGCGGTCGCCGAGCGGCCCGCCGCCCAGGCGCCGATGATCCACAGGGCGAGCTTCGCCACCGGCGAGGCTCCTGCCAGGCCCAAGCCGGCCGGAACCGCTCCGACCAGGCCGAAGCCGGCCGTTCAGGCTTCCGCCAAGTCGAAGCCCGCCCCCGGCAAGCCCGAGGCGCAGCGCGCCGCTTCCGCCGCGCCGGCCAAGCCGGAAACCGACCGCTCCAAGCCGACGGCCAAGCCCGGCAAGCCGGCAGCGCAGCGGACCGCGTCCGCGACCGGCGCCAAGCTCCAGGCGGGGTCCTCGAGTCCGGCCTTCAAGCCCGCGGCCAAGCCCGAGACTCTGCGCACCGCCGCCGCCAAGCCGGTGCGCGAAGCCGCGGCCGCTCCGCGCGCCAAGGGCAAGGGAGGCGGCGGCAACTGATGGCCAGCGCCGCGATCCTTCCAGACCGGTTCGGCGGCGCCCAGCGCCCGCAGGGGTTGAGCCTCACCTATCAGCGGCTGATGCTGATGATGCTGGTCTTCGCCGGAGTGACGATGCTCATCGCCGGCCGGCTGCTGTTCCTTCAGCTGTTCACCGACCGCGCCGGCGCGGGCGCCATCGGCAACCCGCTGATCCCGCCCCGCGCCGACATCGTCGACCGCAACGGGACGCCTTTGGCCCGGACCATCGACGCCTGGTCGATCGCGATCCATCCCGACCGCCTGCTCGGCAACCCCGCGGAGCTGGCCGTGAAGCTGGCCCAGCTGATGCCGGAGCGAAGCGCCGCCGAGTACAAGGCGATGCTCACCTCGGGGAAGACCTTCCTGTATCTCAGCCGCCGCGCCGTCCCCGAGCTGGTCGCCGCGGTGAACGCGCTCGGCGAGTCGGCGATCGAGTTCAGCCGCGAGCCCCAGCGCATGTACCCGCAGACCGCAATGGCCGGCCACATCCTGGGCTGGACCGATTTCGACGGCAACGGGGTGGCCGGGATGGAGCGCGTGCTCCAGGACCGGCTGAGCGACCCCGCGCTTCGCGGCACCCCCGTCGCTTTGTCGATCGACGCCCGCGTCCAGGGCGTGATGGAGACCGAGCTCAGCGCCGCAATGGCCAAGTTCAGCGCCATCGGCGCCGCCGGGATCGTTCTCGACATCAAGACCGGCGAAGTCATCGCAATGACCTCGCTTCCGCAGCTCAACCCGAACAAGCCGGGGCGCAATGCCGAGCAGGCAGGCTTCAACCGGGCGACCCTGGGCGTCTACGAGCTCGGCTCGACCTTCAAGCCGTTCACCGTCGCGATGGCGATGGAAACCGGCGACGTGAAGAGCTTCGGCCAGATGTACCCTTGCCCGAGGGGCCTTCGCGCGGGCGGGTTCACGATCACCGACACCCATCCGTTCGGCCGGGCCTGCAGCGTCGCCGAGATCATGGCGGAATCCTCGAACATCGGCACCGCCCAGATCGCGGCTCAGGTGGGCGCCGCGAAGCAGCGGGAATTCCTCCAGAAAATGGGTTTCCTCGAGCCGATCTCGATCGAGCTGAACGAGCGCGGCCGGACCCTCTCTCCAGGCAATGCTTGGGGCGAGGTCGCGACGATGACGGTCGGTTTCGGCCACGGAATCGCGGTCACTCCGCTTCACCTCGCCAGCGGCTACGCCACCTTGTTCAACGGCGGCATCTGGCGGCCCACGACGTTGCTCAAGCATCACAAGAACTTTCCGGTCCCGGAGGGCCGCCGGGTGTTCAGCGAAGACACTTCCTACCGGATGCGCGCATTGCTCCGGCTGGTGGTCACCGACGGAACCGGCGGCAAGGCCGAAGCCAAGGGCTACCGAGTCGGCGGCAAGACCGGCACGGCCGAGAAGATCTCCGGAGGGCGCTATACCAGCGCCGCGGTGGTCACCACCTTCGCGGGAGTCTTCCCGATGGACGAGCCCCGCTATGTGGTCGTCGCGATGCTGGACGCCCCCAAGGGAATCGCCGAAACCCACGGCTTCCACACCGCCGGCTGGAACGTCGCTCCGGTCGTTTCGAAGGTGATCGGCCGGATCGGCGCCCTGCTCGGGGTCCAGCCGGACGAACGCCGCGACGTCAACATGTCCGAGGTTCTCCAGTACGTTAAAAAGGAAGGTTGATCGATGCGCCTCGCCGACCTCGCGGGAATCGGAGGCGATTCCCGGGTGACGGGTTTCGCGATCGATCACCGCAAGGTCGCGCCCGGAACGGTCTTCGGTGCCTTCAGGGGATCCGTCTTCAACGGCGAGGACTTCATCCCCCAGGCGGTGAGCGCCGGAGCGGTGGCGGTGGTCGCCCGGCCGGACGTACCGGTCGAGGGCGCCGCCCATGTGCCCGCCGAGGAGCCGAGGCGCGAGTTCGCCCGGCTCGCCGCCAGGTTCTTCGAGCCCTTTCCCGAGACGGTGGTCGCGGTCACCGGGACCAACGGCAAGACGTCGAGCGTCGAGCTGACCCGGCAATTGTGGAGGATGGCCGGGCACCATGCCGCGTCGATCGGAACGCTGGGGGTCACCACCGCCGACGAGCGGACGACGACGGGCCTGACCACGCCCGACATCGTCACCTTCCTGTCCAACATGGCGGGGCTCGCGCGCGAGGGGGTTACCCATGCGGCGTTCGAGGCTTCAAGCCACGGCCTGTCGCAATACCGGACCGAAGGGCTGCCGGTGAGCGCCGGCGCCTTCACCAACTTCACTCGCGACCATCTCGACTATCACGAGACGATGCACGCTTATTTCGAGGCCAAGATGAGGCTGTTCGACGAAGTGGTCGAACCCGGCGGGGCGGCGGTGATCTGGACCGACGACCCGAAGTCGGACGATGTGATCGAGCGGGCCCGGGCGCGCGGGCTTCGGCTGTTCACCGTCGGGCGGCGCGGCGAGACGTTGAAGCTGGTCGACCGCGAACCGACCCAGCTCGGCCAGCGCCTGAACGTCGAGGCCGAAGGCAAGAGCCGCAGGATCGAGCTCCCGCTGATCGGGGCCTACCAGGCCGCCAACGCCCTGACCGCGGCCGGGCTGGTCCTCGCCACTGGCGGCGACCTGGAGCGGGTTCTCGCAAGCCTTCCCCGGGTGCAGGGCGTACGCGGGCGGCTCGAACGGGCGGTGATCACCCGGGCCGGCGCTCCGGTCTATGTCGACTATGCCCACACGCCCGATGCGATCGAGGCGGCCGTCGAGGCGCTTCGGCCGCATGCCGAGGGCCGGCTGATCATCGTCTTCGGAGCCGGCGGCGACCGCGACGTCGGCAAGAGGGCGCAGATGGGCGCGATGGCGGCGCGCCTCGCGGACCTCGCGATCGTCACCGACGACAATCCGAGAAGCGAGGATCCGGCGACGATCCGGCGCGACATAATGGGGGGCGCCGGCGAGGCCCGCGAGGTGCCCGGCCGACGCGAGGCGATCGCGGCCGCGGTGGCCGAAGCGGGCCCCGGCGACATCGTCCTCCTCGCCGGCAAGGGCCACGAGCAGGGCCAGATCGTCGGCGACAAGGTGCTCCCCTTCGACGACGTCACCGTCGCGAGGGAATGCGCGGCATGACCCCCCAACAAAATCAACCACTTAGAAATCGGTGCCTGGCACCAATTCTTGTTTCGGATGCAGGCGCCCTCAATCAAATCAAACACTTAGTAATTGGTGCCTGGCACCAATTCGAGGTTGGCCGGTGAGTGCGCTCTGGACCTCCGACGAGATCGCGGGGGCTGTCGCGGGCGAGGTGCACGGCGATTTCGAAGTCTCCGGAGTCGCCTTCGACTCGCGCGAGGTCGAGCCCGGGCATTTGTTCGTCGCCCTGAAGGGCGAGGCGACGGACGGGCACCTCTTCCTGGACAAGGCTTTTGCGTCCGGAGCGGCCGGGGCGATCGTCGGCGAGGAGATCGGGCACGCCCACGTCCGGGTCGCCGACACAACGGCCGCGCTCAACGCGCTCGGCCGCGCCGCCCGGGGCCGCACCTCCGCCCGGATCTGCGGAGTCACCGGCTCGGCCGGAAAGACCGGGACCAAGGAAGCGCTGTACGCGGCCCTCGAACGCGCCGCCCCCGGCGAGGCGCACCGTTCGGTCAAGAGCTACAACAACCATGTCGGAGTTCCGCTCTCCCTCGCCCGGATGCCGCGCGAGACCCGCTTCGGAGTGCTCGAGATGGGGATGAACCATGCCGGCGAGCTTGCGCAGCTCACCCGGCTGGTCCGGCCGCACGTCGCAATCGTCACCACCATCGCCTCCGCCCACCGCGCCTTCTTCGCGAGCGAGGAAGCGATCGCGGACGCCAAGGGCGAGATCTTCCAGGGGCTCGAGGAAGGCGGCATCGCCCTCGTCCCCCATGACAGCCCCTATCGCAACCGACTGGCCGCGGCGGCCCGGCCCTATGCCGCCAGGGTGCTCAGCTTCGGCCTCGGCGAAGGCGCGGACATCCGCGCCCGCGACGTCGTCCCCTCGCCGGGCGGCGGCTCGCTGGTGACCGCCATCCTGCCGGGGGCCGAGCTCACCTTCACCATCTCGCAGCCCGGCGACCATTGGGTGTCGAACGCGCTTGCCGTGCTCGGAGCGGTCGAGGCCCTCGGCGGGGACCTGGCCCAGGCCGGGCTGGCGCTGGCCGACCTGCCCGGGATCAAGGGCCGCGGGGAGCGGCGCCGGATCGCGCTGGGCGGCGGCGAGGCGCTCCTCATCGACGAGAGCTACAACGCCAATCCCGCCTCGATGGCCGCGACCCTCAAGACGTTCGGGACCTTGTCCGTCTCGGGACGGCGTATCGCCGTGCTGGGCGGGATGCGCGAGCTCGGCGAGAGCTCCGACGACTTCCACGCCGCTCTTGCGGGGCCGCTCGAGGCGGCGGGCGTCGAGCTGGCCATCCTCGTCGGCGAGGAGATGGAAGCGCTGGCGAAAGCCCTTGGCGCAAAGGTTAAAATGGCGCATGTGGCCGACACGGCGACGGCTATCGAGCTGGCGCGGCGCGAGGCCAGGCCGGGCGACGCGATACTCGTCAAGGGATCCAACTCGATCGGACTCGCCGCCCTCGTCGAGGCGCTGGCGGGTGGGAAAAGCTGATGTTTCTTTGGATTGCCGAACAGCTTGGCTTCCCGGGGGTGCTGAACCTCATCCGCTACATCACGTTCAGGGCGGGAGCCGCGACCGCGACGGCGCTCCTGATCGGCCTGATCATCGGCCCCAAGTTCATCGGCTGGCTCCGGGTCCGCCAGGGGCACGGCCAGCCGATCCGTCTCGACGGGCCGGAATCGCACCTCGCCAAGCGCGGCACGCCGACCATGGGCGGGCTGATGATCCTCACTTCGCTGACCGTCTCGATGCTGCTTTGGATGGATTTCAGGAACACCTTCCTCTGGGCGTGCCTGTTCATCACCGTCGGCTTCGGGCTGATCGGATTCCTCGACGATTACGACAAGGTGACGAAGCGCCACCACGCCGGGATCTCCGGCCGAACCCGGCTGCTCGCCGAGTTCATCGTGGCCGGGATCGGCTGCACGATCATCACCTGGGGCGCGGGGACCGAGCTCTACATCCCCTTCTACAACGGCCCGGTGGTCGATCTCGGCTTCGCCTATCCCTTCTTCGGCGCCTTCGTCGTGGTCGCCTTCGGCAATGCGGTGAACCTCACCGACGGCCTCGACGGCCTCGCCACCATGCCGGTGATCATCGCCAGCCTCGCCTTCCTCGTCATCTCCTACGTCGTGGGCAACGCGGTCTTCTCCGCCTATCTGGGGGTCCCGTTCGTCGCCGGCGCCGGCAACCTGCCGATCCTGTGCTCGGCCATCGTCGGAGCGGGCCTCGCCTTCCTGTGGTTCAACGCGCCTCCGGCGGCGGTCTTCATGGGCGATACGGGCAGCCTCGCGCTGGGCGGGGCGCTCGGTGCGATCGCGGTCGCCACCCAGCACGAGATCGTCCTCGGGATCATTGGCGGGCTGTTCGTCGTCGAGGCGATGAGCGTGATCATCCAGGTCTTCTTCTACAAGCGGACCGGCAGGCGGATCTTTAAGATGGCGCCGATCCACCATCATTTCGAGCAGATCGGCTGGTCGGAGGCGACCATCGTCATCCGCTTCTGGATCATCGCGTTCGTCCTGGCCTTGGCCGGGCTTTCGACGCTGAAGCTGCGATGATCGCCAGCCCCGCCTTCGCCGGCAAGAAATACGCCGTCTACGGGCTCGCTCGGTCGGGACTCGCGACGGTCGAGGCGCTTCTCGCCAGCGGCGCCGAGGTCATGGCGTGGGACCAGAACGAAGAGGCTCGCGAGCATCTAAAATCCTCCCCCGGAAATCCGGGGGAGGAATTTCCACTCCGCCTTGCCGATCCTCTCACCACCTCGCTCCACGGCTATGACGGCATCGTCGTCTCGCCGGGCGTGCCCCTGAACCGCCACCCGATCGCCGCCCGCGCTCGGGAGGCCGGGGTGCCGCTGATCGGCGACATCGAACTGTTCGCTTTGGCGCGGTCGACGCTTCCGCCGCACAAGGTGGTCGGGATCACCGGGACCAACGGCAAATCGACGACGACCGCGCTCGTGCATCACATCCTCCAGACCGCCGGCCTGCCCTCCACCATGGCCGGCAATATCGGCTTCCCGATCCTCGGCCAGGAGCCCCTCCCGGAGGACGGAGTCT
>DASQZF010000154.1:0-81048 GCA_035638835.1 Allosphingosinicella sp. | reverse complement strand
TCCCCATCGCAGATGGGGAGGGGGACCACGTGCAACGTGGTGGAGGGGTAACGGCGCCGGCGTCTGAGGTTCAGGCGCGAGACGGCCACAGCCTGCGTCCTCTACCCCTCCACCAGGCTTCGCCTGGTCCCCCTCCCCATGCTCCGCACGGGGAGGATTTAAACGGTCAGCGCCAGGAACGGCACCGGGGCGCTCGGCCTCAGCACGATCGGGCGGCCGCGATCCGCCTGGAACAGCTCGCCGTCGAGCAGGACGTTCGAATGGTCGCCCTCGATCCTGATCTCGTCGCCGCGCTCGAGATGGACTCCCGTCATCCGCTTGCGTCCGAGCCGGCCACGGATCGCGGCTATGAAGGCGCCGAGCAGTGCGCCCAGGTTGCGGTCGATGACCAGCATCTGCATCGCCCCGGTGCGGGCGCCCGCGCCGGGCATGGTGCCCTTGAACAAGAGACGCTGCAGGGTCGTCACCATCAGGAAGGCGAACTTGCCGTTGAGCTCGCCGCCCTTCATCCCCGAGACCCGAAGGGTGGCGGGCGGCTCCGGAAGGAAGCGCGCCCGCCGGCCGAGCACCACTCCGAGCAGGCCGAGGATCAGCGCAAGCCCGTGGGCGAGCCAGTTGGGAATCCCCAGCGGGTAGAGCTTGTCGCGGCAGTAAAGCATCGTGTCGGCGAGATAGGCGCCGCCGAGGAACATTCCGAACACCGGCTCGCCGTGCCCGGATCCGCCCGAGAGCGTGATCAGCTCGCGCCGGACGATGTGGGGGGCGAGATCGGTCCGCGCGATTTCCACGATCCGCTCGAGCGTCTCGAGCGCGTCGGCGCCGGCGCCGAGATCGTAGGCGATGAGGTTGGTCTTGCCGTTGGGCAGGACCGCCACCGGCGGCGGATTGTCGCCGAAATGGCGGCCGTTGTAGATTTCGGTCAGGGCCGCCTGGACGGTCCCGTCGCCGCCGTTGATGACCAGCACCCTCGGCTCGACCAGGGCGATGGTCCTCAGCGCCGTCGCGATCTGGTCGACCTGCTCCACCTCGTAGTGGAAGATGTCCTTATGATCGGCGCAGAAGCTTCGCACCGCCGGAAGCAGCGCCCTGTTTCCGGTCGAGCGCGGATTGGAGAGAAGCGCGACCCTTGCCATGTCCTACCGGCCGATCGGGGCGATGGAGAGGCCGCTGCGGTAGTTGAGGACCACCGGCACCGTCTTCATCCCGCGCCCCACGGCCACCGATACGGCGCGGGCCGAGGGCTTCAGCTTCAGGATCGAAAGCTTCGGGTTGTTCGAGAAGCCGCCGCCGTCGTTCCAGTTGGTCTTGCCGTTGGCGTCGGCATCGTGGCGGACGGCGATGGCGTAGGTGCCGGCGGCTGGAACCGCGACGCAGACGTTCATCGCTCCGGCCCGGGTCACGGGCAGGTCGATCCGCTTCATCTTCTTCCCCCGCTCGAGGAAGTCGGAGGGATTGCCGCCGTAAAGCTGGATCCGAAGCTTTCCGACCCGGTTCTTGAAGCCGTTGACGCTGACCAGCAGAGCCGGCCGGTTGGCGCCTTGGCTGCAGGCGGCGGCGTCCGGGCCGAGCGCCGCCTGCGCCGGAGCGGCGCTTGCGCCCAGCGCGGCCGCGCACAGGGCGGTGAAAAGGAAGAGTCTCGACATCGCCGCTGCAAACTCCCGGGCGCTTGCGCCGGCCGGAACCGGCGCCGCGCGTGAATGAAAGCCCCCCATGACTCCCCAATCGCCCAGCCTTGCGGCCAAATTGTGGTCATGGCGGGTCGAAATGCGTTCGCTAGCCTGTTGAATCGTCTCGATTGTGGCATTCCGGCCGGCCGGGCCGCCCACCGCGCCCGCCGGCCTGCAGGAACCTAATCTGGATCAGCTCGTTCGGACTTTGCGCAGCTCCCTTGGCGCATCAGCAAGACCTAGACTGGCGCTCCGGTCCGATGGACTTCCGGAGCGCCTTTTTTTTGAGCGTCGGCGCTCTATCCGAGGTCATTCATCCATGTTAGCGTCACAGCGGATCCCGAGGTCACGCCGGGATCCACGGCGCTTCGGCCGCCTTCGCGGCCGGAGCGTCTCTTTTGGTAGTCATGAAGGGGGAAGCTTATGAGAATGATCGTCAAGGGCGCGATGGTCGCCGGTCTGATGGCGCTTGGCGCCTGCAACAGCTCGGAGTCCGAGAGGGCGGCCGACAATGTCGAGGCCGTCGCCGACAACCAGGCCGATGCGCTCGAGGCCCAGGCCGACAACGCCTCCACCGAGAACCAGGCGGACGCGCTCGAGAACCAGGCCGACGCGATCGAAGAGAAAGCCGAGAACAAGGCCGACGCGATCGAGGACAACGGCCAGTAAACGATACGGGGGACGGCGGCGGCTCTCGCTGCGGAGGCCGCCGTCCCCCGACTTCACGGTGATTCCGGCTTCACGTTCATCCCGGCGAAGGCCGGGCCATGAACACCGATGCCCGCAATTAAGGCGAGGCCTGGTCGTTCCAGATCTCCAACTTGCGTGCTCATGGATCCCGGCTTTCACCGGAGGTGAAGTTTACCTGAGCGGCGCCGCAGGCGGCGTCGAAGGGCCGGGATGACGTTCGGGCCGCGCCCTTCGACAGGCTCAGGGCGAAGGGGATTGGGTAGTTCGCCGATCGTAAACGCTCCAATCGCGCGGGCTTCCCGTATCGGCCGTGGAACGATTACCCGGTCTTGCTCGCTTTCACCCGGGGCCCAATGGAGCGGCCCTTGAATCCTAGGAGGAACGTGATGCGTAACAAAGCAACGCTCGCTCTGGCGTCGGCCGGCATTCTCGCGATGCTCGGCGGCTGCGAGACGGTGGCCGAGGAAGCGACCGAGGCGGTGGGCTTCGAATATGTCGCGATGCTCATGCCGAGCGGCGGCGGCGCCGCGAAGGGCAAGGCCGAGGTCAGCCTCAACGACGCGACCAACACCTTGTGCACCGATCTGGAGCTTTCCGGAGTGACGATGACGGTCGGCCACGTCGTGAGCCCGGACGGCCAGGCGATCGCGACGCTCGATGTGCCCAAGGACGGAGTCGACAGCAACGATTGCGACCAGATCAGCGACGCCCAGCTCGACTCGATCAAGGCCAATCCGGGCGCCTTCAAGGTCCATGTCGGAACCACGACGGGCGATCTCTTCGGAACCCTCCGCAAGGAAGGCTGATCCGCTCGGGCCGGGCCGACGCCTTTCGCCGAAACGGGCGCCCGCCGACCGGGCGGGCGCCCCCTTTCCGCCTCTAATTAAGGCGCCGGTGGAACCGGACCGCATCCGAAACGTCTTCCCTTTATCGGCCGCGACTGCAAGCCTGCGCGCCGGGGGAGAAAGACATGAACCTGATCATCATCCTCATCGTCGGAGCGGTCTGCGGCTGGCTCGCCGGGATCATCACCAAGAGCGGCGGCGGACTGATCTTCGACATCATCGTCGGGATCGTCGGCGCCCTCATCGCCGGCTTCCTGTTCGGCGGCGGAGCCTCGATCATCAACAACCCGCTCGACGTCATGACCTTCCTCTATTCTCTGCTCGGAGCGGTGATCCTGCTCCTCATCGTCAAGCTCATCCGTCGGGCGACCTAAGGCCAGGCTCCAAGCGAGGGCGGGCGGTCGCCCGCCCTCGTTCAGTCTTTCGTCTCTCGTTCAGCCTTCCGGAGGTCATCGCCGAACCCGTTTCAGGGTTTCAGCGGAGGGACCGGACGGCCAACCGCATCGCCTGTATCTTGACGGCGGCCGCACTCGTCGCTCGGCGCCGTTACTGCCGGTGCTCGTCATCGGGCTCCGCGGGTGCGAGCCTCGATCGCCGGCCGTTTCCGTCTTGCCAAGCTCGGCCGCAGGATGATATCTCATCGCAATCGGCGGATCGAGGTGCTTCGAGGGCCCGCCTCCCTCCTCTACGGCGGAGGCGCCATCTCGGGGGCGGTGAACCTCGTCGACACGCGAATCCCGGACCAGCGGCCGACCGGCGGGATCGACGGAGTCTTCGAGCTGAGGGGCGGGACGGCCGATGACGAGCGGACCGCCGTCGGCGGGATCACCGTCGGCGCCGGTCCGCTCGCACTTCGGGCGGAGGGCGTTTACCGCGATGCCGAGGATTATCGGGCGCCCGATTGGGAGAAGCGCAGGGTCCACGGCACCTTCAACGAGACCCGCACCGGAACCCTCGGCGCTTCCTGGATCGGGGAAAACGGCTATCTCGGAATCGCCTACACCCGGCAGAAGAGCCGTTATGGAGTGCCGGGCCACAATCACGACTACGAAGACTGCCATCCCCACGGCAGCGCGCTCCATTGCGGCGGACACGGCCATGAGGAGGACGAGCACGACCACGACAATGGCGGGGAGGAGCATGCCGATGTCTCCGTCGACCTTCGCAGCGAACGCTTCGACCTTCGGGGCGAGCTTCGAAACCCGATAGCGGCCGTCGAACGCGTCCGCCTCCGCGCCGGCTTCACCGATTACCGCCACCACGAGATCGAAGGCGGGCACCAGGTCGGGGATCACGGCCAGGGCGACGATCACGATCATGGCGAGGAGGAAGGGCGTACCAGCTTCTTCAATCGCGGGCACGACGTCCGGCTTGAGGTGGAGCATGCGCCGCTCTTCGGATTGCGCGGCGTAGTGGGTCTCCAGAACAGCCGCAGCCGGTTCCGAACCGAAGGTGCGGAGGCATTCCTCCCGGAAAGCGTGACCCGCAATACCGGCCTGTTCCTGTTCGAGAGCTTCGACGCCGGCACGATCCGCTTCGAGATCGGCGCTCGGCAGGAATGGCAGAGAATCCGGACCGAGGACGGCCATGAGGCCCAGCACTCGCCCACCTCGCTATCCGGAGCGGCGATCTGGCGGTTCGCTCCGGGTTATTCCGCCGCGCTTTCCGTATCGCGAGGCGAACGCGCGCCCACCCAGCAGGAGCTGTTCTCGCGCGGCATCCACCTTGCGACCAACACCTTCGAGATCGGCAACGCGGCGCTCGACACCGAGACCGCGAATTCGATCGACCTGACGTTCCGGAAGACGGAAGGGCCGACCCGCGTCTCGATCGGCCTCTTTCGCAACCATATCGACGACTACATCTTCGCCAACACCCTGGATCGGTTCGAGGACTTCCGGCTGATCCGCTACGACCAGCGCGACGCGCGATTTACCGGGATCGACGGCGCGATTCGGCACCAGGTCACTCCCAAGCTCGGCCTGGCCCTGTTCGGCGACTATGTCCGTGCGAAGTTCACCGGCGGCGGGGAGAATTTGCCCCGCATCCCCGCAGGCAGGCTCGGCGTCCGGGCCGACGTTCGGAGCGGCCCTGTCTTCGGCGAAGTCGAGGCCTATCGCGTGTTCGAGCAGGATGGGATCGCCGATTTTGAGACGGAGACTCCGGGCTACAACATGGTCAATCTGACCCTCGCTTATCGGCTGCCGATCGGCCCGACTCGAAGCGAGGCGTTCGTTCGCGCCACCAACCTGCTCGACGAGCTCGCCTTCAACCACGTGTCGTTCGTCAAGGAAGCCGCTCCCCTGCGGGGCCGTAATTTCGTGCTGGGCCTGCGTACCGCCTTCTAGGCGGTCGCGCCGGAACAGGGGCAGCGCGAAGATCGCCGCCGGTCCGCCTTGGGGCCGGCGGCGATCACACCCATCGGATGCGCGATTCACGAAAACCCCACGAGGAGAAAAGCGTGTCAGCTCGGAGAGCGCCAGCCGTCGCGGCGCCGCCGATGCCGCGGCTCGACCGGCCGCAGCTGGACCATTATTTCGCCGTGGGCAGGGATCGTGGAATTTCGTGGACCCCGCTGAGGCAACAGATCCTCGAGTTGCTCTGGCGAAGCGGAAAACCCTGGGGCGCCTACGCGCTGGCCGAGGAATTGCGCAGGGCCAGCTTCCAGGGCTATCCCAACAGCGTGTACAGGATCCTGGCGATTTTCGAGCAGGCCCGGCTGGTCGTGAACATCGTGAGCTCCAGGCGAGTGCAGATCTCGCCTGATCCCGCGGAATTCGCCTGGGCCGTGCTCCAGTGCCCGGAGTGCGACCGTTTCGAGCTTGTACCTTTCACATCGCAGGCCGCGATCGTCCGCGAGGCCGCGGGCCGACTTGGCTACGCCACCGGCCAGGTCATGATCGAGTGCATCGGGCAGTGCAGAGGCTGCGAGAGCCACTGAAGGAAATGCCTTATCCGGTGGGCGGCGGTCATATCGTCCGGCGGCGCGGATCCGGTCGATCTCGTCCCATGACCCGCATCTCGCCGGAGCCGCTCCCCCCCCGGCTGGACCGGCCCAAAAATGCGGCTCAGCGGGGATAGGCCTTGAAAACCGCATCAAAGTACCACTTTGTTCCCCTGTGACCCTTGCCAGCCAGATCGACCGCTACCTCGCCCGGCTCATCCTGGTGCCTCTGTTGGGTACTCTGACCCTGGCGGCGATGCTCCTCATCCTCGACAAGATGCTGCGATTGTTCGATTTCGTGGTCAGCGAGGGCGGGCCGGTGGGCGTGGTGTGGCGGATGCTCGCCAATCTCATTCCCGAATATCTGGCACTCGGGATCCCGATCGGCCTTTTGCTCGGCACCCTTTTCGCCTTCCGCAAGCTCGCTTTGTCGTCGGAGCTGGACAGCCTTCGGGCGGTCGGCCTGGGCTATACCCGGCTTCTCAAGGTGCCCTACATCTTCGCGATCCTGCTGATGGTCCTCAACGTCGCCATCGTCGGCTTCGTCCAGCCGGTGGCCCGCTACGGCTACGAGCAGCTTCGCTTCGACCTCCGCTCCGGAGCGCTCGGAGCCTCGATCAAGGTCGGCGAGTTCACCAATCTGGGCAAGCGGATGACTCTGCGGGTCGAGGCCAGCGAGGACAAGGGACGGCTTCTCCACGGGGTCTTCGTCCGGGCCGAGACGAGGGACGGTCGGACGATCGCGGTCACCGCCGATCACGGCACCTTCCTCGCCACCGACGATCCGGATGTCATCCTGCTCAGGCTTCAGAACGGCCGGCTGGTCCACAACTCGCCCAAATACAAGGCCCCCAGGGTCTTGAGCTTCCGGATCCAGGACCTGCCCGTCGACCTGCCCACGGTGGCGCGCTTCCGCGGCCGCGGGCGCGGCGACGAGGACGAGCTGACCCTCCCCGAGCTGTTCCGCTTCGGCGAGGCGAAGGCGGCGGTTCCGCCGGCGACCCGAAACGCGATCCGCGCCAATTTCCACTATCGGGTCACCGAGATCGTGATGATGCTGCTGATGCCGATGCTCGCGGTGGCGCTCGCGGTTCCGCCCAAGCGGAGCACGTCCGGGCTCGGAATCTTTCTCTCGATCGCGATGGTGGTGACCTACCACAAGATCAACCAATATGCCGAGCAGATGGCCGCCCAGGGCCGGGTCGACGCGGTGATCGCCCTGTGGACTCCTTTCGCCCTGTTCGCCGGCCTGATCTTCTGGATGTACTGGACCCTGGCCTACAGGCCGGGCGGGCAGCCGATCGGGGGGCTCGAGCGCGGCTTCTCCAAGCTCGCCAAGGGGATCGGCCGGATCCTGCGCCTCGGCGGCGGCGGCCGGCGCGAGGCGGTGCCCGCCGAATGATGAACTTCAACTTCTTCCCGTCGAAACGGATCGCGCTCTACATGGCGAAGATGTTCGTCATGCGCTCGCTGGCGGTGCTCGCGGCCCTGGTCGTGGTCCTGATGACCCTCGATCTGCTCGGCGAATCCGGCAAGATCCTGAGGGTCCCCGGCAATGGCGATTCGGAGCTGTGGCGCTACGTCTCGCTCCGGATCCCGCAGCTCATCTCCCGCTTCCTGCCTTTCGCGGTCCTTCTCGGCACCCTGATCACGCTCGCCACGCTCAACCAGAACAGCGAGGTGGTGAGCATGAAGGCGGCCGGGATCTCCGCCCATCAGATCATCGCGCCCCTGGTCGTCGCGAGCCTCGGAATCGCGGCCATCAGCTTCGCCTTCAACGAGCGGATCGTCACCCGAGCCACCGCGACCCTGTCGAGCTGGGAGAAGGTGGAATATGGGTCGGTGCCCCGGGACAAGGGCATCCGGCCCAACGTCTGGGTCCGCTGGGGTGACGATCTCATCCAGGCGCGCGAGGTCCGGGGGCAGGGGGCCTCGACCGAGCTTCGCGGAGTCAGCATCTACGACCGCCAGTTCGAGACCCTGAAGACGACCCTGACCGCCGGCCGCGCGGTGCGCAAGGGCAACGGCTGGCGGCTCGAGCAGGTCGAGACGTTCGACGTCGACACGGGCGCCGTCGCTCGTCCCGCCACCCTCGCCTACGGCGAAGGACTCGATGCCACCCAGTTCACACTCGCCAGCATTTCCGCCGACGAGCAGGATTTCGTCACCCTTCGCGAATCGGTCCGCCAGCTCAAGATGGCGGGCAGGCCCACCGCGGAGCTCGAATCCGGCCTCTGGCACAAATTGTCGGGACCCTTGTCGGCCGTGCTCATGCCGCTTCTCGCAGGCGTGGCCGCCTTCGGGCTCGCCCGCTCGGGGCAGCTCTTCCTTCGGGCCGTCATCGGCATGTTCCTCGGCTTCGCCTATTTCGTCGCCGACAATTTCGCACTCGCCATGGGCAATCTCGGCGCCTACCCGCCGCTGCTCGCCGCCTGGGCCCCGTTCGCCCTTTTCGCGCTGATCGGCGAGACGGTCCTCATCCGGACGGAGGAGTGAGGGGACGTCATTGCGAGCTAAGCGAAGCAATCCAGTGGGCCTCCGAGACCACTGGATTGCTTCGTCGCTGCCGCGAAGCGGCAGTTTATCCTGAGCGCCGCCGCAGGCGGCGTCGAAGGGCTCCTCGCAATGACGAGTTGATCCGCCCCTGAGCCCAACCTCGGAACGGGAGAAAGCCCGGATCGCGACGATCGCCGCGGCGAAGGTGATCAGGTTGAGCGGAAGCCCCACCCGGACGAAGTCCATGACGGCGACGAGGAACGGGCGCGGGCTGACCGCGAGGCTTTCCGCGAGCGCGACCGCGATCGGGGTCACCAGCACCGCCACGGTCAGCAGCCGTCGGGCGAAGGCTGGTGGAGAGGCCTTTGCTGAGTCCGTAGAACCCCTCCACCGCGCTGCGGCGAAGCCGCAGTTCATCCTGAGCGGCGTCGAAGGGGCGCGGTCCCCCTCCCCGAGAAATCTCGGGGAGGAATTAAGAGAGCCACAGCCTCCGGCTCGCAGGAAACCGCCGTGAACGTGGACCTTCGGCCGGGTTGTGCGTGGGGCCGGGCTGTGCCTAGTGGGTTTTCAGTGAGTTGAAGCTGGGGAGCGGCGGGCGGATGGAGCAGGGTTTGAGCGACGCTCCCGGAGAGCCCCCGAAGGATCAGGTCACCCAGTTGCGGGAGCGGCTCGCTTTCTCGCAGCTGGTGATGGAGCATGCCGCGGACGCCGTCTTCCTTCTGAACGAGGAGGGGCGCACCCTCTACGCCAACCCGGCGGCCGAGCGCATGTTCGGGTGGAAGCGATCGGAGCTTGAAGGACGCAAGCTCCACGAGGTCGTCCACGACCGCCATCCCGACGGCCGCCACTACCCGATGGAGGATTGCCCGCTCGGACGGGTCTTCTTCAACGGCCAGAGCCTCTTTTCCCACGAGGACACCTTCTTCCACAAGGACGGGCGGCCGGTCCCGGTCGCCTGCTCCAATGCGCCCGTCCTTCGCGACGGAGCGGTCGAGGGCGGAGTGCTCATCGTCCGCGACATCTCCGACGCCCGCCGGGCGCAGGAGGCACTGGCCGAAAGCGAGGCGCGCTTTCGTGACATGGCGGACAGCGCTCCGGTGATGATGTGGGTCACCGATCCCGACGGCCATTGCACCTATCTCAACCGGCGCTGGTACGAGTTCACCGGCCAGAGCCCGGGGCAGGGGGAGGGGCTGGGCTGGCTCGACGCCGTCCACCCCGAGGATCGCGGGCTCGCCGAGCAGGCCTTCCTCACTGCGAACGTCGAGAAGATCGACTATCGGGTCGACTTCCGGCTTCGGCGCTCCGACGGGGTCTATCGCTGGACGATCGATGCCGCCGCCGCCCGCTTCGACGAAGCCGGGGAATATCTGGGCTATGTCGGCTCGGTCATCGACATCGAGGACCGGCGCGAAGCGGAGGACCGGCTGACGCTCAGCGAAGAGCAACTCCGGCTTGCAACGGAGTCGGCGGAGATCGGCCTGTGGGACGTGGATGCCCGGACCGACGC
This sequence comes from Allosphingosinicella sp., assembly GCA_035638835.1. Lineage (GTDB taxonomy): Bacteria > Pseudomonadota > Alphaproteobacteria > Sphingomonadales > Sphingomonadaceae > Allosphingosinicella. Next base: position 70,896 of record DASQZF010000154.1, on the reverse strand, counting down.
CATGTTCTGGCCGCCGCGAGTCAAGGCGATGTTCGGAATCTCGCCGGACGTTCCCGTGACCCTGGCCGATTTCCCGATGGGCGTTCATCCCGACGACCGGCCGGCCGTCACCGAAGCGTTCGAGGCGGCGCGCGATCCCGCCCGGCGAGCGCTTTACGACGTCGAATATCGGACCGTCGGAAGGGAGGACGGCCTGATCCGCTGGGTGGCCGCGAAGGGGCGGGGGCTGTTCACGCCCGAGGGCGTCTGCGCCCGGATCATCGGAACCGCGATCGACATCACCGCCCGAAAGGCGGACGAGGTCAAGCTTCGCCACCTCAACGAGCAGCTCGAGCAGAGGGTCGAGGAGCGAACCGCCGAGCGCAACCGGATCTGGGAGATGAGCCACGATCTGTTCGCGATCATGGGCTTCGACGGCTATCTGAAGGCCATCAACCCCGCCTGGGAAGCGACCCTCGGGTTCGACGAGGCGACCCTTCTGGCGATGGACTTTCCCGAGCAGGTCCACCCCGACGATCACGAGAATGTGAAGGTCATGATGGGCCGGCTCGCAAAGGGGGAGACGGTCCGCGGCTTCGAGGACAGGCTTCGCCACGCCGACGGCTCCTGGCGCTGGATCTCCTGGACCCTGGTCCCGCAGGGCGACCTCTTCTACGCCGTCGGCCGCGACGTCACCGCCGAGCGGGAGGCCGCCGCCGAGCTCGAACGCGCCCAGGAGGCGCTTCGGCAGAGCCAGAAGATGGAGGCGATGGGCCAGCTCACCGGCGGGGTCGCCCACGATTTCAACAACCTTCTGACCCCGATCGTGGGCAGCCTCGACATGCTCCAGCGCAAGGGCCTTGGCGGCCCCCGCGAGCAGAGGCTGATCGACGGGGCGATGCAGTCGGCCGACCGCGCCAAGACCCTCGTCCAGCGCCTGCTCGCCTTCGCCCGCCGGCAGCCGCTCCAGCCGAGCGCCGTCGACGTCGGCAAGCTGGTCGCCGGAATGGCCGATCTGATCGCGAGCACCTCCGGGCCTCAGATCCACGTCGTGGTCGACGCCGCCGAGGGACTGCCTCCGGCCAAGGCGGATCCCAACCAGCTCGAGATGGCGCTTTTGAACCTGGGCGTGAACGCGCGCGACGCAATGCCCGAAGGCGGAACCCTTCGGATCACCGCCGGCCTCGACCCGGTGGGCGCGGACCACCGGTCCGGGCTTCGGCCCGGCCCCTATGTTCGCCTGTCGGTAGCGGACACCGGAGTCGGGATGGACGAGGCCACCCTGAAGCGGGCGGTGGAGCCCTTCTTCTCGACCAAGGGGATCGGCAAGGGCACCGGACTCGGCCTCTCCATGGTCCACGGGCTGGCGTCCCAGCTCGGCGGGGCGCTCAGGGTCGAAAGCCGGCTCGGGGTCGGGACGAACATCGAATTGTGGCTTCCGGCCAGCGACGTGCCGGTCGACGAGACGGCGGTCCCCGCCCCGGCATCGGCGACCCAGGCGAGGTCTGGCACCGCCCTGCTGGTCGACGACGAGGAGCTGGTGAGGGAGAGCACCGCCGGCATGCTGGAGGACCTGGGCTACGACGTGGTCCAGGCGGCTTCGGCGGAAGAGGCGCTTCGGCTGGTCCACGCCGGGCTTCGGCCCGACGTGCTGATGACCGACCATCTGATGCCCGGAATGAACGGGACCGAGCTCGCCAACGTCGTCCGGGCCGAGCTTCCGGGGATACCGGTGCTGATCGTCTCCGGCTACGCGGAGGCCGAAGGATTGGCGCCCCACTTCCCCCGGCTGGTAAAGCCCTTCCGCAACTCGGATCTGGCGGCGAGCCTGGCGGAATTGGGTTCGGCCGGAACGGGGCGTCTCTAGCCCGCTCGGGAGTCGGATTGGCCCGTCTCCGTTCGGGCTGAGCTTGTCGAAGCCTTCTCCTTCCCTTCGTAAAACAGGAAGGAAGGCCCCCTTTGGCTGCCGCCTGCGGCGGCCGGCTCAGGACAGGCTTCGACAGGCTCAGGGCGAACGGTTGAAGCGATTCAACCTGTTCCCTCAGCGCTCTAGCCCGTCCGCCGCTCCCGTCATCCGGCGAAGGCCGGAATCCGACTTCGCCGCCTGCCGCCGGAAGGTCGAGCGCGAAGGACCCCGCCGGGCTGCTCTTGAACGACACAAAAAAACTCCGTTGGTTCATTCCCATGCCGGATTTTATGTGTATGCTATGACTAACACACCTCGGGTCGGGGTGCCGGGGGAGGGACAGTGAAGAAGTTGTTCGGATGGGTGCGTCGTCATCCTTTGTGGTCGAGCCTCATCGGCCTCGCCTTGCTGTTCCTGCTCTACAAGACATTCGCGCCGTCGCCGCGGGACTATGAATATGTGACGGCGCAGGCCGACCGCGGCGAAGTGGTGCGGATCGTCTCGGCGAGCGGCAAGCTTCGGGCCCTCAACACCTTCAAGGTGGGATCCGAAGTCTCGGGCCAGGTCACCGCGGTCTATGTCGATTTCAACACGCCGGTGCGCGCGGGGCAGGTGCTCGCGGTCATCGACGGCACCCGTCCCCGCGCCCGGGTCGCTCAGACGGGCGCCCAGGTCGGAGTCGCTCAGGCGGGGCTTGCTCAGGCGGAGGCCGCTATCGCCCGCGCGCGGACCGATGTCGAAATCCAGGAGCGCGAATATGCGCGCCGCAAGCAGCTCGCCGAGCGCGGATTCATCTCCAAGGGCCAGATCGACCAGGCGCAGAACAATGTGTCGACGGCGCGGGCGGCGCTGAAGACCGCGATCGCCCAGGCGCAGGGCGGCCGCGCCCAGATCGCCCAGAGCAATGCCGAGCTTTCGACGGCGCAGCTCGAGCTCAGGCGCACCCGGATCCTGGCGCCCGCCAGCGGAGTGGTGGTCAACAAGCTGGTCGAGCCGGGCGCGACGGTCGCCGCGAGCTTCCAGACTCCCAATCTGTTCGAGATCGCCGCCGATACCAGCCGGATGCAGGTCGAAGCCTCCGTCGACGAGGCCGACATCGGGCAGGTGCAGGTCGGCCAGCAGGTCCGTTTCACGGTCGACTCCTATCCCGACGAGACCTTCGCCGCCGTCGTCGGCCAGATCCGAAAGTCGGCCACCGAAACGCAGAACGTCGTCAGCTATCTCGTCATCCTGGACGTCGACAACAGCTCCGGCAAGCTGCTCACCGGAATGACCGCGAACGTCGACATCATCACCGGGCGCAAGGCGAACGTGCTTCGGCTCCCCGTCGCTGCGACCCGATTCCGGCCCCGCGCCGGAGACCGCCCGGTGGAAGACAAGAAGGCCGCGAAGCCCGCCGCTCCGGCCAAGGCCCCGGTCAACAAGCCCGTCTATGTCTGGGTCGTCGGCGCCGACCCTTACAAGCCGGTCAGGCGCGCGGTGCGGCTCGGGCTGCAGGGGGAGGAGTTCGTCGAAATCGTCGGCGGGCTCAGGCCCGGCGAGAAGATCCTGATGCGATCCAAGTCCCTGAAGGAGGAGGAAGAAGGCGGAAGCGACGAAGAGGACGAAGGCAGCGGCGGCCAATGACGGTTCCGCTCGTCGAGACTCTGTCGCTGGTCAAGGAATATTCGGTTGGCGGAGGAACGGTTCATGCCATCGCCGGCGTGTCGCTCGCAATCGCGCGGGGCGAGTTCGTCGCCATCATGGGCGCCAGCGGCTCCGGCAAGTCCACCTTCATGAACATGATCGGCTGTCTGGATATCCCAAGCTCGGGCGACGTGAGGATCGACGGGATCGCCACCAGCGCGATGGATTCGGACTCGCTCGCCGAGCTTCGCAACAGCAAGATCGGCTTCGTCTTCCAGCAGTTCAACCTGCTGCCCCGCACCACCGCGCTCGACAATGTCGCGGTGCCGCTCATCTATGCGGGCGTCGGCCGCGCCGAGCGGCAGGAGCGGGCGCGCTCGAAGCTGGAGGCGATGGGTCTGGGCGAGCGGCTCGATCACTCGCCGGCCAAGCTGTCCGGCGGCCAGCAGCAGCGCGTGGCGATCGCCCGGGCGCTGGTCACCGAGCCGCTGATGCTTCTCGCCGACGAGCCGACCGGAGCGCTCGACAGCCAGACCTCCGAAGACATCATGCACCTGTTCCAGACTCTGAACGAGGCGGGCAACACCATCGTTCTGGTGACCCACGAGCGGGAGATCGCCGACCATGCCTCCCGCCGGATCACCTTCCGCGACGGCAAGGTCATCGAGGATTCGCCGGTGACCGACCGAAGGCTGGTGAGGCCGTGACGTCGAGCTTTCGAAAAGCGGGGAGCCGCGCGGCCTTCAACCTGGGAATCGCGCTCACGGCCCTTCGAGTGAATTTGATGCGCTCGATCCTGACCACGCTCGGAGTCAGCATCGGAGTCTTCGCGGTCGTGCTCGCGGTCGCCGTCGGATCGGGCGCCCAGGTGTCGGTGATGGGGGCGATCAACTCGCTCGGCTCCAACATGGCGATCGTGTTTCCGGTACCGGACGACGAGAATGGCGGTGCCGTGGCGGAACGCGGCCGGCTGACCATGCGGGACGCGGTCGCGGTTCTGCGCCAGGTCGAGGGCGTGACCGCGATCGCTCCGCAGCTGCGCGCCAACGTCCAGATCGTCAGCGGCGGGCGCGACGCCTCCACGGAGGCCATCGGAGTGACTCCCGGCTATGCCGAGGTCGCCAATGCCGTTGCCGAGACGGGCCGCTTCATCTCCGACGCCGACGTGCGCACCGCCGCCCGGGTCATCGTGCTCGGCCGCACCGTCGTCACGAAATTGTTCGGCGACTACGATCCGCTCGGCGAAACCGTGCGGGTCAACAAGGTGCCGTTCACCGTGGTCGGAATCCTCGAAGCCAAGGGATCGAACCTGGGCGAGGACAATGACGATCTCGCGCTCGTGCCGATCAGCGCGGCGCGGCAACGTTTCACGTCCGAAATCCCGATGGGCCCCGACGATCTTCGGGTCCTGTTCGTAGGAATCGAGGACGGGGTCGCCCTCGGCAAGGTCAAGAGCGAGATGAGCCGGCTGCTTCGCGACCGCTACCGGGTGCGTGCAGGCGAGGGCAGCCCGTTCATCATCCGAACGACCGAGGAGTTCATGGAGGAAACCTCGATGGTGACCGGCATCTTCCAGGCCGTTCTCGTCGCCATCGCGTCGATCTCGCTTCTCGTCGGCGGAATCGGAATCATGAACATCATGCTGGTCAGCGTCACCGAGCGCACCCGCGAGATCGGCCTTCGAATGGCCCTGGGCGCCAAGCGCAGCGACATCCGCAACCAGTTCCTGGTCGAGGCGGCGGTCCTGTGCATGATAGGCGGCGCGATCGGCCTCCTGCTCGCCATCGGCGCGGCCGCCGTCTTCCAGGCGCAGGCGGATTTCCCGGTGCCGATCGGAGTCGGCACGGCCATCGGCGCAATTCTCTTCTCCGCGGTGGTCGGCCTGCTCTTCGGCGGCTGGCCCGCCGTCCGCGCCTCCAGGCTTTCGCCGATCGAGGCCCTCAGGACCGAATAGACTCGGAGGTGCGCGGTGGGCCAGCAGCTGGTAAATTCATACTGTCACCATTTAACCGTCATTGCGAGGAGCGAAGCGACGAAGCAATCCAGTGCCGTCTGAGGCCGCACTGGATTGCTTCGCTTCGCTCGCAATGACGGAGTGAATCGGCCTGACCCCATCACGCTCTAAAGGAGGAAGTCTCCCGAAGCCAGGGGGGCGGCATTGGCGATGATCACCGAGAAGTCTGCCAGGCCGTTGCCGTCCACATCGCCTTCCAGCAGGCCGTTCGAATAGCGCAGCTGGCCAGCGACGTTGCTGAAGGCAGCCGCGCCGATGAAGGCGAAAGCCTGATCGCCCGCCGCGCCCGGGTTGGTATCGAATTTGGACACGTCGATCTTGTCGCCCGGGGTGAAGTCGACGATCACGTTGCCGAGGTCGTTCAGAGTGCTGAACTGGAAGAAGTCGATTCCGGCCCCGCCGATCAATGTGTCGGCGCCTTTGAACCCGTTGATGACGTCGTTGCCCCCGCGGCCTTCCAGCCGATTGGCGACGTCATTGCCCCAGAGAAGGTCGCGCGCCGAGCCGCCGATCGCGTTCTCGATGACGGTGCCGTAGGCGATGCTCAAATTGTCGTAGCCCGTGGCGAAAATTCCGCCGACGCCGGTGAATTGACCGATCCGCTGGAAGGCCCCGTTCATGAAGTTCGCGGCGGTGGCGTTGACCTGCGCTTGAGTGAGCTCGGGGAGGAGCTCCCCCGTCGCCTCGTAATGCGCGGCCCGGTTGGCGTTGATCTCCGCCGCGGTCGGGACGGCTGCGCCCACCGAGCTGAAGGTGCCGGGCTGAAGGTTCACGAACTGGCTGGCGGTGAAGCCGGACAGGTCGAGGGTGTCGTTGCCGCCTGCATCGTAGATCGAAAGATAGGGATCTCGGTTCTTCGAAAAATCGAACACGTCGCGTCCGGCATTGGAATTGAAGCCGTAGGTCGTGTCGCCGCTGCGGGTCGTCGGATCCGCACCATATTTCGTCTGGATCGTCAGGATGTCGTGAAGCATCGGAGTCTGGACGTAATTGGCCCGCAGGAGCGACCAGTTCGTCGTCAGCGCCCCGGTGCTCTGACCCGACCAATAGGACATGATCGTATATTGGTGGCTGTCCTGGGCATATTCGGCCATGGCGTCGTAGGTCGTGGCGCCCGCGCCGTCGTAGGCGCCGGCGTGGGAAAGCCCGAGGCTGTGGCCGATTTCGTGGGTCAGGGTGTGGCTGCCATAGCTTCCAAGCGTCAACCAGCCGGCGGCATAGTATTTTTCGGCGGGGGCGGTCCAGACGTCACCCTCGATGCGCCTGTATTGCGGTCCATCTTCCCCGGGAAGATAGGCCCAGGCATTATTGGGTCCCGTGGTCGTGTTGGCCATCCAGATGTCGACTTCGTTCTTTCCCCAGGCGCTTGCGCCGGGCCTCCCGCTCACCTCGACGATCCCGGGAGCGATCAGGTCGTCCCACAGCTCCATGGAGGCGCGGGCGGCAACCTTCTGGGCTTCGGTGAAGGGAGAATAGCCGTCGCCCTCGCCGCCGGTCATTTCGTTTTGCGGCTTGTTGGTGAGGCCGAGCGCGTGCCTGTGATCGAAGAAACCGTAGGTGATGACCCCGTCGGAGCCGATTGCGAGGCTTTTCCCGGAGTCGATCTGCTGCTGGACCTTGTCGAGCGAGAATATCTCCTTCGCCGGCGAGGTCGCGGTTCGCTTGTAAAATCCCCCGGCGCCGGGATCCAGGCTGAACTCCAGCGGAATGTCGAACTGGATGCCCTCTTCATCGAGATGTATGTTGCGGCCCAGATTTTCGCAGATCTCACACATGACCATTCCTCCTGCAATTCGGGAAACAGATAGGATTGGTTGAGCCGGGCGGCGGCCCAGTCCTGGCGCTCATTGTTTCGAGCCGATCGAACGACGCTCGCCGGCTGAAAATGATCTTCATCGCCTTTGCCATCCCGTGTCCCGAGCTGCCAAAGGTAACGCAGGAACCTGCATTCAATGACGAAATAAAGGCCAGGAATCGCATTTTAATTGCAAAAAAACAACATCATACGCATGCTCTGTGAATGGATCGGATCGACTGTGCCTTGCTGGCTCTTCTTCAGGAGGATAGCCGCCAGACGGCGGATAAGCTTGGAGAGGAGCTGGGCCTTTCCCGGTCAGCTGTAACGCGGCGGATCCAGAACCTCATGCAAAAGGGGGTCATCGAGAAAGAAGTCGCTATCCTGAGCGACGGTTTTCGACAGAGGAGGGTGACGGCCATTGTAAATGTGCAACTGGATCGGCATCATCCTCAAGACGCCGATCAGTTCCGACGGGCAATTCGCTCCCAACCCGAGGTTCAGCTTGCGGTCGCGATTACGGGGGCCAGCGACATGCTGTTACTCGTGTCCGTCAGGGATATGGATCACTTCAATATCTTCACCGACAAGCTGGCAAGCATGCCCATTGTCCGCCGTTACGAAACGAGCTTCGTGAAGCGAACCTTGAAGTTCACCACAGCCGTGCCTCTTGATTGATGCCTGCCTGGGTGATTGATGCGCCTGGCGGCAAGACGGAACCGGATCAGAGACGAGCCACTGCCGCAAGGCCGAGTTTTTCAACAGAATCAGTGGACGGTGGACATTCATCTCATAAGCGACAACGAGGACTGCTGGCGCGCAGTGCTAACGAGCGAAGATGTAGGCGTGTTGCCGACCGGTGAGCGTGAGCCTCTCCCCGCGCCGTGTCACGACGAAAGGCTGGTCGCTCAGAAACTGCGCCCCGAAACTCTCCTGCGTCGGGATCGGCCCGCCAGTCTTCAGGTCGGTCTGGTCGCATGCGCCGGGTGCAGTTCCACCCGGTTCGAGAACTAGGCGTCCATGCAGGGTATAGCGCCCGAAATGCTCTGCGCAGTCGAAGCTCGCGCTGTAGCCGCCGGAGCGATCGAACGAGATCGTAAACCCGCGCTGGCCAGCAGGCCGGCCGTCGACCGAAGCGAGCCGGTACCTCGTTCCCGGGTCGATGAAGGTACCGTCCGTGTGGGTCACACAGCCGGATAAGCCCAGGCACGCGCCAGTGGCAAGGATGGTAAGGAACTTCATGGGGCCGTCTTCACCCTTAGTCCAAGCGCGCTGAGAGTCGTGACACTGGTGAAGCTCATCTGTCCATAGCGGCTGGACGACGTGCTTTGGAACACACCCGAGATGCTAGGTAGGTGCCTGCCACGTAGCTGGCACCGAGCCCTCCGAGTACATCCATACCTGTCCGCCGTGACATCCTACCGTAGCAGACGCGGCAGTGGAGGCAGATGAAAACGGCACGGCGCCTCCGGTATCGCCTCCGCGGAACGAACCCGGCTGCAGTCGTCCAAGAACAGCACACGAATTCACACTAGTCATCGCGCGCAGTATCGTTAGTTAGTCCATATGGCAGTCGGAACGACACTCCCAGAAATCCCGTCTGACGATTTTGCGCGCCGGTTCTCTATGCGGCCCGGCCAACTGATGTGGTTTCTGGGCGCCGGAGTATCGGCCTCTGCCGGCATCCCGACCGCTTGGGACATGATTTGGCGTTTCAAGCGTGAGCTCTTCGTCGCCCAGCGCAAGGTTTCTCCAGAAAGCGTTGCCGACCTCGCGGATCCAACCATTCAGCAACTCCTGAACTCGCATGTCGCCGGATCGGACAATCTGCCATCGCCAGGCGCGCCCGATGAATATGCTGCCCTTTTTGAGGCCGCCTATCCGGCAGAGAAGGATCGCCAGGCATTCATCCTCGCTATGATTAAAGGTGCCCAGCTTGCTTATGGCCACCTAGCGGTCGCAGCCATCCTCAAAGCCGGCCATGCCAATCTCGTCTGGACCACCAATTTCGATCATCTGCTCAGCGACGCCTGCGCCAAGACATTTGGCACAACGATTAATCTCAATATCGTTGGTCTCGACAGCCCCTCGCTTGTCGGCCAGCAAATCGCCGCCCAGAGCTTTCCGATCGAGATCAAGCTGCACGGGGACTTTCGCTCCCGCCGGCTGAAGAACACGCCCGACGAGCTTCGTCATCAGGATGCGCAGCTTGGCGCTCAGCTCGAGGACAATTGCAGCCGCCATGGTCTGATCGTCGCTGGCTATAGCGGTCGGGACGATTCCATCATGGACGTCTTCGAGGCGGCTTTGGCTAAGGCGAATGCCTTTCCAGGCGGCTTGTTCTGGCTTCACCGCGGTGTCGAGCCGCCATTGCCCCGAGTTGCAGCTTTTCTGGAAAGGGCGAGCGCGGTGGGCGTGGAGGCGGCGCTCGTCCGGATCGACAATTTCGACGAGATCATGATCGATCTTGTACGACAGGTCGGGACATTCGATACGACCCAGCTCGACGCGCTCGGTGAAGAGCGGCGGCGATTTTCCGCGCCCCCAGTGCCCGCTGGCAATCGCGGCTTTCCGGTCATCCGGCTTAACGCGATCGAGGTCACGGCGCGGCCGATTAATTGCCGGAAGATCGTGTGCACGATCGGTGGGATCAAAGACGTCCGCGAGGCAGTGAGCGCGGCCGACGCCGCGCTGGTAGTCACACGCACCCGCCTAGGCGTCCTGGGCTTCGGCAGCGACGACGTCTTCCGTGCCGTGTTCGCTCCCTTCGGCATCACCGACTTCGATGTCGCCCCTCTGGAATTGCGGCGCATGCGCTATGATTCGAACGAGCGCGGTTTGCTGCGCGAAGCCCTTATCCTCGCTCTCGGCGAAGCTAAGGGTTTGGATCGAATCCGCCAGCGGAATGCTGATCTCCTTGCGCCGGCTGACCCTGCTGACGAGTCTTGGCGCAAGCTGGCGGAGATCGCGGGCCGCGTCACTGGCACGATCCGCGATCATCCGGAAATCCGCTGGCGCGAAGGAATTTCCGTGCGGCTGGACTGGGCCAATGAACGGCTCTGGCTGCTGGTCGATCCTCGCATCATCTTCGATGGTGTGACGCCGGAAACCAAGGCCAAGGCAGCCGACTTTGCGCGCGAGCGCACCGTAAAGCGCTATAACAGGGAGGTCGACAAACTGGTCCATTTCTGGACCCGGCGTCTAGCCGGGCAAGGGCTGCGCACGCTCAATATCGGCGACGGCATGGATGCATCGTTCACGCTTGATCGCGACACGGCGTTCGCCAGAACGGCACAGCCATGAGCAGCGAAATCGCACCTGCGCTCTGTTTCCCGGAAGCGGACCTCGTTTTTCACCCGGATCGACCTACTGACCGCGACAGCCATCCGTTGCGCGGACTTACGCGGTTCGGCCCCTATTCGAACGCATTCTTCACTTCGAACCCGATCCAGATCGCCACTATCGCGCCACATAAGGAATCCGAGCCGCTCAATGGCTTCCTCCGCGAGTTGGACCAGTCCTTCAAGCCGCGCGAGCGTCCCGACTATCTTCCAGACTGGCCGGGTTTCGCGACCGTGTTTGGGACGCGCAAAACGGCCGCGCCCAAGAGATGTCGGCTTGAACTCGCTCCGGACCTTGACGCGCTACTGCGCGATTCCAAACTGCCGCACCTTGTTCTTGCGGATCGGCTTGTGCGCGCCATCCAGCAAATCGAGGCGTTCCGGTCGGACTTCGACGTTCTCTACATTTATTTGCCGCAGCGCTGGCAGGCGGGCTTCAAAGGCGAGACCGACGACTTCGATTTGCACGACCACCTCAAGGCCTATACCGCCGCGCGCGGGATTCCGCTCCAGATCGTCCGCGAGGACAAGGCGATCTCCTATTCCTGCCGCGCCAGCGTGATGTGGCGTCTCGGGCTCGCCCTCTACGCCAAGGCGGGAGGCATCCCCTGGAAATTGGCCGACGTCGATCCCGAAACCGCCTATATCGGCATTTCCTATTCGGTCCGGCCGGTCGAATCGGATCATCCCCGCTTCGTCACTTGCTGTAGTCAGGTCTTCGACGCCGATGGCTCCGGCCTTGAATTCGTTGCCTATAATACTAACGAAGTCGAGGTGCAGCGGGAGAACCCGTTTCTCAGCCGACGAGAGATGTTCCGCGTGATTACGCGATCGATGCAGCTTTACCGTCGCCGGCACGGCGGTGTGTCGCCGCGGCGCGTGATGATTCACAAATCGACCGAGTTCAAGCAAGAGGAGACGCTCGGCTGCTTCGACGCTCTGCCGACCTGTGAGGCAGTCGATCTCGTCCAGGTCGTCGAGGACGTTGGTTGGCGGGGTGTTCGCTGGGAGCGCGACCGCCAAGATCCCGAAAAGCAGGTTGCGACCGGCTTTCCAGTGAAACGTGGCACTCTAATTGGGATTGGCGAACGCGATGCCTTGCTCTGGGTTCATGGAGCGGTCACATTCAACAACCGCACCTTTTTTCAGGGAAGCCGCAGCACCCCTCAGCCGATCCGCTTGGTCAGGCATGCCGGGCATGGAAGCTGGGACGACACGGCACGGTCCGTCCTCGCCTTGTCGAAAATGAACTGGAATAACGACAATCTCTACGATCCCCTGCCGGTCACCATGGGTTATGCGAAGGTCCTGTCACGCGTTCTCAAACGAATGAGCGGCCTCGGTAACACCGCCTATCACTTCCGCTATTTCATGTGAGCGAAAGGGAAAATCCGCGGTGCCCGGCCCCAAGGAAAAATCCGGCCTCGGACGCCACCGGTTAGCGCCACCGTCCCCGATAGGCTCGGCCCCTTCGCGCCTTTGCGTCTTCGCGTGAACCAATCCCAGCACTCGAGCCCGCACTGGCTGTGAGCGGGACGTCTGCCAAGCGAAGCACGCCTCCAAACCCTTGACGATAAATCTACATAGGTAGATATGCATCCGCATGACACGCCCTCGCGCTCTCTCCGGCCACGCCCGCGCCCTGCTCGCGGCGCTTCTGGCCGCGGGTCCGCGGTGGAGCTACGGCTACGAGCTGGCGTCGCTGACCGGAATCAAATCGGGCACGCTTTATCCGCTTCTCATCCGCCTGGAAGGGCAGAGCTATCTCGAAGCCGAGTGGCAGCAGCCGGTCGCCGCCGGCCGGCCGCCGCGTCACGCCTATCGGCTCACCGCCGCCGGCCGGCGGCTCGCTTTGGCGGAAGCGGCCGCCGTGGATCGGAACGTCGCGATCGCCGGCGGGCGGGCAGGGGAGGCGGCGTCGTGAGGCTCGCCCGTCTTCTGGCAGTGCGGATCCTGTCGGCCGCCTCGCGGCTGCTTCCGCGCCATCTGTCGACCTGGTCGAGCGCCATGGCCCACGAGCTGATTGCGATCGACGACGACCGCGCCGCTTTGGCGTTCGCGGCCGGATGCCTTCGCGCCGCGCTTTCGCTGGCCATCGCCGCCCGGGTCCGATCCGCGGCCTCGGCGGTCCGCACCCTCCTGTTCCCCTCCGCACCCTTCTCCTGGAGCCTCCCGACCATGAACGGAATTTCGGCGCGACCCCGATTGCTCGGCCTCCTCTGCGGAGCGGCCGCCGTCGGGATAGGGATGGCCTATATGCAGGCGGCCGGGGCGCCTTCGCGCTACCTCCTCGTCAATCTCGCCGCTCTGGTGCTCGGGGCGACGGCCTGGCTCGCGCTCGGAGGGGCGGCGCGTTCGCGCCTCGCCGGCTCCGGCCGGGCGACCCTGGCGATGTCGGCCGCTTTGCTGATGACAGCCGGGTTCGGGGTCGCGGCCGAAGGGGCGTCCCGCTGGGTGAGCGTCGGGCCCCTGACCCTCCAGGTCAGCCTCATCCTCCTGCCCGTCATGATCATCCTCTACGCCCGGCGCCCGGATGCGCCCGGAACGGGTGGAATGGCGGTCGCGGCCCTGGCGCTGGCGCTCCAGCCGGACCGGGCGATGGCGGGCGTGCTCGCGGCGGCGATGATCGTCGTGGGAATCGAGAACCGCCGCCGACTCCCGATCCTCGCCGCTTCCGTCTCGGCCGCGGCGTTCGGCTGGACCTTGATCAGGCCCGACTCGCTTGGCGCCACGGCCTTCGTCGATCGGGTCCTCTACACCGCCTTCGACGTCCATCCGCTCGCCGGCGCCGCGGTCGCGATCGGGGCGGCGGCGCTGGTGGTCCCGGCGGCGGCCGGCCTCTGGAAAGGCGCGGGCGACCGCTCGGCGCTCCTCGCCTTCGGCGCCTGCTGGTCGGCGGCGGTGGCCGCCGCGGCGCTCGGCAATTGCCCCACCCCCCTGGTCGGCTACGGCGGGAGCGCCGTGCTCGGCTACCTGCTCAGCGTCTCGCTCCTGCCCGGCGGAGCGCGACGGGGCGAGGCGGCGGCCTTCGGATCCTCCGCTCCCCGCGGACCGGGCCCGGACGATATCCTCTCGGAGCTTCGGGCCGCGCCTTCGGCCTAGGAGAAACCAGCAGGCGCTTGCCACCCGGTCCCTCGCCGCTCCAAAGCAGGGCCGATGGCCTCGAACCCGCCCCCCGATCCCCCGGAACTCCCCGATCCCAGGGCGAACGTGACCCGAGGCGAGGTCGCGCGCGGCGCCGGCCTCGCCGGCCTGTCCCGGGCCACCGCGCTGATCGACGCGGTCGCCCAGCCGCTCTACATCGGGCTCTACGGCCTCCCCGCCTACGGCCTCTACGTCGCGCTCTGGGCGACCATCAACCTCGTCGAGAACCTGGTCGACCTGTCGCTGACCAGCGCGCTCCAGCGGATCGTCCCCACCGAGGACGACGAGACCGCCCATGGAGCGGTCAAGGCCGCCTTCCTCCTCACCGTCCTGCCCGCCGCGCTCATCGCCCTCCTCGTCACCCTGAACGCGGACTGGGTCGCCGGCTTCTTCTCCTCCGCGGCCGAGGACGAGGCCGCTCTTCCGCGGGCCGTCGCCCTGTTCGCCTGGGCCCTGCCTTTGTGGACCTTCATCGAGATCGCGACCTCGGCCGCCCGCGCCCGCCGCGCTTTCGGGCCCGAGATCCGGCTTCGACTCTTCTGGGAGCAGATCGCCCGGATCCTCTTCGCTTTGGGCTTCTTCGCGCTCGGCGCCGGAAGCGTCGGCCTCGTCCTCGCCCATCTCTCGAGCCTCGCGCTCACCGCCTTGCTCTGCGTGCCCCTGCTCGGCCGCTATTACGATCCGGGGCTTCTCGTCCGGGCGCCCATCCCCCGCGCCGACGTCCGACTCCTCCTCACCACCGGCTTCGCTCTTCTCCCCGCCAACGCCGCCCGCCGCCTCCTCATCGACGCGCCCGCAATCCTCCTCAACTTGGCTCTGCCCGGGGCAAGCGGAGCGGTCGCCAGCGGACTGTTCGAGATCGCCCGCAAGATCGCCACCCTTCCGCTCGCCGTCCGCCAGGCCTTCCAATATGTCATGGCCCCGGTCGCAGCCCACCAGGCCCGAGCCGACCGGGCCGAGATCGCCCCCCTCTACCGCTTCGCCAGCCGGGTCTCGACCGCGCTCGTCGTTCCACTGGCCGGGCTCCTCGCCTTCACCGGCCGGGACATCCTCTCCGTCTTCCGCCCCGAGGTGATGGCCGCGCTCCCGATCCTCTACGTCCTCGTCGCGGCCCGGGCCGCCGAGGCGATCGTCGGCCCAGCCACCCCGATCGTCGAGATGACCGGCCACCGCCTGCTTCCGCTCCTCAACAGCCTCGTCGGGGTCGCGGTCTGGGCCGGTCTCGCCTTGCTCCTGGTGCCCCGCTACGGGGCGGCCGGGATGGCGGTCGCGGTCGGCGCCGCGACCGTCGCCATCGCCTATGCGGCGACCCTCGAGCTGAAGCTCACCGAGGGGCTGAGCCCCTTCGACGGGAAATTGCTCCGGGGCCTGTTCGTCGCCCTCCTCGGGGTCGCACTGATGGGCCTCGCCGCCCGGTGGACGAGCGGCCCGCTTCGCTTCGCCTCTGTCCTTGTCCTCTGGGGGATCGCAAGCTGGTGCGCGCTCCGCTTCGGCCTCGTCCGGGGCGACCGCGAAGCCCTCGGAGGCCTCGCCCGCCGACTCCGACTGATCTGACGGACAGGCCCTAAAAGCGCCGCATTGCGGATCCACGTATCGGCCCCATATTGGCGGACCGCGCGTTAGAAGCGGTCGGCCCAGGCCCTGGGGCGCAAACCGAGGAATCGAACGACGTGAAGCCCGCTTTGACGATCCGCCCGAGCTTCTGGAGGCGCGAGCATCATCTCGACAGGATGACGTTGCGCGAGCTCGTCATCGCCTATTTCCAATATCCGGCGATCATCTGCTACCTGGCGCTCGCCGCCGCCGCGGCGGCCTTCTACGCGGCCCGCCCGGCCCCGCTCGCCCCGACCCTGATCGCGGTCGCGGTCGCGACCCTCATCTACCCTCTGGTCTGGTACGTCCTCCACCGCTTCGTCCTCCACAGCAAGTGGATGTGGAAGTCGAAGCTGCTTTCGCCCACCTGGAAGCGGATCCATTACGATCATCACCAGGATCCCAACCATCTCGAGGTCCTGTTCGGCGCCCTCCACACCACCCTCCCGACGATCGCCATCGCGACCCTCCCCATCGGCTACGCCATCGGCCTCCCCTGGGTGAGCGCCGCCGCCCCCAACGCCGCCTTCGGAGCCGCCGCCGCCGCCTTCGCCACCGGCCTCGTCACCACCTGCTTCTACGAGTTCGTCCACTGCATCCAGCACCTCGCCTACAAGCCCAAGCGCAAATGGCTCGCCGAAATGAAGAAGCGCCACATGGCCCACCATTTCCACGACGAGAACGGGAACTATGGGATCACCAGCTTCCTGTGGGATCGGGTGTTCGGGACTTTCTACGACCGGCCGGAGCGGCCCAACAAAAGCCCCACCGTCTTTAACCTCGGCTACACCGAGGAGGTGGCGAAGCTGTATCCCCACGTATCCAAGCTGAGCGGCGGAGTGGCGATGGGGCATCCGCGGGAGCGGGTTCGGGAGCGGAATTGAACTGCCGCTGCTTCATCTACTGAGGCTGCCGCGTGGCGACTGTTCCCTTTATTGATATTTTTGCGGGCCCAGGGGGCCTAAGTGAAGGCTTTTCCCGACACGCTGCCTTCTCCGGCGGAGAAACGTCGTTTGAGAGTCGGCTGGCTATCGAGAAGGACGCAATTGCGGCGCAGACGCTGCGGCTCAGGTCCTTCTATCGCGCCTTTCCTGAAGCGGAGGTGACCGACGACTATTATCAGGTCGTCCGCGGCCAAAAGGCGGCCGCGTCGCTCGCTCTTCGTCCTGAGTGGCTTAAGGCTGAGCAGCATGTATGGAACGCCACGCTGGGGGAAGTTCCCGAGGCGACCCTTCATAGCCGGATCGCGACGGCTCTAGAGGGCGACCAGAACTGGGTGCTGCTCGGCGGGCCGCCGTGTCAGGCTTACTCACTGATGGGCCGGGCGCGCATGACTGGGATTGGCGCCGCAGCGAGAGCGGAAGGCAAAAATCTTGACGAGCTGCGCCGGCTGAAACGGTCGGAATTTGCCGGGGACCATCGGCACGTTCTTTACCGAGAGTATCTACGGATCGTTGCGATCCATCAGCCGGCGGTCTTCGTCATGGAGAACGTGAAGGGCATTCTCTCATCGCGCCTGGTTGACCCTGAGGGACAGGATGCTGGTCGAGTGTTTGAGCAAATCAGAACAGATCTCTCGGATCCAGGGGCAGCTTTAGCAGGCGACATCGATCCCCATATCGTTGAGGCTCGTAGCCGGGGCCCCGCCCATCAATATAGGCTCTATTCCCTCGTGATAGGCGGAGAGAGACAAGGCGACGAAGTGAAGGATCGCGAGTTCCTAATCCCTGCGGAAGATTACGGTGTTCCCCAAAGACGCCATCGGGTCATTCTGCTGGGCATCCGGGACGATTTGATGGCAAAGCCCGAGGCTCTGAAGCGTTCCGAAAAGGTCAAAGTGAAACACGCTCTCGACGGCTTCCCTCCGTTAAGGAGTGGGCTGTCTAAAGGGGACACCGACTGGACCGGCTGGCTCAAGGCGCTACGCCAGGCCTTTCGTGACCACGGCGTCCCTTTACCTGGGACGGAGCGGGTCAAGGAGGTCATATGTGATTTGCTTTTTGGGGAAACCGCTGAGCTCACTCGTGGCATGCCATTTATCCCATGTATGATCGGGACAAATAGGCTGGAGCTGTCGCAGTGGTACAGCGATCCAAATCTGGGTGGCATTATCCAACACGAATCCCGATCACACATGAGCAGCGACCTTGCGCGATACGCTTACGCGTCGGCGACTGCAGAGGTGACGGGAGCGTGTCCGAGGCTGGAGGAGTGGCCCCCCCAACTCCTGCCCAAGCATCGTAATGTTCAGCATGATAAGCTTGCAGGCAAAACAACGGCCGACGGGTTCAATGATCGCTTCAAGGTTCAGATCTGGGAGGAGCCGGCATCAACCGTCACGTCGCACATCGCAAAGGATGGTCACTATTTCATCCATCCCGATCCGCTGCAATGTCGAAGTCTGACGGTGCGCGAAGCCGCTAGGCTCCAGACGTTCCCTGATAACTACTATTTTTGTGGCAACCGAACCCAGCAATACCATCAAGTTGGTAACGCTGTCCCGCCTTATCTTGCGTATCAGATAGCTAAGGTCGTCGCCCAGCTGCTTAAGGACGCAAAGTTCGCGCCTTCTAGGCATGGCTGACGTTCACACGCCTGCGCAGCGCAGCTTCAATATGTCGCGAATTCGAGGATACGACACGAAGCCGGAGTTGCTTCTGAGATCCCTACTTCACCGCGCTGGCTTGCGGTTTCGTAAAAACGTCGCGTCTCTTCCCGGCAAACCGGATATCGTCTTTCCAAAACATCGCGCTGTCGTAATGATTCATGGCTGTTATTGGCATCGGCATTCAGGCTGTCGGTTATGTACAATGCCAAAAACGAATTCTGCCTTTTGGGAATCAAAATTCGCGGCTACGGTTATACGGGACGCTCAAGCAGAAACCGCGCTTAAAGCAGACGGATGGCAAGTTTTTACGGTTTGGGAATGCGAACTGAAAGGGGAACTCATGCACTCACGGACGCAAAATCTAATAGAAAATATATTGAAGGCCATTTCATAAGGGCCATTTGATTATTCCAGTTCGTGTCGCGTAATTTGCACAGTGCTCCGCCATAGCCCGCAACAGGGTTTCACGTATTCGAAATAGGACTGGCCACTCCGGAGCTGAAGCCATCGTAATTTGCAGTCGTGCGTTTACAAAGAGACAAACCGGCCCCTCAGCTTCATCCCACTCAAATATAGGGCTCGCAAGCTCGGATAGTAGCGCTTGACTATCTCTCCGCACTACCGAGACCGGAATGATACAGCCTGCAACGTAAAGAATGGGCCCGGGCTTATTTTGCGCGTAGTCGCATATTGCTCCTATTCGAATTAAGACCAATTTGCAGCGAGGCCGATCGGCGCGCTCAACAAGGAAAAGCTGATTGAGTAAAGTTGCAGCTTGCATACCAAACCGGGCCTCCATCTCTCCTTTACTGAGAGCTTCAGGCGGCAGCGCGATCACTGCACCCCAGTCACCAGGCGTCGTTAACTCTCTGGGCGGCAGACTCAGGTGCAGCATTCGGTTCATTCGGCCAACTTGGTGGTCGTCTACGGCCGGCAAGTCTTGAGCACGGGTAATAGCCGAGGCCCATAAATCCGCATCCTGAGCCTGCGCAGGAGAATTGAGAATGCGATCAGACAAAAGTGGTGCCAGCGCGGTGTTAATGGCGCCCCTCTTGTCACGCTGAACATTTGGTGCACCGACTGCTGCGACCGCGAGCCGGCTTAGTACGCCATCCAATTCACGAGAAAAACTCAGGCTATCCCGACGTCCTTCCAAGGGAACCAATTCTCCAACTTCAGCCAAAGTCGCTCCAGCAGCAGCTAGGACATCTGCTTCCCAGCCCAGTAAGGCCTGAAGCTGAGCTGAGTGATGGACTCTTTCAATGATAGCATCACGAAGTCCTTCTGCGTCTTTTAGAGCTCCATCTTCCAAGAACTTTGCCTTATCTAGTGAAAGAACGGCAAGCGGTTTCTTATCTGGTTCTAAGCGACGCTCAAGATGAGTTGCCAGACGACCAACCGTTTCTTCATGCTTCGTCCAAAGTACTAATAGATAAGGCCCGCCACGTCTCGGATCAATGTTCGTACGAATGACATTCTCGATCGCAGCGAATTGCATCTTTTCGCCAGACGACGCAGGAAGCAGGTGAAGATCAGTAAATAGTATTCGAACGCCGGCAAATCTAGTCGGATCTAGTGGCCGCCCGGTGTAGTGAACGCCCAAACAAGGCGCACCTATTCCGTGCAGTGCATCTACAAGAACTCTTAATTCTTCGCGCTCGTCATCGAGTACTATATATCGCCCAGGAGTGAACACTAATTATGCCCCTTTGAACACCAGTGCGATCACGGCCCCGTCAAACCCTGGCGGCAGGTCCAGATCGTTAGCATCGGGAAATTCCATTCTCCCATCGTTTAACTGCATAACAATGCTGGCATAGTAAAGGCCCATCCCAATTCCGTCCGGCTTGCGGCTAAAAAACGGCTCTACCAGCTGTTGGGGATCATCTGAAAACCCGGTCCCGTTATCGGCTATCACGATCGCCGGGCCACCAGGCCAGTCGCGCACAACGCTCATATACAAACGTCTCGCGCCAGCGCCGGCGGCTCCCTCCGGGCGTGCAACCTGAAGCCAGTAGATCGCATTGTCGATTATGTTCGTTATAGCTCCCAAAGCCAAATTAAAAGAATATAGGGCATCTGCGTCCGGACCAACTTCTTCCAGCGAGGGGCAGACTAGTTTTACCTCGTGCATCTGAAAACGAACAAGGCTTATATCTCGAGCAGCGATAACCAAGTCCCGTAAAGATTGACGCGATCTGTCGCTCTTCCGTAAGAGTCTCGTTGAATTTTCTAGTACGCTCTGCAACTGGCCCGATTGGAGCCTGATGCGGTCGTAGCTCGCTCCAGCTTCTATACTGCGATGTAAAACGCTAACCCCACGTTCAACTTCATGGAAAACAATAGCTAGGCCAACGTTGGAAAGTCCCGCCCTGAGGAACGTCTCTCTAAGAGTATTATAGTCCTCCTCAATGCGCCGAATCGAGGGTTCCAAGGGTTCAATTACACCGTGTTTTTTCGCAAGCCGCCGGATACGAGCGATTGGTTCGGTGATTCCTCGCGGTCCAGATGACGGTTTGCCTACGGCTATGCGCAGCTTGGCCTTATCAACCTGACGTTCGGCTTCTAATTTGGAAAGAGCACCCAAAACGAGTTCTTTAAACCTCGTGAATGCTGAATTCTCTACAAAACCCTCGCGATTAGTCTTCTCACGTAACTGTTTGCTTTTTTCAAGCGATATATCGATGGCTCCAACAACTATATTTCGGCTTATATTGCGTGTCGGACTATTCACTCGCCGGATATCGAGGCTTAACCAATCGTCATCTCGCTCGCCGTAATTATAGACGCGAATATTATCACGATAAACTCTGATACCACCGCTTTGGTCAAGAAAGCGTTCAATTAAACGGCTTTCGCCATATTTTGAGATGATCTCCCGATCCCTGTCAAATATATAGAACTCGCCAGACATCGGGCCGATTCCACGTATGGAAGCGTTATCTGCAATAACTTTCTCCCGACGTCGACGTTTAGGACCGTTAGCTGGGTCTAGATCATCCGGTTCGAGCTCACGCACGACTTGTAATGGTTCGGATCTTGTGATGACTCTCTTCTGTACCTTCACGCCAGGAACGCCGTGAAAGCTGTAAGTATAGACGATCTTACGACCATCGAACTGAAACTTAAAATGCCAAGGAGCGCGTGCCAGAAGGTCCCGGATGTCTGGCAGATCGCTGAGCCACCATGCCTCATCGGGAACCTCAAGTTTAACTTCGAAGCGATCCGATTTGCGCCCAAATGGCGATGCAATCGACGTGACTTGGCGCCACAACTCCCTAACGTCACGACGTGTCCAACTGGTCTCCCGCAACTGGCTGATCTCAATTCGGGTTCCCCGTTTGGTGCTAGTAAAATGTGTGGGGTCCTGTTCCGTGACCGCCACCACGGCCTCATCTAGAAACTTGTTCTCCATCAGACCGGACCAGTCTAGAGCGACGACGCATTCGCGGTGGCGAGGGGCCCGCGTAATAAGCTTTACTTTATTGCCCAGTTTGTGGACAGCAAAGCGTCCTACACCTTTTTCTCCTAGCGGCAGCCTATTAAACTTCGATGTTCTAACATTGCTTTCCCGCTGACGTTCACGGTGGTCATCCGCAGGTACGAGCCATATATCGATAATGTCGTTAACCGACATGCCGGTGCCGTTATCCTCGACAACAATTGTCGCCGTTTTTGTATTAATATTGTCGATACGGACCGTGACCTTACTGGCATCCGCATCATATGCGTTTTTGACCAGTTCAAATACCGCCAGACGCGATGAACCTATCAGCTGATCTCCCAAGATTTGGAGAAGTCGCGCGCGTGGCTTGAACGGCTGGCTGATTCTTGTCGGTTTACGTGCCAAGGTTTCCTCGCTGCTGAACGATTGGCTGAGAAATGGCCTCGTGGCAACTCCGTGAGCGACCTGGCCTACGAGGAGTCAATCATAAAGAGACACGAGTTTGCGCGCCACCCTCAGTCGGTTGACGGATGGTCTGCAATTGCCGGCTAGGCTGGGCGATCCGAACAAGAAGGCCGAGCCTGGTCCCTGAGGTGGAACACCGGCGCACGTGCGGTGGCGACCCAGGCCGAGAGGCATGTCGCAGGAAGGGCTCGCCAATGTCTGCGACCATCACCGACCCTAGGTCGGGATGGTCGAGCAGCGTGTATGCCTCCGCCACGACCGCCCCTCATCAGCTTTTCGAATGCGAGGCTAGGAGGTGCAGTGACTGGGGCAAGCCGACTGCGTCCTCGGCAATCCGAATTTGGGGTCCGGAGTTATGGGTATTATAGGCCCTAAAACGGAGAGGGTGAGTCATGAGTGAAGAGTATGATCGCGGCCGGCGGCGGGATCTGGTCGGGTTTGCGATGGACCTGGTGGATACCGCCAACCAGATTGCCGAACTCGCCGAGCGGGAGGTGGCACCCTATGTCGGGCCTCCGATCGCGCGTCAGGTGGCGGAGCTTATAGAGGCCCGGCGAATCCGGGATCGCATGTTTCACATGACCCTGACCCATCCCGGCTGGACATTCCTGCTCGATCTGTATCGCGCCCGCCTCGATCCCGAGGGGGAGCCAGTGGAGTTGGAAGGCCTTCGGGCCAACGTGCCCTTGGCCCGCCTGTCCAGCATCGCGATGGTGAAGGTCGATGCCGATACGGCCCGGCTCACCGATTTCGGGGCGCGGCTGATGGAGCAGCAATTCAAGGCGGAGAAATTGGCGCTGCAGCTGCTCGCCTAGGTCCGGAGTAGGACCAAAAAGGGTCTTATCGCCCGTGGACTCATAGTCCTCATGCGGCCGACATGCGCCGCATGGACAAGGAGTATGCGGAACGGGTCCAGAAGCGCTTCGGAGCGCGGATGCGGCATTTCCGCACGGCCATCAGACCGAAGGTGTCCCAAGAAGCCCTAGCCAACATTGCCGGGCTCGACCGCTCCTACACGGGCAAGGTCGAGCGCGGTAAGAAGAACGTCAGCCTGGTAAACATCAACCGGATCGCCGACGCCCTGCAGGTCGAAGTGGCCGAGCTGTTCCGCGAAGGCTGAGCCGAAAGCGTCGCTGGAACGTTCACATTAGTGGCGATTAATGGCGATTAGTGGCGGAAAGTCGCGATGTTGGGCGGCCGGAGGAAGAGCTTCTGCAATTCCGGTCCCGCTCTGCGCGGGGCCGGATTCCGGACCGGAATCGGGCTCGGAAGTGGTCGGAAAGGGGTCGAAACCGAATTTGTCGCGGTCCGTCCACTTTCCTCCACTTCCTCGCCGCCTTGAGGTCCGGCCCAC
Source organism: Allosphingosinicella sp. (assembly GCA_035638835.1). Classification (GTDB taxonomy): domain Bacteria; phylum Pseudomonadota; class Alphaproteobacteria; order Sphingomonadales; family Sphingomonadaceae; genus Allosphingosinicella. Next base: position 47,626 of record DASQZF010000154.1, on the reverse strand, counting down.
GATCGATCGCCCTTCGCGGAACTGGCTTAAGCAAGAAATAACCTTCGGGGGCGATAAGGGGGACGGCCTTTGGGGGGAATATAAAAGTGCGCTTTCTGAAAGACATGCTCCGCGACGAGAGCGGAGCGACGGCGATCGAATATGGGCTCATCGCGGCGCTGATCGCGGTCGCGGCGATCGCCGCGTTCCAGCGGCTCGGGCTCAACCTGGCGACGATCTTCGAGACGATCGCTGCGGCTTTGGGGGGGTAGGGGTCGCGTGGGGCGGATCGACTCGTCTCCGTTCAGGCTGAGCTTGTCGAAGCCCTCTCCTCGCCATCGACCGGGAGAAGAAAGAAAGGCCCTTCGACAGGCTCAGGGCGAACGGAGTCCAAATGGTCCGACGTGCTGCAGCAACACCCCAGGCCGGGACGCCTCCCCCTAGCGCGAAAGCTTCTCGCCCGCCTCGGCCTTGCGCACCAGGAGCTCCGACAGAGTGAAATCCTCGCCGAGCCGGTCCTTCTGGTTCTGGAGGCCCTCGACGATCTTCGACAGGCCCTCCGTATCGGCCCAGAACATCGGTCCTCCGCGCCAGACCGGCCAGCCATAGCCGTAGACCCAGACCACATCCACGTCGGAAGCGCGCTGGGCGAAGCCGCCCTCCAGGATCAGGGCGCCCTCGTTGACCATCGTGTACAGGGTGCGCTCGATGATCTCCTGGTCCGAGATTTCGCGGGGCTCCACTCCCTCCCTGGTCCGGAAATCGTCGATGATCCTCGCGACCTGGGGGGAGGGGGAGGGGCGGCGCCTCTCGTCGTAATCGTAGAAGCCGGCGCCCTTCTTCTGGCCCCAGCGGTCGGCGGCGCAGAGGGCGTCGCGGACGTTCTCGATTCGTGAAGGGTCGCGGTGCCAGCCTATGTCGACTCCCGCCAGGTCGGCCATCTGGAAGGGGCCCATCGGCATCCCGAACTCGACATGGACCCGGTCGATTTGGCTTGGCGTGGCGCCTTCGAGAAGGAGCCGGTTGGCCTGGACCTGGCGCGGCATCAGCATCCGGTTGCCGATGAAGCCGTAGCAGACGCCCGCGACGACGGCGACTTTCCTGATCTTCTTGGCGAGTTGCATCGCGGTCATCAGGACGTCGGGCGCGGTCTTTGCGCCTCGCACCACCTCGAGCAATTTCATGATGTTGGCGGGCGAGAAGAAGTGGAGTCCGACCACGTCCTGCGGCCGCGAGGTGGAGGCGGCGATCTCGTCGACGTCGAGGTAGGAGGTGTTGGAGGCGAGGATGGCGCCGGGCTTGGCGATCGAGTCGAGCTTTCCGAAGACCTCCTTCTTGACGTCCATATTCTCGAACACGGCCTCGATGATCAGGTCGCATGTCGCGAGGTCGTCGAGGCTCAGGCTGGGCTTGAGGAGCGCCATCGCGCCTTCGGCCTGTTCGGCGGTGATCCGGCCCTTGGCGGCCGAGGCTTCGTAATTCCTGCGCATGACGCCCGTGCCGCGGTCGAGAGCGTCCTGCTGCATCTCGACGATGGTGACGGGGATCCCGGCGCTGAGGAAGTTCATCGAGATCCCGCCGCCCATCGTCCCGGCGCCGATCACGCCTACGCGCTCGATCGTCCGGGGGGTGGTGCCTTCGGGAAGACCGTCGATCTTGGCCGCCTGCCGCTCCGCGAAGAAGAAATATTGCTGGGCCCGAGCCTGGGTCCCGCTCATCAGCTCCATGAACAACCGCCGCTCGTCCTGGACGCCTTCGGAATAGGGCTTGGCGACGGCGGCCTGGATGGCCTGGATGTTCTTCTCGGGCGCTTCGAAGCCCTTGAACTTGCGGGCATGCTCCTTTCGGAACGCGTCGAAGACGGCCGGGTCGGTGCCCTCGATCTTGTCCTGCCGCTCGCTCGTCCTGGGGATCGGGCGGACGGCCTTCACCTCGTCGGCATATGCCACGGCGTGCTGCTCGAGGTCTCCTTCAATCAGCCGGTCCAAGAGGCCCGACTCATAGGCTTCCTTGGCGGAGATGGGATTGCCGGTCGCGGCCATCTCCAGAGCCTTGCGAACCCCGGCGACTCGCGGCAGCCGCTGCGTGCCGCCGGCGCCGGGGAGGAGGCCGAGCTTGACCTCGGGAACGCCCAGCTTGGCCGAAGGGACGGCGACCCTATAATGGCTCGCCAGCGCCACTTCGAGGCCGCCGCCGAACGCCGTGCCGTGAATCGCGGCGACGACCGGCTTGGTGCAATTCTCGATGATGTCGACGACCATCGGGAGCATCGGCATCTGCATCGGCTTGCCGAACTCGGTGATGTCGGCGCCGGCGAAGAAGGTCTGGCCCTGGCAGACGATGACCACCGCCTTCACCGCCTCGTCCGAATCGGCCTCGCCGATCGCCTTCACCAGGCCCTCGCGAACGGCGTGGCCGAGCGCGTTCACCGGCGGGTTGTTCGAGGTGACGATGAGGATGTCGCCGTGGCGGCGGGTCGAGATGGGGCTCATTGAGGGGTCTCCTTCGAGGCGCCGATTGCAGCGTCTTTACGTGAACGTCAACCGCCCCTTTCCTCCCATGCGCAGCATGGGGAGGGGGATCACCCGAAGGGTGGTGGAGGGGTAGGAGGCCCAGACCTCCGAGGATCTCTTGCGAAGCTGCCGATTCCGGCGCCAGTTACCCCTCCACCGCCAAAATTGGCGGTCCCCCTCCCATCTGACGATGGGGAGGAAAGAAAATCTCAAGCCGGCGCTGCTACAGCGCCGCCAATGTCCCGGCTCAAACCCTGGTGGTCCCTCGCTCTGGCCTTCCTCGTCACGCTCGCCCTCGAGCTGGCTCTGGTAGAGCGCAAATATGGCGTGTTCGCCGGCGGGTTCGGGGCTTCGCATGTGATCGACCGGCCGGCGGAGGCGGGACTGTTCCTGATTGTCCTGCTTGCGGCCCATGCGATCCTGGTCGGGCTCCTCTACCTCCTCATCCGCGCCCTTCACCGGCGGAGGCGGGACGGTCCGGTCTTCCTGCTCAACTTCCTGTTCTTCGCGGTCGGCGGGTTCGCGGCGGCTCTGATCGCCAAGTTCGAGGCCCTGAGCTATTTCAGCGACGCCCTGGGCTTCGAGCTGATCAAGAGCCTCGGCGGCGGAAGCCTCGCCGAGGCCGCCTTGTACGTGGCGAGCGAAGGGGCGCTGATGCTGGTCGGAGCGGCGGGAGCGGTGCTCGCCTGGTGGCTCGCGCTTCAGCTGGGTCGGCGGTGGCTGCCCGAGACGGTGCCGATGCCGGCCCTGAAGTGGAGGCATGCGCTGTGGCCGGGCCTGCCATTGCCTTTCCTGCTCTACGCCGCGGGCGGCGCTCCCGATTCGCGCTACGCCCTCGCCCGGTTCACCGCCCCCGGGCTCGCGATCCAAGGGCTGGGCCGGGCAAGCGATTTCGACCAGGACGGCTATTCGTGGTTCACCCCGCAACGGGATTCGGCCCCGTTCGACCCGGCCCGGCACCCCTTCGTCCTCGACCTGCCGAACAACGGCATCGACGAGGACGGCTATGGCGGCGATTTCCGCGTCGCCGGCGCACAGGCCAGCTTTCCGACGCCCGTCATCCCCGACAGGAAGCACGTCGTCCTCGTCGTCCTGGAAAGCGCCCGCGGCGACTCGATCGGGCGGGTGGTGGACGGGCGGCCTTTGACTCCGGTGATGAACGCGCTGGCCCGCGACGGAAGCTATACGCGCGAGGCCTACAGCCATGTCGGCTTCACGACGGAATCCCTGAAGAGCCTGTTCAGCGGCACTCTCGCCCCACGCTCCGGCTCGCCTTCTTTGTTCCGGGACTTCAAGTCGAACGGCTATCGGATCGGAGTCTTTTCCGGCCAGGCCGAACGGTTCGGCGGGATCGCCGAGACGGCGGGGATGAAGGAGACGGCGGACGTCTTCGTCGATGCCGAGACCCTCAAGTCGGAGCGGGCGTTCAGCTTCGCCGCCACGGCGTCGCTCCTTCTCGACGGGAAGAAGGTGCTCAGGGCCTTCGACGGAGCTTTCGGCTCGGCCGAAGGGTGGCGGCGGCCGACCTTTGCCTACCTCAACTTCCAGGAGGCGCACTTCCCCTACGCCCATCCGGGAATGCCGCAGATACTGCCCGGAAGTCCGATCCCGCGCGGCGAGATCGGCCAGGCGAACAGGGACTGGGTGGAACGAACCTATTGGAACGCCATCGCCTATGACGACTGGCTGATCGGACAGCTGGTCGAGCGGCTGAAGCGGCTGGGCATCTGGGACGATACTCTGCTCCTGGTGACGGCCGATCACGGCGAGTCCCTGTTCGACGACGCCTTCCTGGGCCACGGCCATGTCATCAACCGCCAGCAGACCCAGATCCCGCTGATCATGAGCAGGCCCGGCCTCGAGATCCCCCGGCCGATCGGGCTCTCCGACTATCGCTCGCTCATCCTTCGCTCGCTCGGTGCCAGGGTGCCGCAGCGGCGCGGGCCGGTCTTCCAGCATGTGAGCCGGCTCGGAGCTCCTGCCGCCATAGGCCTGGTTGGGCCGGGGGAGGTCTGGACGACCTTCCAGCTCGAGACGGAGGAGGTCGGCTTCAGCGAGAGCGGGCGCCGAGTGCGCTATCCGGATTTGAAACCGGGAAGCGTGGAGAAGCGGCGGGCCGATTCGCTGATCGATGAATGGAACCGGCAGAGGTTGCTGGCCCGATAATTCCCCTCCCTGAAGGGGAGGGGCCAGGGGTGGGTCCGCCGAAGGCGGCCGAAACTCCGAGTCCGCATAGTCTCGCTTCGCTCGCCTACCCACCCCCCGGCCCCTCCCTTCCAGGGAGGGGAGTCAGACCGCGGTCCGTCCATATTCCTGGTGGTTGTAGGGGTGGCTGATGGAGAGGCCGCCGTCCACCACGAGGGCGTGGCCGTTTACGTAGCTGGCTTCGTCCGAGGCGAGGAAGAGGGCGGCGTTGGCGATCTCGTCGGGGACTCCGCCGCGCTTTAGCGGGTTGAGGTGGCCGATACGGTCTTCCTTGCCCTTGGCCCTCGCCCATTCGTAGACTGGGCGGGTCATCCCGGTCTCGATCAGGCCCGGGCAGATGGCATTGACCCGGATGCCGGCCCCGGCGAGCTGGGTGGCGGCGACCTGGACCAGGTTGATCACTCCGGCCTTGGACGCGGAATAGGCCGGGCCTCCGGCGCCGGCTCGGATCCCGGCGACGCTCGCGGTGCAGATGATCGAGCCGCGGCCATTCTCCTTCATCGCGGGGGCGCTGTGCCTGATCGCGAGCGAGGGGCCGATCAGGTTGACCCGAAGGATCTCCTGCCAGTCGGCGACTTCCTGCTCGAACAGGGAGGCGAGGCCGCCGGATATCCCGGCATTGGCGAAGAAGATGTCGAGGCTGCCGTGATATTGAAGGGCGGCCTGCACGAGATCCTGGACGTCGTCCTCGCTGCCGGCATCGGCCTGGATCCCGATCGCCGATTCGCCGATCTCGGCGGCGGTCTCGTCATGGCCCTTGAGGTCGGCGCAGATCACCCTGGCGCCTTCGGCCGCGAAACGGATCGCGCTTGCCCGGCCGATTCCGGATCCGGCGCCGGTGACGATTGCGATCTTGTCGGGGAGTCTCATGATACTATTCCGTCATTGCGAGGAGCCCTTCGACGCCGCCTGCGGCGGCGCTCAGGATAAACTGCTGCTACGTGGCAGCGACGAAGCAATCCAGCGGGTGGAGGCGCAGCACTGGATTGCTTCGCTTCGCTCGCAATGACGGCTCAAAGTCCAACCCCCGTAGTGCTTCCACCGTCTACCACGATCGCCTGCCCCGTCACGAACGTGGACGCATCCGAGGCCAGGAACACCGCCGCCCCCGCAATCTCCTCAGGCTCGCCGATGCGCTGCAAGGGCGTGTGGGCCGTGACCATCTTCAAGGTATCCGGATTCTCCCACAATGCCCGGGCGAAGTCGGTGCGGATGAGCCCGGGCGCGATGCAGTTCACCCGGACCTGATGGGGGCCGAACTCGGCGGCGAGGTTTCGGGCGAGCTGGAAGTCGGCGGCCTTGGAGATGTTGTAGGCGCCGATCACGGCCGAGGCCTTGAGGCCGCCGATCGAGCTGACGATGATGATCGAGCCGGCCCGGCGCTCGACCATCTCGGGTGCGACCATCTGGATCAGCCAGTGATTGGCGATGACGTTGTTCTCGAGGATCTTCCGGAACTGGTCGTCGGTGATCCCGCCCATCGGCCCGTAATAGGGGTTGGAGGCGGCGTTGCAGACGAGGATGTCGATCCGGCCGAGCCTGCGGCGGGTCTCGTCGACGAGGTTCTGCAGGGCTTCCTTGGAGGAGATTGAAGCGGGGACGACTAGGGCCGCGTCGGGATGCTTCGCGTTGATGGCGTCGGCGACCTCCTGGCAGGCTTCGGCCTTCCGGCTGGAGATGACGACCTTGGCGCCCTGCTCGGCCATCGCCTCGGCGATAGCCCGGCCGATGCCGCGCGAGGAGCCGGTGATGACGGCGACTTTGCCGGCAAGGTCGAAGAGGGACATCAAGGTTCTCCGTCACTTAGAAATTGGTGCCTGGCACCAATTTTCTTCTCGTCCGGCGACTTTGCCGGTGAGGTCGAAGAGGGACATTTTTCTTACTCCGTCATTGCGAGCGTAGCGAAGCAATCCAGTGTTGCGGCTGTCGCGGGCGCCGCGCTGGAATGCCGCGTCGCTTCGCTCCTCGCAATGACGGCTTCGGGACCGTCATTCGAACACCACCACCGATCTTGCCGCGTCGCCGCGCTTCATCCGTTCGAAGCCTTCGTTGACGCGCTCCAGGGGGATCGTCTCCGCCACGATCGAGTCGAGGTCGAGAAGTCCGCGCAGGTAGAAGTCCACCAGACGCGGTATGTCGACCGGGAAGCGGTTGGCGCCCATGAAGGCGCCCTGGAGCTTCTTGCCGGAGAGCAGGTCCATCGCGCCGAGGCCGACCTTCTGGTCGAGCGGCATCATCCCGAGGATGGTCGCGGTGCCGCCGCGGCGGAGCGCCTTGACCGCCAGCGCGGCCGAGGCCGGGCGGCCGACCGCCTCGATCGCATGGTCGACCCCGCCCTTGGTCATCTCGACGATGCGGGCGCCGGCGCCTTCCTCCATCGGGTCGAGGACGTCGGTGGCGCCGAGCTTCAGTGCGAGCTCGCGCTTCTCGGGGACCGGATCGGCGGCGATGATCCGGCCGGCGCCCGCGATCCGGGCGGCGTTGACCGTTGCGAGGCCGACCCCGCCGCAGCCGATCACCGCCACGGTCTCCCCGGGGACGAGCTTGCAGGCGTTGAAGATGGTTCCGGCCCCGGTCGTCACCGCGCAGCCGATCACGGCGGCCCGGTCGAGCGGCATTTCGCGGTCGATGGCGACGCAGGCATGTTCGTGGACCAGCATCGCCTCGGCGAAGCCGGAGAGGTTGAGCATCTGGTTGACCGCGCTTCCGTCCTCGCCGGTGATCCGGGGCTGTGCACCCCTGGCCCGGCGGGTGTCGCCACCCGGGCAGAGCGACATCCGCCCGGTCACGCAATATTCGCAATGTCCGCAGAAGGCGGAGAGGCAGGTGACGACATGATCGCCCACCTTCACCATCCGCACCTCGCTCCCGATCGCCTCGACGATACCCGCCGCCTCGTGGCCCGGGATGCAGGGGAGGGGGTGGGGGTAGGTGCCCTCGATGAAGTGGAGGTCGCTGTGGCACAGCCCGCAGGCGGCGGTTCGGATGAGCACCTCGCGCGGGCCGGGGGAGTCGAGGGTGGCCTGCTCGAGGGTGAGGGGGGTGCCGGGTTGGCGGAGGAGGGCGGCTTTCATAATCTTGCCTCCCCATTGCAGATGGGGAGGGGGACCACCCGAAGGGTGGTGGAGGGGTAAAAGGCGGGGCCGAGTAGGTTCTCGCGGGATCCACCGAATCCTGCGCCAATTACCCCTCCACCATGCTTCGCATGGTCCCTCTCCCCACCGCTTCTCGGCTCACACCGCATGCTTGGAAAACTCTATTCGCGCGATGGCCCGGTTGTGCACTTCGTCCGGCCCGTCGGCGAGGCGCAACGTCCGGATCCCGGCCCAGCTCTTGGCCAGCTCGAAATCCTGAGACACTCCGGCGCCGCCATGGGCCTGCACCGCGTCGTCGATGATCCGGAGCGCCATGTTCGGGGCGTAGACCTTGATCATCGCGATCTCGGCCGCCGCTGCCTTGTTGCCGGCCTTGTCCATCATGTCGGCGGCCTTGAGGCAGAGGAGGCGCGACATGTCGATGTCGATCCGGGCGGCGGCGACTCGCTGCTCCCAGACGCTGTGCTCCATCAGGCGCTTGCCGAAAGCGACCCGCGACTGGAGGCGCTTGACCATCGCCTTCAAGGCTTCCTCCGCGACCCCGATCGTCCGCATGCAATGGTGGATTCGGCCCGGGCCGAGCCGCCCCTGAGCGATCTCGAAGCCGCGGCCTTCGCCGAGCAGCATGTTCGAGGCGGGGATCCGCACGTCCTTCAGCTCGATCTCCATGTGACCGTGGGGCGCGTCGTCATAGCCGTAGACGGTAAGCGCCCGCTCCACCGTCACTCCGGGGGCATCGAGCGGCATCAGGACCATCGACTGCTGGCGGTGCTTCTCCGCGCCGGTATCGGTCTTGCCCATGACGATCGCGACCTTGCAGCGCGGATCGCCCGCACCCGACGACCACCATTTGCGGCCGTTGAGGACATAGTCGTCGCCGTCGCGGCGGATCTCGCACTGGATATTGGTCGCGTCGGACGAGGCGACGCCCGGCTCGGTCATCAAAAAGGCGGAGCGGATCTCGCCGTTCATCAGCGGGCGGAGCCATTGTTCCTTCTGCTCGCGAGTCCCGTAGCGGTGGAAGACCTCCATGTTGCCGGTGTCGGGGGCGGAGCAGTTGAACACCTCGGAGGCCCAGCCGATCCGGCCCATCTCCTCGGCGCACAGGGCATATTCGAGGTTGGTGAGCTGGGTGCCCTCGAACTCGAAGCTCTCGTCGACATGGCGGAGCGCCTGGCCCGGCGGCATGAACAGATTCCACATGCCGGCGGCGCGGGCCTCCGGCTTGAGCTCCTCGATCACGAGGATCGGCTGCCAGCGGTCGCCGGCGTCGAGCTGCGATTTATAATCCTTGGTCCTCGGCCGAATCCGAGTCTCGACGAAATCGCGAACCCGGTCGCGGTAAAAAGCCTGCCGTTCCGTAAGGTCGAAGTCCATGACCGCCGGATTCCTCCTCTGCTGCGCCGTCCCCCGCTGCCAGAAAGCGCGGTTTCGCGCCAGTGGCCGCAAAATTCGGGAGCAAGCACCGATTTATGAATTTCGGTGTCAGCGTAAATGGTGCCAGGCACCATTTACTAAGCCTTTGGATTTGCTGAGGGAGGATAACCGCCGCCGTAATTGGTGCCTGGCACCAATTACGCGGCGTCCCGGTTCGGTTCGCGCCGAATTATCGAGGGAGGGATCGGTTCGCTGGCGGAACAGTGTTCGGGCAACGTACGTTAGGGCCCGATGGCCAATGTATCCCCCAACTTCCTGCTGCTGACCCGGGTCGGCTTCGCCGCCCGCGGGCTGCTCTATATCATCATCGGCTATCTGGCTCTCAAGCTGGGGCGGACGGAGGATGCCGGCGGTGCGCTCGAGCATGTCTCCCGCGAGGCGGGCGGGCTCGTGCTCGGCCTGCTTGCGCTCGGATTCGTCGCTTACGGTATCTGGCGGCTCGCCGACGCCGCTTTCGATACCCAGAACAAGGGCGACGACGCCAAGGGCATCGCCGGCCAGGTGGCGGGCGCCGCCAGCGGAATCATCCATCTCGGCCTCGCCTTCACGGCCGTGAAGCTCGCGACGGGGAGCGGATCGGGCGGCGATTCGAGCGAGAGCGCCGAGAGCGGAGCGGCGACCGCAATGGGCCTTCCGGGCGGCGACCTGCTCCTCTATCTGGCAGCCGCGATCCTCCTCGCCGTCGGGATCGCCCAGCTCGTGATCGCCGCCAAGCGGGACTTCTGCAAGCATCTGGCCTCCGAGGCGAAGGACAAGATGTGGGTGATCGTGGCGGGGACGGCGGGCCATGCCGCGCGCGGGATCATCTTCCTCGCCGCCGCCTGGCTGGTCTTCAAGGCGGTCACTCAGAACGAGGCCGAGAAAGCCGGGGCGCTCGGCGACGCTCTCCTGAGCCTGCCCGGCGGGCTGCAGGCCGCGGTCGCCGCGGGCCTGGGCCTGTTCGGAGTCTACAGCCTGATCGAGGCGCGCTACCGGATCATCCCCGATCCCCAAGTGAAGAACCGGGTGGCGAGCGCGCTCAAGTGAGCCGCAAGGGCATTTTCCCGACTTTCTTCCTGTCGGGGTTCGAATGCTCGACCTTCATCTGGAAAGACCAGGGCCGCCGCGACCTTTGCGCCGAGACCCAGCATCTGAGCCACTCCGACGAGGATTATCGGATGCTCCGCTCGCTGGGGATCGCCGTCGCTCGAGAGGGCATTCCCTGGCCGATGGTCGACAGGGGAGGCGGCAATTACGATTTCTCCTGCATCGACCCGTTCCTGCAGGCTCAGCGGCGCTACGGGATCCAGCCGATCTGGGACCTGTGCCATTACGGCTATCCGGACGACGTCGACCCTTTCGGTCCCGACTTCGCCGATCGCTTCGCCGCCTATGCCGACGCGGCCGCCCGCTACGTGATCGAACACGCGCATCACTCGCCGCCTTTCTTCACCCCGATCAACGAGATCACCTTCTTCGGCTACATGGCGGGCGAGTGGTCGTGGGCGGCGCCGTTCGGCAAGGACCGCGAGACGCGCCGGCGGCTCACCCTCGCGCTGGCCGGCGCCGACATCGCGGCCGTGAAGGCGATCAGGGCTTTCGCTCCGGACTCGCGGATGATCCATATCGACCCGCTCATCTGGGTGGTGCCGCCCGCCGACCGACCGGACTTCGCCGAGGCGGCCCGGCGTGAGACTTATGACGACGCCTTCCTGGCTTTCGACGTGATCGGCGGCCTTCGCCACGCCGAGCTGGGCGGGTCGCCGGAGATCCTCGATATCGTCGGTTTCAACAATTACAGCTTCGGCCAGATGGAATATCGCGAGAAGGGCCCGCACGCCGCGCTCGAGCCCGGCGATCCGCGGATCCGCCCGCTCTGCGACCTGATCGAGGAAGGCTGGAAACGCTACCGCCGCCCCTGCATCGTCGCCGAGACCTCGGGCCTGAAGGGCGGCCGGCCGGACTGGCTGAACGACGTCGTCTCGGAAAGCCTCGCCGCGGTGAATCGCGGGGTCGACCTCCACGGAGTCTGCCTGTTTCCGGCCGTGGACATGCCCGACTGGGGCACCGGCGAATGGGTCAAGAACGGGATCGCCGACCTGGAGCTGCTGCCCAGCGGGGCCCTGATGCGGGTGCCCTATGTCCCCTATGTCGAGGCGTTGCACGGCTGGCAGCGGCGGCTGAACCGGGTGACCGAGCTCGACGAGGATCCCTTCGATACAGCGGTCGACCTGGAGGACATCGTCAAGGCGGCGGGCGAGATGAAGCCCGTGGCGGACGCCGACTGGCATTAGGGGGTCATCCCCGCGACAGCAGCGACCCGCCAGGCTCCCGGTCCGCTCCATTTCTTTCCACCCAGCACGGGATTCCCGCTTTCGCGGGAAGGACGGCGCTCACCGTCCTTCGGCGATCACCCGGCGGCTGAACTCGACGATATAGGCCTGGCCGGCGGCCTTGCCCTTGGTCTGGTTGAAAGCCTTGCGCTCGTCGGGCGTCATCTCGACCAGCCGGTAGCCCAGGCGGACGATCCTAGGGTCATAAGCCGCCCGGGTCCATGTCCGGTTGACGCCTTCCTCACTCCGCGCCATTGACGTTAACGTAAAGCTGAGGAGGCGGCCCGTGAGCGACCTTGAGACTTTCCGTATCGAGACCCGCGCCTGGCTGGAGGCCAATTGCCCCGCCGAGATGCGCGAACCGATGCGAGAGGAGAGCGACGCCTGTTGGGGCGGGCGCGGCTTCCAGTTCAAGAACGAGGCCCAGAGAAGCTGGATGGAAGCGATGGCCGAGCGGGGCTGGACCGTCCCGGACTGGCCGAGGGAATATGGCGGCGGCGGGCTTTCCCCGGCGGAGACCAAGGTCCTGAGGCAGGAGATGGCCCGAATCGGCGCTCGTAATCCGCTGATGAGCTTCGGGATATCGATGCTCGGGCCGGCGCTCCTCAAATATGGCACGGAGGCGCAGAAGAAGCGCTTCCTGACCGAGATCGCTCGCGGCGAGATCCGCTGGTGCCAGGGTTATTCGGAGCCGAACGCCGGCTCCGACCTCGCCTCGCTCCAGACGAAGTGCGAGGACCAAGGGGACCATTGGCTGGTCAACGGCCAGAAGGTCTGGACCAGCTATGCCGACAAGGCGGACTGGATCTTCTGCCTGGTTCGGACCGACTTCCAGGCGCCCAAGCACAAGGGGATCAGCTTCATCCTGTTCGACATGGCGAGCCCGGGCGTGTCGACGAAGCCGATCCTCCTCATCTCCGGCTCCTCGCCCTTCTGCGAGACCTTCTTCGACGACGTGAAGGTGCCCAAGGAGCAGGTGGTCGGCGAGGTCGGCAAGGGCTGGGACGTCGCCAAGTACCTGCTCGGCCACGAGCGCGAGATGATCAGCGGGATGGGGCTGGGCGGCCAGACGGGAAGCCTCGGCGAGGCCCTGGTGGAGAGCGTCGGCCGCGATGAGAGCGGGCGGCTCGCCGACCCGGTGCTCCGGGCGGACATCGCCCGCTTCGACGTCGACGCTTTGGCCTTCCGGGCGATGTCCGAGCGCTTCATCGATGAGCTGAAGGTCGGAATGGCCCATCCCGCCCAGCCATCGATGATGAAATATGCGGGGACCGAGCTGAACAAGGCCAGGCACGAGCTGGTCATGGCCGCCGGCGGCTCGAGCGCGCTAGAATGGGAGAGCGAGCGAAGCCGCAAAGGCAAGGCCGCCCGCGAGTGGCTGAGGACCAAGGCCAATTCGATCGAGGGCGGGACGAGCGAGGTCCAGCTGGGCATTATCGCGAAGCGGATTCTGGATTTGCCGGGGGCTTGAGCCGGCGGGGGGCTGGATTGCTTCGTCGCTTCGCTTCTCGCAATGACGGAAAGAGGGCCGTCGTTGCGAGCGCAGCGAAGCAATCCAGTGAAGCGTAGGAGACAGACAGGGTGCCGCTCTACCTAACCGAAGACCAGGTCATGCTCCGCGACACCGCGCGGCAGCTGATGGCGGACGAAGGGTCGATTGCCGGCCAGCTCCGCAAATATCGCGACATGGGCTGCAAGGACGGCTTCGGCCACGATTTGTGGAAGCAGCTTGGCGAACTGGGCTTCACCGGGATCCTGATCGACGAGGCCGACGGCGGGCTGGGCCTCGGCCATGTCGAGGCGGGCATCGTGCTCGAGGAGATCGGGCGCAACCTCACGCCTTCGCCCTTCCTGATCAGCGCCGTCGCGGTGGTCGAGGCGCTCAAGGGCACGCCTCACGCGAAGCGCTGGTTCCCGGGGATACTTTCCGGAGAATCGGTCGCGGCGCTCGCCGTCGACGAAGGTCCCAAGCACCGCCCCGAGGCGATCGCGATGAAGGCGGAGCGGGCCGGCAACGGCTTCCGGCTCTCGGGCCGCAAGCAGTTCGTGGTGCAGGGCGTCTCGGCGGACGTGATCGTCGTCGCGGCCCGGACCGACGAAGGCGTGACCCTGTTCGCGGTCGAGAGGGATATGAAGGGACTGGAGGTGGAGGGCGTCAGGCTGGCCGATTCCAGCATCGGCGCCCGGCTCGATTTCCAGGGAGTGGAAGTGAATGCCGATTCCGTGATCGGCGAGGTGGGAGGCGGCGAGGCGGTGCTCAGCCGGGTGCTCGATGCCGGCCGGGCCGGCGCAGCGTCGGAGATGGTAGGGCTGGGCTCGGCCGCGATGGGGATGACGGTCGATTATCTGAGGCAGAGGAAGCAGTTCGGACGGCTGATCGGCGAGTTCCAGGTGCTCCAGCACCGCGCCGCGCATCTCTATTCCGAGCTCGAGATCGCCCGCTCGGCGGCGCTCAAGGCCCAGCAATTGCTCGACGAAGGGAGCCCGGAGGCCGAAGCGATGGTCTGCGTCGCCAAAGCCAAGGCCGGGCGCGCCTCGACCCTCGCGGTGCAGGAAGGCGTGCAGATGCACGGCGGGATCGGGATGACCGACGAATATGACATCGGCCTCTACATGAAGCGCGACCGGGCTTTGAACGAGCTGTTCGGCGATTCGAACTATCATTCGGACAAGCTGGCCCGGATGAAGGGTTACTGACTTCCCCTCCCTGGAAGGGAGGGGTTAGGGGTGGGTCTGCCGAAGGCGGCCGAAACTCCTAGTCAGCGAAGTCTCGCTTCGCTCGCCTACCCACCCCCCAGCCCCTCCCTTCCAGGGAGGGGAGGAGTCAGAGAATGTCCCTCGATCCCGAATCCTTCGACCTCCTCCTCTCCACCGTCCGACGCTTCGTCCGCGAGCGGCTTCGCCCGCTCGAAGAGCGGGTCGACCGGGAGGACGAGGTGCCGGCCGAGATCGTCGCCGAGATGCGCGAGATGGGCCTGTTCGGCCTATCGATCCCCGAGGAATTTGGCGGCCTGGGCCTCACCATGTCGGAGGAAGTGCGGGTCGCGCTGGAGCTTGGCGGGACCACCCCGGCCTTCCGCTCCGCGTTCGGGACCAATGTCGGGATCGGAAGCCAGGGCCTGGCGATGGCCGGGAGCGAGGCGCAGAAGGCGCAGTGGCTTCCTCGAATCGCTTCGGGCGAGATCATCACCAGCTTCGCCCTCACCGAGCCGGGCGCGGGCTCCGACAGCGCCGCGGTGCAGACCAAGGCGGTGCGCGACGGCGACGTCTACCGCCTCACCGGCACCAAGCGGTACATCACCAATGCCGACAAGGCCTCGCTGTTCACCGTCATGGCCCGGACCGGCGAGCCTGGGGCGAAGGGAGTCTCCGCCTTTCTCGTCCCGGCCGATCTTCCGGGCGTCAGCGTCGGTCGGCCCGAGAAGAAGATGGGCCAGCAGGGCGCCCATGTCTGCGACGTCAATTTCGACGGCGCTCCAGTCCCCGCCGCCAACCGGCTGGGCGAGGAGGGAGAGGGGTTCCGGATCGCGATGAAGGTGCTCGACCGCGGCAGGCTCCATATCGCCGCGGTCTGCGTCGGAATCGCCGAGCGGCTGATCGCCGACTCCGTCGCTTATTCGGCGGAGCGCAAGCAGTTCGGCAAGGCCCTGTCCGAGTTCCAGCTGATCCAGGCGATGATCGCAGATTCGAAGACCGAGACGATGGCCGCGAAGGCTCTGGTCCTCGAGGCGGCGGCTCTGAAGGACAAGGGGGAGGCGATCACGCTGGAGGCGGCGGCAGCCAAATATTTCGCGAGCGAGACGGTAGGACGGGTCGCCGACCGGGCCGTCCAGATTTTCGGAGGCGCCGGCTATATCGCCGATTACGGGATCGAGCGGCTGTACCGGGACGTGAGGCTGTTCAGGATCTACGAGGGGACGAGCCAGGTCCAGCAGCTGGTGATCGCCCGGGAAGTGATGAAGCGGGGGGGATAGGGCGCGTCGTTATGGCGAGGAGCGAAGCGCTCCGTCATTGCGAGGAGCGCAGCGACGAAGCAATCCAGCGGGCCTCCGAACCCGCGCTGGATTGCTCCGCTACGCTCGCAATGACGGGTCGCGCCTCACCATCAGGTTCATCCGCGCCGCGGCGATCGGTTTCGCCCGGTCCTGCTGCCAGGCGTGGGCCTCGACGTTCGCCACCCGGCTCCCGAGGCGGGTCACCACCGCCGATGCGAAAGTGTCATGGTTCACCCCGCCGCGCATGAAGTCGACGCTGACGTTGATCGGCCTTGCGGTCGCTCCGCCGCCGAGCGCCTCGTAGAGCGTCCCCAAGGCGGCGAATTCGAGCAGCCCGGCGATGGCGCCGCCGTGGAGGAAGCCGGGACGCCCGACGACTTCCTCGCGAAACGGCATGATCCAGAGCAGGGCTTCGTCGTCGGTCCGCTCGGTGCGGAGGCCGAGAAGCTCGGCATAGGGGGGCAGGAGTTGCATGGGCCCGCCTAATCTCCCCGTCATTGCGAGCGCAAGCGAAGCAATCCAGCTTCAGAGTCCGAGGGTCTGGATTGCTTCGTCGCTTCGCTCCTCGCAATGACGGTGGTAAGGTCGCCCGGCTCGTCCACATCCCGAAGCGTATCGCTCACGTGCAGCGACCAGCCGAGCGCCTCGATCCTGGCCACCGTCTGCACCGCCACAACGGGCGTGCTCCAGTCTATGCCCTCGAAGATAGAGCGGTCGAAGCGCCGAAGCCCGAGCAGCGCATAGCCTCCGTCGTGCGCCGGGTGGATCACCGCGTCGTGATCCCCCAGGGCTTCCGCCGAAGCCTGCAAGCGCCTTCGTCCGAGTTCCGGACAGTCCGCACCGATGAGGAGGATCCGCTCCTCCCCCAGGACCCGTGCCGCCGCCAGCGCAAGCCTGTCGCCCAGCGCCCCCTCGCCCTGTGCCGTCAGCGCCAGTCCGGGCCGCGCCGGCTGCCATTGCGCTGCATCGGGCTCCCCACAAAGCTCGACCGCAAGGCCCGTCGCCAGCGCCTCATCCAAGGTCGAGTCCAGCATCTCCCGGGCCAGCGCCGCAGCGCCTTCCGCGCCCAAAGCGGGGATCAGCCGGGTCTTCACCCGGCCTGCCACCGGCGCCTTGGCGAAGATGACGATCCGGGTCACCCGCGCCGCCAGTCGTGATAGCGCTCCACCCAGTCGAGGAGCCGCTTGGGCTTGTGCGCCTTCTTCCATTCGCCCGCGGCATATTTGTTGGCCTCGGCCAGGGTCGGGTAGGCGTGGATGGTCGCGAGCACTTTGTTGAGGCCGAGCCCGTGCTTCATCGCAAGCACCAGCTCCGCGATCAACTCGCCAGCCTGGGATGCAACGATGGTTGCGCCCAGAAGCCTGTCCTTGCCGGGCTGGACGAGCAATTTGACGAAGCCCCGGTTCGCGCCCTCGGCCAGGGCCCGATCGAGGTGAGAGAGGTCGTAACGGACGACCTCATAGTCGATCCCCGCCTCCTTCGCCGAAAGCTCGTTATGGCCGACATGGGCGACCTCGGGGTCGGTGAAGGTGACCCAGGGCACCACCCGGTAGTCCGCCCGGAAGCGTTTCAACTGGCCGAACAGGCCGTTGACCGCCGCGAACCAGGCCTGGTGGGCGGCAAAATGGGTGAATTGATAGGGTCCGGCGACGTCGCCGACCGCGTAGATGTTGGGAAAGCGGGTCTCCAGCCACGCGTTGACGGCGACGGTTCGGCCGGTCTCGATCCCCAGTTCCTCCAGCCCGTAGCCGGTCAGCCGGGCCTTGCGCCCGACCGCGACGATGATCTCGTCGAAGGCGATGGACCTTTCCGCGCCCTTCGAGCGGACGACCAGCGCCTTGCCCTCCACCCGAACCGCCTCATGGCCGGTGAGGATCTCCACGCCCTCCTCGCCCAGCACCGCTTCGACGAGGGCGGAGGCGTCCTCGTCCTCCCGAGGAAGGAGCCGCGGGCCGTGCTCGATCTGGGTCACTTTCGAGCCCAGTCGGGCGAAGGCCTGGGCCATTTCGGTGCCGATCGGGCCGCCGCCGACTATCGCCACGCGCGCCGGAACCGTTTCCCGCCCGCGAAGGGCCTCCCACATCGAGTCGCTGGTCAGGAAACCGCTCTCCGCCAGGCCCGGGATCGGCGGCACGGCGGGCTCTCCCCCGGCGGCGATGACGATCGCCCGGGCGGTCAGCCGCTCGCCGCCGTCTATCTCGACCGTCCAGGGATCGACGAGCCGGGCATGGCCTTTGCGCACGTCCACTCCCAGCTTCGTATAGCGCTCGACGCTGTCGGCCGGGGCGATGTCGGCGATGATCCGATGGATCCGCTCGACCACCTCGCCGAAGCGCACCTCCGGCTCGGCGGGCGCGAGGCCGTAGGCGGCGGCGGTCCGGATCTCGTGGGCCGCCCGGGCGCTCCGGATCAGGGCCTTGGACGGAACGCAGCCGGTGTTGAGGCAATCGCCGCCCATCTCGCCCTTCTCGATCAGGGTAACCTTCGCCCGGACCGTCGCTCCGATCAGCGCCGTGACGAGGCCTCCGGCGCCGGCGCCGATGACGATCAGGTTGCGGTCGAAGCGCCGGGGCCGGCGCCAGCCCCGGTAGACGAGGCGCCGCTTCCACCAGCCGACCAGCGCCCTGGCGAGGAGCGGGAACAGCCCGAGCAGGACGAACGACCCGACGAGGGCGGGGGAGAAGATGTCGCCCGTGCTCTCGATCCCGGCGAGCTGGGTGCCGGCGTTCACGTAGACGAGGGTTCCAAGCAGCATCCCCGCCTGGCTGACCAAAGCGAAGGTGACGAGCCGCATCGCGGTCACGCCCATTGCGAGATTGACCAGGAAGAAGGGGAAGGCCGGGATCAGTCGGAGCGTGAGCAGGTAGAAGGCGCCGTCCTTCGCGATTCCCCGGTCGATCGAGTCGATCCGCGCTCCGAACCTGGCCTTCACCCAGTCGCGAAGCAGGTAGCGCGAGGAGAGGAAGGCGAGGCTCGCTCCGATCGTCGAGGCGAAGGAGGCGATGAGAATGCCCTGCCAAAGCCCGAAGATCGCTCCCGCCGCCAGGGTCAGGATCGCCGCTCCGGGCAGCGAGAGGGCGGTGGCTGCGACGTAGAGCAGGAAGAAGGCCGCGACCGCAGCGAAAGGATTGGCTTCGACATAATCCGCCAGCCCGGCCTGCCGGGCCTTGAGGTTGGCGAGCGTGAGATAGGATCCGAGGTCGAGGACGAAGAAAGCTGCGATCGCCAGGGCGATGACGATGAGGAGGAGGAGCTTGCCCGGCCGTTTCATTCCCCCCCCTCCGTTCGTAGCTTCAAGCCTCCGTCATTGCGAGGAGCGAAGCGACGAAGCAATCCAGCTTCGGCCTCAGCGCCGCTGGATTGCTTCGCTTCGCTCGCAATGACGGAGGTGGGTTCCGGCGCGATTGTAACTGGACTATCCGCGGGTGTCGAAGGAGGTCGTCATCGCCACTGCTCCGTCTCCGCTGCTTTCGCCCTTTCTCGACCCGGCCGCCCGGCCGCTCGACCCGGCGAAGTTCCGTGACCCCTCCGTCACCGCGAAGGGCGAGCCTCGGGCCCGGGTCGCCCTGGGTCGGCTCGACACTCTGTGGATCAACACCGGGACGCTGTGCAACCTGGCCTGCGCGAGCTGCTATATCGAAAGCTCGCCCACCAACGATTCGCTCGTCTATCCGACCCTGGCGGAGATCCTCCCTTACCTGGACGAGGCGGCGGCGCTCAGCGCGAGGGAGATTGGGTTCACCGGGGGCGAGCCCTTCATGAACCGCGAGTCGATCGCGATGATCGAAGCGGCGCTGGAGCGCGGCTTCGAGGTGCTGGTCCTGACCAACGCGATGCGGCCGATGCGGCGCTTCGAGTCGGCGCTTGAGGCGCTGCCTCGAGAGCGTCTGACGATGCGGGTCAGCCTCGATCATCATAGCAGGGCGGTACACGAGGCCGAACGCGGCGCGGGCACCTGGGACAAGGCCCTGGACGGCCTTCGCTGGCTCGAGTCGAACGGCTTCAGGACCGCAATCGCCGGCCGCCAGCTTCCCGGCGAGAGCCTCGACGGGGCCCAGGCGGGCTATTGCGCCTTGTGCCGAAGCGAAGGCTTCGCCGCCCAGGGCGGGCTAGTCCTCTTCCCGGCCATGGATTGCGCCGCCGACATTCCCGAGATCACGACCGCCTGCTGGGACATCCTCCACGTCTCGCCGGAAGCGATGATGTGCGCGTCGAGCCGGATGATCGTGAAGCCCAGAGGCGCGCCGCGCCCCCACGTCGTCGCCTGCACCCTGCTTCCCTACGATCCCGGGTTCGCTTTGGGGCCGACATTGGCCGATTCGCCGCGGGAGGTTGCGCTCAATCATCCCCATTGCGCGCGGTTCTGCGTGCTGGGCGGGGCTTCATGCTCGGGATAACCGTCATTGCGAGCATAGCGAAGCAATCCAGTGCAGCGTCCGCACCCTGCTGGATTGCTTCGTCGCTTCGCTCCTCGCAATGACGGGCGGCATGCTCTCGGTGGTCGTCCCCACCCTGAACGCCGCCGCCACGCTCGGCCCCTGCCTCGACGCCGTGCGCGAGGCCGATGAAATCGTCGTCGTCGACGGCGGATCCACCGACGGCAGCACGGCCATCGCCCAGGGCTCCGGCGCCCGGCTCGTTCAATCCCCCCGGGGGCGCGGAGTCCAGCTCGCCGCCGGAGCGGCCGCGGCGAAGGGCGATTGGCTGCTCTTCCTCCATGCCGACACGAGGCTCTCACCGGGCTGGCGCGAAGCGGCGGAGCGGCACAGGGTCCGATGCCCCGACAAGGCGGCCTGCTTCCGGTTTCGGCTGGACGCCGGCGAGAAGCGCGCCCGGCTGGTCGAGGCCGGAGTCGCGCTGAGGGTGCGGCTGCTCGGCCTTCCTTACGGGGACCAGGGCCTGCTCGTCCCCCGGCGTCTCTACGACGAGACGGGCGGCTACCGGCCGCTGGCGCTGATGGAGGATGTCGATCTCGTCCGCCGGATAGGCGCCCGGCGGATCGAGCGGCTCGGGATCGAAGCGGTCACTTCGGCGGCACGCTGGAGGAGCGGCGGCTGGCTCCGGCGCTCGGCACGCAACCTGCTCTGCCTCGTGCTCTACCGGTCGGGGATGAGTCCGGAGCGAGTGGCCCGGCTCTATGGCTGAAGCCCAGGCCCTGTTCGATTCGGCGGCGGCCAAGCTTCGCGGCGAGGGCGGCCGGCGCGACCTGGCCGGCGCCCTGGAGCTGTTCCGGCAGGCGGCCGGCGCCGGACGGGTCGACGCGGCGGCGATCTACTGCAACCTCCTGGCCGCCGGGATCGGCGGACCGCGCTGCTGGGGCGAGGCCCTCCGGCTTCTCGCCGCTTTGGCCGAGGTCAATCCGCGAAGCCGCCTCGAGCTCCAGCGGATCGGGGCGATGGCGCTCACCGAAGACGGCGATCCGCTTCGGATGCCGGAGGGCGAGAGGCTGTGCGAGGCGCCGGCCATTACCCGCTTCGAGGCGCTGTTCACGGCGGAGGAATGCGTCTGGCTCGCCGCCTCGGCCGCTCCGATGCTTGCGCCCGCGACTGTCGTCGAACCCGGCTCGGGCCGCCAGCTCAGCGATCCGGTGCGGGTCTGCGACAGCGCGGGCTTCACCTGGCCGCTCGAGAACCCGGCGGTCCAGGCCCTCAACCGCCGCCTCGCCGCCGCCAGCGGCACCGCGGCCGGGCAGGGCGAGCCCCTTCAGGTTCTCCGCTACCGGCCCGGCGGCGAATATCGTCCGCATTTCGACGCCATAGCCGGCTTCGCCAACCAGCGGGCGATGACGATGCTCGTCTGGCTGAACGACGGCTACGAAGGCGGCGAGACCTGGTTCCCGACGCCGGGCCTGAAGCTGAAGGGGCGGATCGGCGATGCGATCCTGTTCTGGAACACCGGCCCCGACGGCCGCCGCGATCCGGCTTCGGGCCATTCCGGCCTGCCGGTCATCGCCGGGGAGAAGCTGATCGCAAGCCGCTGGATCAGGGAGCTGCCGTTCGAGATGCCGATGGGGGAGAAAGCGGGGTAGGCGGTCGTCATTGCGACGCGGCAATCCAGCTGCGGCGCTGGCGTCTTCCGCTGGCTGGATTGCTTCGCTGCGCTCGCAATGACGGCGGCTCGATCAGGAAAAACGCCTCCCGCATATCGCGTCCAGCTTGCGCAGCAGCGCCGGGTCCCGGGCCTCGGGTGCGGTGATTATCGCCGAGTCGAGCGCGGTGTCGATGGGCGAGGCCTCGCGCTTCGCCGGCAGGGCCCTGGCGAACGCCTCCACCATCGCCCGGGCCCTTCCGGCATTGGCCGTCAGCTGGGCGACGATGGCCGAGACCTCGACCGCTTCCTCCCCCTGCCTCCAGCAATCGTAATCGGTCACCATCCCGACCAGGGCGTAGGGAAGCTCCGCCTCCCTCGCCAGCTTGGCCTCGGGCATGGCGGTCATCCCGATCACGTCGCAGCCCCAGCTGCGGTAGAGCTCGCTTTCGGCCCGGGACGAGAATTGGGGCCCCTCCATCGCCAGGTAGGTGCCGCCCTCCGAGACGTCCGCCCCGGCCACACGGGCCGAGGCCGCGAGCAGGGCCGAGAGGCGCGGGCAGACGGGATCGGCCATCGAGACGTGGGCGACGAGGCCGGGCCCGAAGAAGCTCTTCTCGCGGGCGAAGGTGCGGTCGATGAACTGGTCGACCAGGACGAAGCGGCCCGGCGCCAGGTCTTCCGCGAGCGATCCGACCGCCGAGATCGCGACGAGATCGGTGCAGCCGGCGCGTTTCAGGGCATCGACATTGGCCCGGGCGTCGACCTGGCTCGGCGGGATCCGATGGCCGCGGCCGTGGCGCGGAAGGAAGACGAACTTGACCCCGTGCAGCCGGCCGACCAGTAGCTCGTCGGACGGCGCCCCCCAGGGCGTGTCGACGGCGATCCACTGCGCCTCCTCCAGCGCCTCCATCTCGTAGAGGCCCGATCCGCCGAGGATCCCGATCGTCCATTCGCTCATGGCGTCCGCTTACGCATCTTCTCCCTTCACTGGAAGGGAGGGGCCCGAGGCGGCGGGCCGAGGCGGAAGCTTCGGAAGGTTCGGAAGGTTCGGAAGGTTCGGAAGGTTCGGCTTGCTAAAGCCTCAAAGATTTCCCCGGAATTTGCAGCCTTGCAACAGCGGTCCCGCAATTTCTCGTTTCAAAGAGCCGAGGAGAACATAGCAGAAACCGACTTGTTCGCCTACTCGCCCGCGCCCTTGCCGGAGCGAGGGAGTCAGGTGAGGATGATCCGAAGATCGTTGACGTTGGTGCCGGTCGGACCGGTGACGAACAGACCGCCATGCTCGGCGAACCAGCCGCGCGAATCGTTGGAGTCGAGCGCCGCCTCGCCGCCCGGCGCCCCGCATCCGAAGAAGGCGCCGGCGGCCTCGCTGTCGCCGTCGATCCCGTCGGTGTCGGCGGCCAGCCCGCAAATCCCGCTTCGCCCGGTCAGAGCCAGTGCCGCGGCGAGCGCATATTCCTGGTTGGGGCCGCCGCGCCCTGCGCCGCGCACGGTGACGGTGAGCTCGCCGCCGGAGATGAAGGCGGCGCCGGGCCCGGCCTGGAGAGCGAGGGCGGCATGCGCTCGCCCGACTTCGCGGGCCTCGCCCTCGCATTCGAGCAGCAGGCGCACCGCATAGCCGAGCGTCCGAGCCTCGGCCGCCGCGGTTTCGAGGGCGGTGGAGGCGCCGGCCGCAAGGCGCCAGGCGCCCGGCACCCGCTTCGGGGTCTCGGACCAGCCGTGCTTCGGGGCGTCGATGCCGTAGCGCCCGAGGATCGCCTTCGCCTGGGCGACGGTCGAGGGATCGGCGGCCGTCGGTCCCGATCCGATATCCTCCGGCACATCTCCGACCACGTCGGAGATGGCGAGGGTCACGAGCCGGGCCGGCGCCGAGGCGAGGGCGAGCCGGCCGCCCTTGAAGCCCGACAGATGGCGTCGGACGGCATTGATCTCGCCGATGCTCGCGCCCGAACGGAGCAACGAGCGGGTCAGCTCCCTTTTCTCCGCCAGGCCCAGCCCCGCCGCCGGAAGGCAGGCGAGCGAGGAGGCGCCTCCGCTCAGGAGGACCAGGACCAGGTCGTCCCGGCCGGCGCCGCGGGCCAGATCGAGAAGGCGCTGCGCCGCCACGACGCTGCTTTCGTCGGGAACCGGATGGGCGGCGGTCATCGTCCCCACCCGATCGAGCGCCCCGCCGCTGCCGTGCGGAGCCACCGCCAGCCCCGACAGGGGGCCGGGCCAGCGGGATTCGACGACCTTCGCCATCGGAAGCGCCGCCTTGCCCAGCGCGAGCAGGATCGTGCGGCCCGGAGGCGGAGGCGGGAGATGAGGCCGGAGCACCCGATCGGGAAGGCAGGCCTCGACCCCCGCCCGCCAGATCGCCTCCAGATGCTCGCGCCTGTCCATGCCTGGACTGTGGCGTCTTGAGGCGATGCCCTCAAGGCGCCCCATCGAGGAGAAGGCTTCCCCTCCACCGCAACGCCGCCAGCCTCCCCCATGAAATTGGTGCCTGGCACCAATTTCGTACCGCACCGTGAAATTGGTGCCTGGCACCAATTTCGTGCCGCGCTCCGGTTCGCCCTGAGCCTGTCGAAGGGCTTTCCTTCTTCCCGCCGTCCCGGCAGGATTGAAGAGAGGGCTTCGACAGGCTCAGCCCGAACGGAGAGAAGCGATTCAACCTCAAGCGATCTTGAGATGGCCTCCGCCCGTGAAACGCACTTTCCGCATCGCCCTCCGCGCCTTCGGAATCCTGCTCGCCGTTCCGATCCTCTATTTCCTTGCGGCACTGATCCTCGGCGCGCTCCCGGCCAATCGGAACTGGCAGGAACCGAAGGAGGGCGTGACGGTCTTCGTCCGCACCAACGGCGTCCATACCTGGATCCTCGTCCCCAAGGTCACGCCCGAGATGGACTGGCGCCCGCTCGTCCCCGGCGGGCACCTCAAGGACAAGAGCTGGGGCAACGGCAATTACGTCGCTTTGGGATACGGCAACCGCACCTTCTATCTCGAGACCCCGACCTGGGGCGATCTCACCATGAAGAACGCCTTCCTCGCAGCCTTCGGGCAGGGGCGAAGCCTGATGCACGCCGATCACGACCACGATCCCAAGGCAAGCGAGGACACAAGGCCGATCGTCCTCAGGCGCGAGGAGTATCGCCGGCTGGCCGAATTCGCCCGGGCGACCTTCCAGGTCGACGGGCAGGGCCGGACCCTGCCCATCCTGGGCCGCGGCTACGGGGCGTCCGACGCGTTCTACGAGGCGATCGGGCCCTACAGCGCGGTCTATACCTGCAACAGCTGGACCGGCGCGGCCTTGCGTCACGCGGGAGTGAGGACGGGGATGTGGACTCCGCTTTCGCAGAGCATCATGTGGCGGCTCTAGATCCTCTCCATCGCGACATGGGGAGGATTTTCACCTACCCACGCCCCGCCCCCTGCGTTAGGAGGGCAGCCAACGGGCAAACCACAGGGGGTTTCGATGGCGAAGATACTCGGCAACTTCCATCTTGCATTGATCATCGGCGTCGTCCTGACGCTGGCGGCGATGTTCGGGCTTCACGGCGGGCTGATCGGGGACGGCAGCTACGACTGGACCCAGTTCATGCGCTACCTGCACATCTTCGCCGGCATCCTGTGGATCGGCCTGCTCTATTATTTCAACTTCGTTCAGATCCCGACCATGCCCAGCGTCCCTGCCGAGCTGAAGCCGGGAGTCACGAAATACATCGCTCCCAAGGCCCTGTTCTGGTTCCGCTGGGCGGCGCTCGCGACCGTGATCCTGGGCCTCCTGACCGGCGAGATGAAGGAAGGCGGCTACACCGCCCGCGCCCTCGGGCTCGCCGAGAGCCACCGGACGATCGGGATCGGCATGTGGCTGGGCATCATCATGGCCGCGAACGTGTGGTTCGTGATCTGGCCGAACCAGAAAAGGGCGCTCGGGATCGTGCCGGCCGCCGACGACGTGAAGGCGCGCTCCGCGTCGGTCGCGATGATGGCGTCGCGCACCAACCTAATCCTGTCGCTGCCGATGCTCTACTGCATGGTCCTCTACTCGCACCTGAGCGCCTGACGCTCGAAAGCCGCCGCGGATGACGTTCACCGGTCGTCATTGCGAGGAGCGAAGCGACGAAGCAATCCAGGTTCCGGAGCCCGAGCCGCTGGATTGCTTCGCTTCGCTCGCAATGACGGGCGGCAGCGGCAGCCGATGACGAAAGGCTGGTCCTTCTCGATCGATCGCGGCGGCACCTTCACCGATATCGTCGCCCGGGCTCCCGACGGCCGGCTGCTGACGGCGAAATTGCTCTCCGACAATCCCGGCCAATATGACGACGCGGCGGTCGAAGGGATTAGGCGGCTCACCGCCGGTCAGGGCCAGGCGCCGATCGACTCGGTGAAGATGGGCACGACCGTCGCCACCAATGCCTTGCTCGAGCGCAAGGGCGAGAAGCTCGTCCTCGCCATCACGGCCGGCTTAGGGGACGCGCTCAGGATCGGCTACCAGGCCCGGCCCGACATCTTCGCCCGACGGATAATCCTGCCCGAAGCGCTTTACGGCGACGTCGTCGAGGTGGATGAAAGGGTGGCGGCCGGCGGCGAAGTGCTCCGTCCGCTCGACCTGGAGGCTGCCCGGGCTTCCCTTATAAGCGCTTATAAGGCGGGATACCGGGCGATCGCCATCGTCCTGATGCACGGCTGGCGGTGGACCGCCCACGAGGCCGCGCTCGTCGCGCTGGCGCAGGAGATCGGGTTCACCCAGGTGTCGGCGAGCCACCGGGTCGGGCCGCTGATCAAGCTGGTCGGGCGGGGCGACACGACGGTGGTCGACGCCTATCTGTCCCCCGTCCTCCGGCGCTATGTCGACCTGGTTGTGAGGGCGCTTTCCTCTCCTCCGTTCGTGTCGAGCGAAGTCGAGACACCCCGTCGAGCGAAGCCGAGACCTTTTACCCTCGGCTTCGCTCGAGAGGGCCCGTCGACGGAGTTTACCCAGAGCGCCGCCGCAGGCGGCGTCGAAGGGCTCGGGGCGAACGGTGACGCGACGACTCCCCGCCTCCTCTTCATGCAATCGTCGGGCGGGCTGACCGACGCCGGCGCCTTCCAGGGCAAGGATGCGATCCTCTCCGGCCCGGCCGGCGGGATCGTCGGGATGGCGAAGACCGCCGAAGAAGCGGGGTTCGACCGGATCATCGGCTTCGACATGGGCGGGACCTCGACCGACGTCTCTCATTATGCCGGGACCTTCGAGCGGACCAACGAGACGGTGGTGGCCGGGGTCCGGGTCCGGGCGCCGATGCTGGAGATCCATACCGTTGCGGCGGGCGGCGGCTCGGTCTGCCATTTTGACGGCGCCCGGTTCCGGGTGGGGCCGGACAGCGCCGGAGCGGTGCCCGGACCCGCCTGCTATCGACGCGGCGGGCCGCTCACCATCACCGACTGCAACGTCGTGCTCGGCAAGATCAAGGCCGAGCATTTTCCGAGGGTGTTCGGGCCGGGGGGCGACGAGCCGATCGACCCGGCGGCCTCCCACGCTCTGTGCGAGGCGGTCGGAGCCGAGGCCGGGATGTCGGCCCGGGAGGCGGCCGCGGGCTTCGTCCGGATCGCCGTCGACAACATGGCGAGCGCGATCAAGCGGATCTCGATCGCGCGGGGCCATGACGTCACCCGCTACACCCTGGCCTGCTTTGGCGGCGCCGGCGGCCAGCACGCCTGCCTCGTCGCCGACGCCCTGGGGATGGAGCGGGTGATGATCCATCCTTTGGCAGGCGTGCTCAGCGCCTATGGGATGGGGCTCGCGGACAGGGTCGAGCTTCGCCAGCGAAGCCTGGGGGGCGAGGCGCTGGACCAGGTCCTCGCGGAGTTGGCGGACGAAGCGATGGCGGCGCTCGAGGCCCAGGGGGTCGGCGAGGCCGAGTTCCGCTGGCGGGCGGCGCTGAGGTACGAGGGAAGCGATTCCAGCCTGGAGGTCGATGCGGGCGACTTCGAGGCGATGCGAGCCCAGTTCGAGGAGGCGCACCGGGTGCGGTTCGGGTTCGTCTCGCCGGAGACGGCGGTGGTGGTGGAGACTGCGATCGTCGAGGCGGTATCCTCCCCATCGCGAGATGGGGAGGGGGACCATGCGAAGCATGGTGGAGGGGTAGATGGCGCAGGCTTCTGCCAGCTACCCCTCCACCACCCTTCGGGTGGTCCCCCTCCCCATGCTGCGCATGGGGAGGATCTCCACGACCGCGCCCACCTTGCCCCCGGGACCCTCATCCCGGGCCCGGCCCTCATCATCGACCCCTCCGCCACCACCGTCGTCGAGCCCGGCTGGCGGGCCGAGGTCGACCCGCTCGGCAACCTCATCCTCACCCGCTCCGCGCCCCGGGAAAGCTCCCACGCCATCGGCACCGAGGCGGACCCGGTCATGCTGGAGGTGTTCAACAACCTGTTCATGGCCGTGGCCGAGGAGATGGGGGTCGCGCTCCAGAACACGGCGTCGTCCGTCAACATCAAGGAGCGGCTCGATTTCTCCTGCGCGCTGTTCGGTTCGAACGGGGCGCTGATCGCCAACGCGCCGCACATTCCCGTGCACCTGGGTTCGATGGGCGATTCGATCCGGACGATCATCGAGGCCCGCGGCGGGGGCAAGGACGGGCGCGGAATCCGCGAAGGCGACGTCTACGCCCTGAACGCCCCCTATCGCGGCGGCACCCACCTGCCCGACATCACCGTGATCATGCCGGTCTTCGCCGAGCCGGGCGATCGGGCCCCGGCCTGGTTCGTCGCCGCTCGAGGCCATCATGCCGATATCGGCGGGATCGCTCCGGGCTCGATGCCGCCGGACAGCCGAACCATCGACGACGAAGGCGTCCTGATCGACAATGCGCTGCTGGTCGACGAGGGACGCTTCCTGGAGGCGGAGATCCGCGCCTTGCTCTCGTCGGGTCCCTGGCCGGCGCGAAGGCCGGACCGCAACATCTCCGACCTGAAGGCCCAGGTCGCCGCCTGCGCCCGAGGCGCGGCGGAGATGCGGCGGGTGGCGGGCGAACATGGCCGGGACGCGGTCGACGCCTATATGGCCCACGTCCAGGCCAATGCCGAGGAAGCAGTCCGGCGGCTGATCGGTCGCTTGAGCGACGGCGAGTTCCGCTACGCGATGGACAATGGCGCGCAGGTCAGCGTCAGCGTCAGGGTGGATACGGAAAGCCGCTCGGCGATCGTCGACTTCACCGGCACCAGCGCCCAGCAGCCGAACAATTTCAACGCGCCGCACTCGATCTGCCGGGCGGCGACCCTCTACGTCTTCCGGACCCTGGTCGACGACCGGATCCCGATGAACGACGGCTGCCTGAGGCCGATCACGCTCGTCGTGCCGGAAGGATCGATGCTCAACCCCCGCTATCCGGCCGCCGTCGTCGCCGGCAATGTCGAGACCAGCCAGGTCGTCACCGACGCCCTGTTCGCCGCCTGCCGGGCGCTGGCTCCGAGCCAGGGGACGATGAACAACTTCACCTTCGGAAACGCCCGGCATCAATATTATGAAACGATCGCGGGCGGCGCCGGCGCCGGCCCGGATTTCGACGGGGCGAGCGCCGTCCAGACCCATATGACCAACAGCCGTCTCACCGATCCGGAAGTGCTCGAGACCCGCTACCCGGTGCTGGTCGAACGCTTCGCCATCCGCCGCGGCTCGGGCGGAGTGGGGGCGCACAAGGGCGGCGACGGGGTCGAGCGCCACATCCGCTTCCGCGAGCCGATGCGCGCCAACATCCTGTCCAACCGCCGCGAGGTGGCGCCTCGGGGGATCGAGGGGGGCGGGGACGCGAAGCCCGGGGTCAACCGGGTGGTAAGGGCGGACGGGACGGTGGAGACTTTGAGCGCGACTGCTTCGGCGGAGATGCGGGAGGGGGATTTGTTCGTGATCGAGACTCCGGGGGGAGGGGGATATGGATATCCTCCCCATGCAAAGCATGGGGAGGGGGACCAGGCGAAGCCTGGTGGAGGGGTTGAAGGCTCGGTGTCGGAGGATCGCGCGTGAACCGCCGACCGCTTCTGCCAATTACCCCTCCACCCCGCTTCGCGGGGTCCCCCTCCCCATCGTCGATGGGGAGGATTTCATGAGCTACCTCCCGCTCCTCGGGATCCTGATCATAATCCTGGGCTTCGCGCTTCGCTTCAATCCGATGGTGGTGGTGCCGGTCGCCGCGATCGCGACAGGGCTGCTCGCCGGGTTCGACCTCGTCGAGGTCGTCTCGAAGCTCGGTAAGGCGTTCAACGACAGCCGGCTCATCGCCGTCCCCTGGATCGTCCTTCCGGTCATCGGGCTGCTCGAGCGCTACGGCCTCCAGCAGCGGGCGAGGGCGGTCATCTCCGGCTTCCGGGCGGCGACGGTCGGGCGGCTGCTCATCCTCTATCTTCTCTACCGCCAGGCCATCTCGGCGATCGGGCTCCACTCGACGGCGGGCCACCCGCAGACCGTCCGGCCGCTGGTCGCCCCGATGGCGGTCGCCGCGGCCGAGAACAGGCACGGTCCACTGGACGAGGCGACGAAGGACAAGATCAAGGCCCATGCCGCCGCGACCGACAATGTCGGGCTGTTCTTCGGCGAGGACATCTTCTTCGCGATCGGTTCGATCGTCCTCATCCAGCAGACGCTGGAAGCCTATGGCATCTCGCTGTCGCCGCTCGAGCTGGCGGTCTGGGCGATCCCGACCGCCATCGCGGCCTTCATCGTCCACAGCACGAGGCTGATGCTTCTCGATCGGCAATTGGCGCGAGACTATCCGTTCGGGCTGAGCCTGTCGAAGCCCTCTCCTTCTTCCGGCTCCGAAGGCAAGGAAGGCCCTTCGACAGGCCCAGGGCGAACGGAGGTGGGGCCATGATCACAGGCCAGCACGTCCTCTACCTCGTGGGCGCGATGTTCGCAGCCTTCGCGCTGCTCAGCGCTTTCGACCGGACCAACCCGAAGCGTCTCGGCAACGCCGCTTTCTGGGGCCTGTTCGCACTGAGCCTGATCGCCGGATCCTGGCTCGGCGACCTCGCCAACGGCTGCATCGTCCTCGCCCTCGCCGCGCTCGCGGGGCTGAAGCTGATCGGCCGCGGCGCCTCGCCCACGACCGAGGCGGAGCGCGAGGCCAGCGGCGAGCGCTTCGGCAACGCCTTGTTCCTCCCGATCCTGATCGTGCTCGTCGTCGCGGTGAGCGGAACCCTCCTCTATCTCTACACGCCGCTGTTCGAGACGAAGGCCTTCGAGAAGAATCGCGAGACCTTCATCCTGCTCGCGGCCGGGGTGCTGATCGCGCTGGCCGCGATCTTCGCCTGGCTGAAGCCGCCGCCGCTCGCCCCGCTCCAGGAAGGGAGGCGGCTGATCGACGCGGTCGGCTGGGCGGCGGTGCTTCCGATGATGCTCGCCGCGCTCGGGGTCGTCCTCGCCGACGCCGGGGTTGGACGAACGATCGGCGGCCTCATGCTGGCGGTCATCCCGCAAGGCGCGATATTCCCGGCGGTGATCGCCTTCGGCCTCGGGATGGCGATCTTCACCATCCTCACCGGAAACGCCTTCGCCGCATTCCCGGTGATGGCGACGGCGATCGGAGTGCCGCTCCTGATCCAGACCTATGGCGGCGATCCGGCGGTGATCGGAGCGATCGGGATGCTGGCCGGCTTCTGCGGGACGCTGATGACCCCCATGGCCGCGAACTTCAACCTGGTCCCCGCCGCTTTGCTCGAGCTCAAGGACCAGAACGGAGTGATCAAGGCGCAGATCGGAACTGCGCTTCCGCTGCTCGCGATCAATATCCTGCTGATCTACTTTTTGGCCTGGCGCTGATCCGTCATTGCGAGGAGCGCAGCGACGCGGCAATCCAGCCGCGGCGGATGTAAAAGCCGCAGAGCTGGATTGCTTCGCTTCGCTCGCAATGACGGAATAGGCCCATGCACACCCTCACCCACGACCTCGCCGCCCGCTTCGCCGGGATCGCGCTCGGCCATGTCACCCGCGAATATCCCCACAAGCTGGATCACGTCATGGACGGGCCGGAGGACGTGGCGGGCCCGCGCGAGCTTCATCCGATCTTCTTCGGGAGCTTCGACTGGCACAGCTGCGTCCATGGCTGGTGGCTGATGCTTCGGATCCGGCGGCTCTTCCCCGATCTGCCGGCGGCCCGGCAGGTGGAGGCGCTGGCCGACGAGATGCTAGCGCCGGACAAGGTGGCGGGCGAGCTCGCCTATCTCGACCGGGCCTATTCGAGCGGGTTCGAGCGGCCTTACGGCTGGGCCTGGCTGCTTGCGCTCCACGCCGAGGCGCAGCGCCATGGCGACCGGCCCTGGGCGGGCGACCTGGAGCCGCTCGCCCGAGCCTTTGCGGAGCGCTTCGGGCTTTATCTGCCCAAGCTCACCTATCCGATCCGGGTCGGCACCCATTTCAACTCGGCCTTCGCGATGATCCTGGCGCTCGAATGGGCCGAGGGGAACGCTCCGCCGCTGGCCGGCCGGATCCGCGAGCGGTCGAGAACCTGGTTCGGCCGGGACCGCGACTGCCAGGCCTGGGAGCCGGGCGGCGACGAGTTCCTCTCCTCCGCCTTGACCGAGGCGCTTTGCATGCGCCGAACCCATGGCGACGACGCGTTCCGAAGCTGGTTCGGCCATTTCCTGCCCCGCCTTGGGGGGCGGGACCCCGGGAGCCTGTTCACCCCAGCCACCGTCTCGGACCGCTCCGACGGCAAGATCGCCCATCTCGACGGCCTCAACTTCAGCCGGGCCTGGTGCTGGCGCCAGCTCGCCCCCGTGCTCGAGCCGGAACTGGCCGAGATCGCCCGCCGCACGGCCGACGAGCATCTCGCCGCCAGCCTTCCCCATGTCGCCGGAGACTATATGGGCGAGCATTGGCTGGCGACATTCGCGCTGCTGGCGCTGGAGGGCTGAGATGCGCGGGCTCAAGGCGGGTGAGATCGCACTGCTCGAGAAGGCGTTCGGGGACCGGATCGACTATGCGCGGGTCCGGCTACGCTCTGGGGCGGGGGGCAACCCCGCCGCGATGGCCGCCTTCCGCAACGGCAACACCGCGATCACGCTTCGCCGGAGCCTTTATTTCGGGGCCCATTACAGCGACGATTTCTCCAGGGCCGGCGTTCGAGCCCAATCGCTCTTCCACCATGAGATGACCCATATCTGGCAATATGCGGTGCTCGGGGTTCCACGCTTCCTCGCCCGCTACGCCCGAGAGCTCGCCGCCTGCCGGTTCAGCGCTCGGGCGATGTACCGGTATGAGGAAGGGGAGACGCGTTTCGACGGCGCTCGACTGGAAGCTCAGGCGCAGATGGTGGGCGATTATTGCCTCGCGAAGCTGGTCGGAGACGGGCCCCGAATGGCCCGGCTGGAGCGCAATCTGGAGGGGAGCGGATTTTTCGGGCTGTAGCCCGTCATTGCGAGCGCAGCGAAGCAATCCAGCGCGGATTCGGAGGCCCACTGGATTGCTTCGTCGCTTCGCTCCTCGCAATGACGGGCTAGGCAGCCACCAGCCCCCTTTGGTCCTCTCGCCCCATCGAGATCAGATAGGGCTCGGCCGCCTGCATCTCCTGGAAGTCCGCTTTAGAGGACAGGCCGCGCCAACGGATCGCGATCAGGGCCTGGGCGATGGCGCCGCCGAGCGTGTCGCCGGGGCCGAGAAGGACGATCCGGTCGGGCGCATGCTCCTTGACCGCGACCTGGATCGAGCGGGTGAAATCGTAGGTCTCGAGGATCTGGGCGGCGAAGGTGTAATCGTGGAGGGCTTGGGGATTTGCGGCGAAGGGGCGCCAGACATGGCCCCGGCCGTCTATCATTGGAACGCGCGGAGAGCCGAACCAGGCGCCGGGGAGCTTCGCCAAAGCGCGCTCCGAGGAACCCGTCATCAGCGGGGTGTGGAAGGGCCCGTGGTTGACGAGGCGGAGCGGATCGCGGGCGGGAGTCGGCGGAGCCTCGGCGAGGAGTGCGGCGAGGCCAGGCTCGTTGCCGGCCAAGACGATCATCCCGCCGAGCTCGATCGAGACGTAGAGGCTGCAGCCGTCACGGGCGTCGATCGAAGCGACGAGCGCCAGGACCTGCTCGCGCAGGCCGGGAACCTCCCTCCAATCCTCGTCGACCAGAGTGAGCAGCACCTGACCGCCGGGCTCGCCGGCCTGGCTGTTCTCGCCCATGGCATCGATGATCCGGAAGCCCTGCTCGGCGCCGACCGCTCCGCCTACGGCAAGAGCCGTGTACCAGCCCATCGAATTGCCGGTCACCGCCGCGACGTCGAAGCGCACGGGGTCGATGGCGAGGAAATCGGCATAGGAGGCGGCGAAGATGAGCGGCGAGGCGATGTCGCCGCGCGTGTGAAGGGCGGGGCTGAACCGCTCGGCGCCGTCGAGTTCCGAGAGGGTCGGCTGGCCGCGCTCGAAGCGAAGCCGGTCGAACCTTCCGATCAGCTCGCCTTTGTCGGAGTGGAATCGCTTCAGATAGCCAAGCTCCGCCTTACCGTAGGTGCCGCGGCCCGGGCAGACGACCAGGATTTTCTCCCCCTCAGCCACGGACCATCTCCAAGGCGGCGGCGACGATCGAGTCGCGGCTCGGAAGGGTGAGGGTCGCGGCCCGGCCGAGCGGGATGAACGAATCCTCCGCCGTCACCCGCCGGGTCGGGACTCCGGGCGAGCGTTCGGCGAACATGGCCATCAGGGCTTCGCTCTGCGATCCGGTCTTTCGGCATTCGTCGACGATCAGGATCCGCTCGCATCCCGCCACCGCTTCGAGAAGGCCCTCCTCGTCGAGCGGGGCGAGCCAGCGCAGGTCGATCACCCGGACGTTCAGGCCGTGCCGCTCGGCCAGGATCCGCTCGGCCTGGCGGGACAGGTAATAGCCGTTGGCGTAGCTGACGATTGCGAGATCGGAGCCGTCGCCGTGAATCCCCGGCTCCCCGAGCCGGATCGGCTTCGACGCCCCCAGCGCCGCGTAGGTCGACGTCCATAGCGAGTCGCCTTCCCCGTGAAGGTCACGGGTCATGTAGAGGGCGATCGGCTCGACGAAGACGATCACCCTCTGCTCCTCGAGCGCCAGCCGGACGCATTCGCGGAGCATCTCCACGGCGTCGGCGCCGTTGCTCGGGCAGGCGAGGATCAGGCCGGGAATGTCGCGGAAGACGGCCAGGCTGTTGTCGTTGTGGAAATGGCCTCCGAAACCCTTCTGATAGCCCAGGCCCGCGATCCGGATGATCGTCGGGTTGGCGTACTGGCCGTTGGAGAAGAAGCTGAGAGTCGCCGCCTCGCCGCGGATCTGGTCTTCGGCATTGTGGACGTAGGCGAGGAACTGGATCTCGGTGATCGCGAGCAGGTCGTTATGGGCGGCGCCGATGCCGAGGCCGAGGATGCTCTGCTCGTCGAGCAGGGTGTTGATCACCCGGCACGATCCGAAGCGCTCGTGGAGCTTGGCGGTGACGTTGTAGACCCCGCCCTTGGGACCGACATCCTCGCCCGCGACGATGATCTGGGGATAGGAGAGCATTAGGTCGGCCAGCGCCCAGCTCAGAAGCCGGGCCATGTGCTGCGGCTTGTCGATCATGCTCCGGTCGCGGGCGAAAAGGGCCTCGCGCTGCTCCGGAGTGGGGGTGTTGGCTCGGGCAGGCGGGCGCTTGGGCGGGACGATGGCCGCCATCACGTCCTTGCTGGAGGTCAGCTTGGGCCGGGCGATGGCCTGCTCGGCGATCCGGGCGAGCGTCGACTCGGTTTCGTCGTAGATGTCGAGGATCTCGCTTCCGGTCAGCAGGTCCTGCTCGACAAGCAAAGCGGCGCTGTAGAGCAGCGGATCGCGCTCCTCGTCCCGCTCGATCTGGGCCTTGGTCAGGTAGGTGCCCTGGACGTCGGAGCCGGCATGGCCGTAGAGCCGGACGCAGTCCATGTGGAGGAAGACGGGGCGTCTCCGGGTCCGGGCGATCCGCGCCGCCTCGCAGGCGCCGCGCCAGGCATCGGCCATGTCGAAGCCGCTGCAATGCACATATTCGAGGCCCGGCCGGTTGCGGAAGGAGGCGCCGATCCAGTCCGGAGGGGTCCGGGTCGAGATTCCGATGCCGTTATCCTCGCACAGGAAGACGATCGGCATCGGGCTGCCCTGATAGGCGGCCCAGGCGGCGGTGTTGAAGGCGCCCTGGGCGGTCGAATGGTTGGCCGAGGCGTCGCCGAAGCTTGCGAGGACGATCGAGTCACACCCGAGAGCGGTCTCCTCGAGCTTGAGCATCCTGGCGATGCCGATGCTGAACGCGGCGCCTACCGCCTTTGGAAGGTGCGAGGCGATGGTACTGGTCTGGGGCGGGATGGCCAGTGGCCTGGATCCGATCACCTTGTGGCGCCCGCCGGAGATTGGATCCTCGGCGGAGGCGGCGAAGCTCAGCAGCATGTCCCAGAGCGGGGTCTGGCCGGGGAGCTTCTTCGAGCGGTGGATCTGGAAAGCGTTGGAGCGGTAGTGGAGGAAGGCCATGTCGTCGACCCGAAGGGCCTCGGCGACCGCGGCGTTGTTCTCGTGGCCGGAGCTTCCGATCGTGTAGAAGCCCTCGCCGCGCGCCTGGAGCCGGCGCGACAGCCGATCCATCTGCCGGCTCGCGACCTGGCTGTAGAAAAGCTCGACCATCGCTTCGCGGCTTAGGCCGATCTCGTCGGGCCGGACGTCGCTGGTCCGGCGGGGCAGGTTTCCGTCCCGGACCCGGGCGACGAACTTCTCGTGAATGGCTTCGGCGGCGTCCATGGCGTCCCAAGTTCCGTTCGGGCTGAAGCCCCAACTCCGTTCGGGCTGAGCCTGTCGAAGCCCCTCCCTTCCTTCCGCTGCCGGTAAGAGAAGGAGAGGGCTTCGACAAGCTCAGCCCGAACGGAGGGGGTGAATCCGGCCTCGCCCCCCTTGACCTGACGTTTACGTAAAGTAGGGAGGCAGGGCACCCCAGCGGGAGGAAGATCATGAACAAGAGCGAGATGGCCGCGGCCCTGAACGAGAAGAGCGCCTGGCTGCCCGGCAAGCGCGTGAAGCTCGACTTCGGCTCGGAAGGCGCAGTGATGCTCGACGGAAATGCGAATGCCGTGACCGAGGAGGACGGACCCGCCGACACCACGATCAAGGTCGCCTGGGAAGACTGGCAGGCCATGAGCGACGGCAAGCTCGATGGAATGACCGCCTTCATGCAGGGCAAGCTGAAGGTCGAGGGCGACATGTCCAACGCCATGCAGCTCCAGGGCGTGCTGGCGAAGCTTCGAAGCTGAACTCCCCTCCCTGAAGGGAGGGGCAGGGGGTGGGTCCGCCGAAGGCGGCCGAAACTCCGAGTCCGCAATAGTCTCGCTACGCTCGCCTACCCACCCCCAGCCCCTCCCTTTCAGGGAGGGGAAGGTTGGCGACCTGAAACCTCGTTCAGGTTTCCTTGACGCGCCGCGTCTCGGGGGATTATCGACCCCGCATCAAACGGGAGCGGTGAATGCGCAAGACCTACCCTGATGCCGTGGCCGCGCTCGACGGCCTTTTACGGGATGGAATGACCATCTGCGCCGGCGGCTTCGGCCTGTGCGGGATCCCCGAGCGGCTCATCGATGCGATCCGCGACAGCGGCGTGAAGGATTTGACCTTCGTCTCGAACAATGCCGGGATCGACAATGAGGGGCTCGGCAAGCTGCTGCGCACCCGGCAGATCCGAAAGATGATCTCCTCCTACGTGGGCGAGAACAAGGAGTTCGAGCGGCAATATCTGGCTGGCGAGCTCGAGGTCGAATTCTGCCCGCAGGGCACGCTCGCCGAGCGCTGCCGGGCCGGCGGCGCCGGGATTCCCGGCTTCTATACAAAGACCGGGGTCGGGACGATCGTCGCCGACGGCAAGGAGATCAAGGTCTTCGACGGGGAGGAATATGTGCTCGAGCGCGGGATCCGCGCCGACCTGTCGATCATCAAGGGCTGGAAGGCCGACGAGGCCGGCAACCTCGTCTTCCGGAAGACCGCCCGCAACTTCAACCAGCCGATGGCGACCGCCGGCAAGGTCTGCGTCGCCGAGGTGGAGGAGATCGTGCCCGTCGGATCGCTCGATCCCGACTCGATCCACTTGCCCAGCATCTACGTGAAGCGGATGATCCTCGGCGCTCCCTACGACAAGAAGATCGAGTTTCGAACCGTGCGGACGAGAGAGGCGGCGTGATTTCTCCCCTCCCTGCAAGGGAGGGGCCGGGGTGGGCCCGCCGAAGGCGGTCGAAACCCCAACGTCTCGCTGCGCTCGCCTACCCACCCCCAGCCCCTCCCTTT
The DNA here is from genome assembly GCA_035638835.1 of Allosphingosinicella sp. Lineage (GTDB taxonomy): Bacteria > Pseudomonadota > Alphaproteobacteria > Sphingomonadales > Sphingomonadaceae > Allosphingosinicella. The sequence goes on along the minus strand of DASQZF010000154.1, from coordinate 9,833 downwards.
AAGGGAGGGGAGTGCAAGGAGCCCCATAATGCCCTGGACCCGCGACCAGATGGCCGCCCGAGCCGCCAAGGAGCTCCGCGACGGCTATTACGTCAATCTCGGAATCGGGATCCCGACGCTCGTCGCCAACAACATCCCCTCGGGGATGGAGGTTACCCTGCAGAGCGAGAACGGGATGCTCGGGATCGGGCCCTTCCCCTACGACGACGAGGTCGATCCGGACCTGATCAACGCCGGCAAGCAGACGATCAGCGAATTGGACAGCTCCTCCTATTTCGGCTCCGAGCAGAGCTTCGCGATGATCCGCGGCGGCCATATCGATCTGACCGTGCTCGGCGCGATGGAGGTTTCGCAAGATGGCGACATCGCCAACTGGATGATCCCAGGCAAGATGGTGAAGGGGATGGGCGGGGCGATGGACCTCGTCGCCGGAGTGAAGAAGATCATCGTCGTCATGGAGCACAATAGTAAGAGCGGCGATCCCAAGTTCATCCCCGAATGCACATTGCCGCTGACCGGCAGGAACGTCGTCGACATGATCGTCACCGACCTGTGCGTCTTCCACCGGGCGGACCATGACAGCCCGTTCCGGCTGATCGAGCTTGCGCCGGAGGTGACTGCAGAGGAAGTCCGCGCGAAGACGACGGCGAAGTACGAGGGCTGACGGTCGGGCGGTACTCCCCGTCATTGCGAGCCCTTCGACGCCGCCTGCGGCGGCGCTCAGGATAAACTGCCGCTACGCGGCAGCGAAGCAATCCAGCGGCGCAGGCGTCAGAAACTGGATTGCTTCGTCGCTTCGCTCCTCGCAATGACGGGGGAATGCGGATTCTTCTGACCGGATCCTCCGGCTGGCTCGGACGCTTCCTCGCGCCGCGGCTCCGGCGGGAGGGCCATCACGTCGTCGGCCTCGACGTCGCCCCCGGCGCAGACACCGGCATCCTCGGCTCGGTCGCCGATCGCGCCCTGATCGACCGGACCTTCGCCGACCACGGGATCGAAGCCGTCATCCATTCCGGCGCGCTGCACAAGCCGGACATCGCGCGCTATCCGCGCCAGGCTTTTATCGACGTCAACGTCACCGGCACGCTCAACCTGCTCGAGGCGGCGGCGGAGGCGGGCAACGATCGCTTCATGTTCACCTCCACGACCTCCCTGATGGTGTCGGAAGCGCTCCATGGCGGCCGCCTCGACCGGGCCGCGTGGATGACCGAGGATTACGGACCGCTCGAGCCGCGCAACATCTACGGAATCACCAAGCTCGCCGCCGAGCGGCTGTGCCGGCTCGCCCATCGCGAGCAGGGGCTGGCCGTCGCGATCCTGCGGACCGGCCGCTTCTTCCCCGAGGAGGACGATATCCACCGCGACGTTTCCGGTCCCAACCGGAAGGCGAACGAGTTCCTCAATCGCCGACTGACGGTCGAGGACGCCGCCGAGGCGCATGTCGCTGCGCTCGAACGGACGCCCGAGCTGGGCTTCGACACCTTCATCCTGTCGGCGCCGCCGCCCTTCGCCGAAGCCGAAGCGGAAGAGTTGCTCGCCGACGCGCCCGCCGTCATCCTTCGCCATTTCCCGGAAGCGGCGGATCTCTATGCACGCGCCGGCTGGCGGCTTCCGCAGGGGATCGACCGGGTCTACGATCCGTCCCGAGCCCTGCGCCGGCTCGGCTTCCGCTGCCGGACCGACTTCGCCGCAATCCTCGCCGCGCTCGCCGGGGGCGGACCATTGCCCTTCGTCCACGATCCCCATTATGTCTCGCCCAAAGAAGGGGCACCGACATGATCAAGAAGCTTTCTCTCCTCGCCGCCGCCTGGCTCGGCCTCGGCGCGATGCAGGCTCCGATGACTCCGCGGGCGCCGATCGAGCTCTGGCGGCTGGACTGCGGTGAGTTCGTCATCAAGCAATATGGCGCCTTCTTCTCCGACACCTTCCAATATCCGAAGGGACCGAAGGACATCGTCGGAAGCTGCTATCTCATCCGCCACGGCAATCGCTACATGCTGTGGGACACCGGCCTCACCGACGCCCTGATCGGCAACGATTACGACAATGCGGCCCAGACCATCCGGGTGAAGCGGAGCCTGGTCGATCAGCTCGCCCAGCTGAAGGTGAAGCCCGGGCAGATCGAGACGATCGGGATAAGCCACTGGCATTTCGACCATGTCGGCCAGGCCGGGCGCTTCCCCCAGGCCAGGCTGCTGATGGGCAAGGGCGATCTGGCGCTGCTTCGAGCCACCCCGCCCGCCGACGAGGATTCGTCGAAGGCGCTCGTCCACTGGCTGACGGGCGGAGGCAAGCTGGAGGAGGTCAGCGCCGACAAGGACGTTTTCGGCGACGGCCGGGTGGTCATGCTGAAGCTTCCGGGGCACACGCCGGGCCATTACGCCTTGCTCGTGCGCCTCGCCTCGGGGAACGTCCTGCTTTCCGGCGACCAATATCATTTCACCGAGCAGGTGAAGAATCGCGGAGTGCCGCCCTTCAACCACGACCGCTCGGACACGCTCGCCTCGTCCGACCGGTTCGACCGGATCGCGGCCAACCTCAAGGCGAAGGTCATCATCCAGCACGAGCCGGCCGATATCGCCAAGCTCCCGCTCTTCCCCAGGTCCGCGAAGTGAAGGCGCTTCTGTCGACGGCGGTGGGCGGACCGGAGACGCTCGAGCTCGCCGATCTTCCCGATCCCGAGGCCGGCCCGGGCCAGCTGCTCGTCAGGGTCCGGGCCTGCGCGATCAACTATCCCGACGTGCTGATCATCGAGGACAAATATCAGTTCAAGCCTCAACGCCCCTTCGCTCCGGGCGGAGAGGTTGCCGGAACGGTCGAGTCGGTGGGGGAGGGGGTCTCCGGCTGGGCGCGGGGCGATCGGCTGATCGCGATGATCGGCCATGGCGGCCTTTCCGAAAAGGTCGTCATATCCGCCGCGCAGGCGGTGCCGCTTCCGCCCGAGCGAAGCTTCGAGGACGGCTCGGCGCTGATCCTCACCTACGCGACCTCGATCCACGCCTTGCTCGACCGCGGACGGCTGAAGCCGGGCGAGACTCTGCTCGTCCTCGGCGCCGCGGGAGGGGTCGGGCTCGCCGCGGTCGAGCTGGGCAAGGCCTATGGAGCGCGGGTGATCGCCGCGGTCTCCTCCGAGGAGAAGGCCGAGGTCGCCCGGCAGGCCGGGGCGGACCATTCGATCGTCTATCCGTCCGGGCCGTTCGACAAGGAGGCCTCGAAAGCGCTGGGGCAGATGTTCAAGGAAGCGGTGGGACCGGGCGGCGCGGATCTGATCTACGATCCGGTGGGCGGCGATTATGCCGAGCCGGCTCTGCGCTCGATCGCGTGGGCAGGCCGTTACCTGGTCGTGGGCTTCCCGGCCGGGATCCCGAGGCTTCCGCTCAACCTTACGCTGCTCAAGAGCTGCGACGTCTGCGGAGTCTTCTGGGGCGCCTTCGCCGCGCGCGACCCGAAGGCGAACGCGGCGCATATCGAGACCCTGTTCCACCTTTGGCGCGAGGGTAGGATCGCTCCGAGGGTGAGCCGTACCTGGCCGCTCGAGCAGGGCGGCGAGGCGATCGCCCACATGGCGGCGAGGAAGGCGGTGGGAAAGCTCGTGGTGACGATGGGGTAGGGGGAAGGGAAGGGCTTCGACAAGCTCAGCCCGAACGGTTTCAGGAAGTACCGCCACCCCGCCGTTCGGGCTGAGCTTGTCGAAGCCCCTCCTTTCTCTTCCTTTCATTGCACCGAGGGCCGCGTCCGCCTATCTGACTCGAAAGCAGAGCAAGGGAGAGTCATGAGCACTTTCGACGACCGCGAACGGGCCTTCGAGACCAAATATGCCCGGGACCAGGACATGCAGTTCCGGATCACGGCTCGCCGCAACAAGCTGCTCGGGCAGTGGGCGGCAGGCCTGATGGGCCTCAGCCAGGCCGAGTCCGACGCTTATGCGAGCGACGTCGTCCGCGCCGACTTCGAGGAGGCGGGCGACGAGGACGTGATCCGCAAGCTCGTCGGAGACCTGATCTCGGCGGGAGTCGATTGCGACGAATCGCGGATCCGCGAAGCGCTCGACCACAAGACGGTCGAGGCCCGCCGCCAGCTGATGGAGTCGCAGGGCTGATGGCCATGGCCGCCGAGGAGATCGAGGCCCTGATCCGCGCCGGAATCCCCGACGCCCGGGTCGAGATCACCGATCTCGCCGGCGACGGCGATCATTATTCCGCCCGGGTGGTGGCCGAAAGCTTCCGGGGCATGCCGCGCGTACGCCAGCACCAACGGGTCTACGAGGCGCTGGGCGGGCGAATGGGCGGCGCACTCCACGCGCTTCAGCTCTCCACCGCGACCCCCGACTGAGGAACAGTAAGAATGTCCGACACCAAGGCCCGAATCGAGGCGCTCGTCCAAAAGAACGACGTCGTCCTGTTCATGAAGGGCACGGCGCTTTTCCCGCAATGCGGCTTTTCGAGCAAGGCCGTTTCCATCCTCGACCATCTCGGGGTCGGCTTCGAGACCGTCGACGTCCTCCAGGATCCGGAGATCCGCCAGGGCGTGAAGGAATATTCCGACTGGCCGACCGTTCCCCAGCTCTACGTGAAGGGCGAGTTCGTCGGAGGCTCGGACATCATGACCGAGATGTACGAGGCCGGCGAGCTCCAGCAGCTCTTCGACGAGAAGCAGGTCGCGAAGGCCTGACTCCCCTCCCTGGAAGGGAGGGGCTGGGGGTGGGTCCGGCGAAGCCGGGCCTGCCGCAGCAGCCGTAAAGGGCGAAGCGGGCATTGAGCCCGCTCCGCCCTACCCACCCCTGACCCCTCCCTTGCAGGGAGGGGAGGGTCGTCTCACGCCGTCGCTCGAATCCTTCGGAGCCCGACATATTCGAGAAGCGAGATGCCGAGCACCGCGGCCGCCTGAGCGGCGACGAAGGCCGTGCCGAGCGCAGTGATCCGGCCGCTTTCCATCGAGATCAGAAGGAAGCTCTCGGCCGTCCAGGCGAGATTTCCGACGATGACGACCCAGACCAGCAGGCTCGGAGGCGCAGGCCGCGAGGCCAGCCAGGCGATGAAGGCGGCCAACGGCAGTAGGAGCAGCCCGGCTCCGAACAGCAGCCTTTCGCCGAGGCCGAAAAGCTCTGCCAGAGGGCCGGCTCCCAGAGAGAGAACCAGGCCGATCATGGCGCAGCTGGCGGAATCGAGGGCGAGCGCTCGCCGAAGCAAGATTGGGTTGTTCATGGGTCCGATCCTTTCGTTCGAGGGCGCCGTGGGAGCGCCGTCCGATCCTGATCGGCCTTTCCAGGTCATGCTGTCGATTACCCGGGAGGTAATGGGATTTGCCGGCGCTCTCGTTTAGGCTGGGCCGATGGCCACCGCTTCCCCCGACCTCGTCGGTTCCCATATCCGGACCTGGCGCACCCGCCGGCGCCTAAGCCAGCTCGACCTCGCGCTCGACGCGGAAATCTCCGCGCGCCATCTGAGCTTCATCGAGACGGGCCGGTCGAGGCCGAGCCGGGCGATGCTCATCAGGCTGGCGGAGCGCCTCCGGATCCCGCCGCGCGAACGCAACGTCCTGCTGGTCGCGGGCGGCTTCGCTCCGGCCCTGCCCGCGAGGAAGCTCGACGACCCCGCGCTCGAGGCCGCGCGCCTGGCGGTCGACAAGGTGCTCGCCGCCTACGAGCCCTATCCGGCGCTCGCCGTCGACCTCCACTGGAACCTCGTCGCCGCCAATGCCGGGATCGCGCCGTTCCTTGCCGATGTGGCTCCCGCCCTGCTCGAGCCGCCGCTCAACGTGCTTCGGCTGAGCCTTCACCCGGAAGGGCTCGCCTCCAGGATCGAGAATCTCGGGCAATGGCGCTCCTACGTCTTCCGCCGGCTGGAGGAGCAGATCGACGTGAGCGCCGATCCGGTGCTTGGCGCGCTGCTCGAAGAGCTTCGCGCCTATCCCGGGGGCACGGACAAGGTCGAGGAGCCCAACGGGGTCGCGATCCTGCTCAGGGTGCGCCAGGGGCCGCACCTCCTCTCCTTCCTAACGATGACGACGGTGTTCGGCACCCCGGTCGACATCACCCTGTCCGAGCTCGCGATCGAAGCCTTCCTGCCGGCCGATCCGGCGACTGCGGCGATCCTGCGGGGCTGAAAAGAAACGGGCGGACGGCGGGACCAGCACGAAGTCTTCTGGCCCATTTTACGGCAAGTAGAGCGATGCGCAATATCGAAGACTAAGTTTTATCTGTTGTGGTGTATATTGTTTACATGGCTCGTCATCGACGACTTATCGTACTAATAATGCACCGGAACGAATATTTGTATTGAGCGTTGAAGTTGGGATGTTAGCAATTTTTAGAATAACAGCGACCTTCGCTGCGATCATTACGTTAATTGGCTGCAGTCGCCAAAGTCAGCCCAATGGCCATCCTGCCAACGCCCAGAATGTAGCGGAGGCGGCACGGGCGGGATCGCCCTTGGCGGCCGGGGACAACGGCGTGTCGCCTATTGACGTCAAACCGAAAAGGTCAAAAACCGTCACCGTGAAGCCCGCTGCCGCTACTCTGCGGCCATTTCTTGCGGTCAACACGGTCGATGCGCTGCTGCCGCTTGGACGGTCGCGAGGCAGACTCGGGGTTGCCGCTGGATGCGTCACCTTTAAATTGCGCGACCAACTGTACACCCCGATCTGGCCCGAGGGCACCAGCCTATCGGACGACGGCACCCACATTATAGGCCCAGCCGGTGAAATCTTCCCGCTCGGCGAGGACGTCACTCTCGACGGCGCGGCTTTCTCCCTTGCCAATGACAGCATGCGCCTGGGGACGGCGCTTCCTGGTCGGTGTGCGAAGGCGACTTATGCCGTGAATTTGTGAGATCTGTTTGTAACGTAGGAGTTTTGTGATTCGTATCCGTGGTTTCCTGCTTCGATCAGCCGCCATTCTTCCAATGTTTGCCGGAGTTGCCGGCGCTGCAGCCGCCCAGGACGCCCCCGCCACGGCGCCGCCGCGGGCGAAGGCCGGCCCGGGCTTTCCGATCCCGCCGGGGGGCCGGCCATCTGGCAAAGGAACATCGCATTACGGTCGAGGAAGCCGTGCGCCGGATAGGTCTTCAGGACCGGATCGGGGCCTTGGCCGAACAGCTCCAAGGCGGATCAGATGCCGAGTTCGCCGGCATCTGGATCCAGCACTCGCCGAGCTTCAAGCTCGTCATCGCGTTCACGAAGCCAAGCGAATCGAAGCTGTCTGGCCTCACCATCGACCCGGGGGTTCGGTCGATCATTGAGTTGCGCGCGCTTCCCAAGCCCTGGCGGACGCTGCTCGCGGAGCAGGACCGGATTATCGCGCTTCTTCCTCGAACCATTCCTTACGTGTCGTATGTCGAGCCGGAAACCGGCCGGCTAGTCGTCCGCGTCGAAACGGAGGCGCTTGTGCAGCAGGTGAAGACCCTGCTCGCAACGCCGGGCTTGCCGGCAGTGGCTGTAGTTCTCGGTCCGGTTCCCGACCATGTTGCGGCGCCGCAGGGCGTGCAGCCAGGCGATTATATCGATGGGGGCCATCATTATTACGGGACTAATCAACTGCCCGCAGGCCTGACCACCGCCCAGGAGGAGCAATATCGGGGCTGCACCTTCGCATTTCCCGCGAGACTGGGCACGACCCAGGGCATTCTTACTGCCGGACACTGCAACCCGGGGAGTCCATCCGGCACCAGCGGAACGGGCTATTGGCATTCCATCAACGGTCACTGGGTCCAGCTCCCCGTTCCGACCATCGCGCGTTGGGCTTATGGTACCAAATACGATTACCAGTTCCACGAGACGACCGGCTACGACTCGCCTGTTGCGTTCGTTTATTACGTCAACAAGTCCGCGGAGCCCAACTTCTACCCCTCGGGTCATCTGTCGGTAAAGGGGACGCTCGGCTATAACGGCCAGACGGCGGGGATGATGGCCTGCAAGAGCGGTTGGCGCACCGGCGTCACCTGCGCCAAGATCAGGAACGGGGCCTATACCTATAACGGTGCTCGGGGCTGGATCGAACTCTACCGGGCTTCCGGACCGCATCTCGCCAAGCCCGGGGACAGCGGCGGCGCCGTGTTCAGCCCTGCCGACACCGGTGCCAACGTGACGGCCTACGGCATCGCGACTGCGGCGGACAGTTATTCGGATGGCTCAAGCGTGTTCGTCTACAGCCCAATCGATTATATTGACGACGAGCAGCCGATCATGGTGGTGCTGAACACCGATTACTGAGCTGCATTGGCTCGAAAGAAAGGGGCGGACGGCGGGACCAGAAAAACCGCTCGTCCGCCCCTGTTCGTGTGGACTGTGTGGACGCATCGAAGGAATACACGCTGCGTGCCAAAGCGGGCCGTTGGCGGTTTTCCAGGCCATGCAATGGTTTACGGCATTTAACCGTTTTTGCTTATTGTAAAGCGTTCCGACAGCGGCAGTCCTGTGACAGGATCATTCATCCGCCGTTCAGCGCCGGAAGGTGAATTACACATGTAATCGACAGGGAGGGTTGGCCGTGGAGAGAATCGCCGAGGGCGAATATGCGGTGATGGAGGTGCTTTGGGACGAGGCGCCGCTGACCGCCGCGGACGTCGCCGCCCGGGTTCCGGAGCATCGGGGCTGGAGCCTCGCCACGGTCAAGACCATGCTTTCGCGCCTGCTCGCAAAGGGCGTTCTCACCCATGAGGAGGACGGGCGGCGCTACCTCTATCGTCCGGCCATCCGCCGCGAGGATTATGTCGCCGAGGAATCCGGCCGGCTGATCGACCGGATGTTCGGCGGCCGGGTGCCGGCGCTGGTCGCCCAGCTCGCCGCGCGCGACAAGCTCACGCCCGCCGACATCGCCGAGATCGAGAAGCTCCTCAAGGAGCTCAAGTCGTGATCGCCTGGCTGATCGAGACCATGGTCGCCGTCACTTTGCTGATGGCCATGGTCCTCGTGCTTCGCGGCCCCGTCGCCCGGACCTTCGGCGCCGGCTGGGCCTATGCCTTGTGGGCCGTGCCCGCGCTTCGACTCGTCCTGCCCCCGCTCCCGCAGCTGGCGCCGGACCTCTACTTTCCGCCCGTCATCTTCTTCATCCCGACGGCGGCGGAAATGGCCGCACCCCTCCCGGCCCAGGCCGGACCCGGGCAGTGGGTGCCCTTCATGCTCGCAATGTGGGGCGGGGGTGCGGTCATCTTCCTCATTCTGCAGTGGCTCGGCTATCGCGCCTTCCTGGGCCAGATCCGCGACAGCTCGCGACCGGCGCGGCCGCCATTGTTCGGCGGAATCCGCACCTGGATCAGCGACGCCGTGGACGGCCCGCTGGCGCTCGGAGTGATCGAGCGCAGGATCGTCCTGCCGGGCGATTTCTCCAGGCGCTACAATCCGGTGGAGCGCCGGCTGGCGCTCGAGCATGAGCTCGTCCACCACAAGCGCGGCGATATCTGGTGGAACCTGGCAGCGACGTTCGTGCTCGCCCTTTTCTGGTTCAACCCGGTCGCCTGGCTGGCCTTCCGGGCCTTCCGGAGCGACCAGGAGCTGGCCTGCGACGCCGCCGTGGCCCGGGTCGCCACGCTGGAAGAGAGGTGCGACTATGCTCGAGCGCTGGTCAAGTCCGCCAGCCGGCCCGGATTGATCGCCGCCTGCGCGCTCAACCCGGCCGGTGAGCTCAAGCGCCGCCTCAGGATGATGCGCAACCATCGCACCAGCCGCCTGCGCTCGGCCGGCGGGATCGTCGCCTTGGCCGCGTTCGCCGCAGCCGGTTTCGCGGTTGGAAGCGCGGGGCCGCGCATTTCGGGCGAAGCGGCGACTCTCCATGCGGTCGCGCCGCCGGCCCCCTCGTCCCCGACGCCGGTCCGGATCGCGGCCGCCCCGGCGGCTCC
>DASQZF010000153.1:0-5390 GCA_035638835.1 Allosphingosinicella sp. | reverse complement strand
TGGCTCCGAAATGGGCGGCTTCCCTGGGGTCGATCGTGTTCGTTGCGGTCATCATCCTGTTCCAGTCATCCCGAGGAGGAACCCATCAAAGCAGTACTTTGATGGGAACCCGAAAGCCGGGACCTCCATGCACATAACTCGGGGACGCGGAAAGAGACCCCGGCTTTCGCCGAAGTGACGGGGAAAGCTTTCGCCGGGGGGCATGACGGCAAGCGCATTGCACCGCCGCCATCGCCAACCTATCAGCCCCGAAATGGCCCGCATCGTGATGAAATTCGGCGGAACCTCGATGGCGGGCATCGAGCGGATCCGGCATGTCGCCCAGCGGGTGAAGAACGAGGCGGAGGCCGGCAACCAGGTCGCCGTGGTAGTCTCGGCGATGGCCGGCGAGACGGACCGGCTGATCCAGTTCTGCCGCGAGGCCTCGAGCCTCTACGACCCGCGCGAATATGACGTGGTGGTGGCGAGCGGAGAGCAGGTGACGAGCGGGCTGCTCGCGATCACTCTCCAGGGGATGGGAGTCAATGCGCGCTCCTACATGGGCTGGCAGCTTCCAATCCGGACCTCCGGCCACGCCTCGGCCCTGATCGACGATATCGACTCGAGCGTGCTCGAGCGGGTGTTCGGGGAGGGCGGGATCGCGGTCATCCCGGGATTCCAGGGCGTCGCTTCCGACGGAAGCCTGGCCACGCTCGGCCGGGGCGGCTCGGACACTTCGGCGGTTGCGCTGGCGGCGGCGGTGAACGCCGACCGCTGCGACATCTATACCGACGTCGACGGGGTCTACACCACCGATCCGAGGATCGTGCCCCGGGCCCGCAAGCTGCCCGCCGTCACCTTCGAGGAGATGCTGGAGCTGGCAAGCGTGGGCGCCAAGGTTCTCCAGACCCGCTCGGTCGGCCTCGCAATGCGCGAGAACATGCCCATCCGAGTCCTCTCGTCGTTCGACGACCGCCCGGGAACGATGGTGGTCGGCGACGAGGCCATCGAGGAATATCAAATGGAACGGCAACTCATCACCGGAATCGCCTATGACAAGAACGAGGCCCGGGTGACGCTTGCAGGCGTGCCCGACCGCCCGGGCTCGGTGGCGGCGGTCTTCGCTCCGCTGGCCGAGGGGCTGATCAACGTCGACATGATCGTCCAGTCGGTGCCGCGGGCCGGGCAGAAGAGCGACCTCACCTTCACCGTCCCGACCGCCTCGCTGGCCCAGAGCCGCGACATCCTCGAAAAGGCGCGCGGGTCGATCGGCTATGACGAGATCCTGACCGACACCAACGTCGTCAAGGTCAGCGCGGTGGGCGTGGGGATGCGCTCCAACGCCGGGATCGCCGCGACCATGTTCCAGACCCTGGCCGACCGGGGGATCAACATCCTCGCCATCACCACCTCGGAGATCAAGGTGTCGGTGCTGATCGCGGAGGAATATACCGAGCTCGCGGTTCGGGTGCTCCACACGGCCTACGGGCTGGACGATATTGGGGAAGAAGGATGAGCTGCTACGTCATCCCGGCGAAAGCCGGGACCTCAGCACAAGAAGTCTTGGCGGGTCTCCCCGAGGTCCCGGCTTTCGCCGGGATGACGGCATGAGCGGCGACTCCGCCCCCGCCATGAGCGACACCCTCGGCCACGAGCGCCTCTCCCGACTGATGAAGCGCGGAACCGATTTCCTCGGCTGCGAGGTGGCGATACTCGGCGGGGCGATGAGCTGGATCTCGGAGCGCAACCTCGTCTCGGCCTTGTCCAACGCCGGAGCGTTCGGGGTGATCGCCTGCGGGGCGATGACTCCCGACCTGCTCGACATCGAGATCGCGGAGACCAGGGCGCGGACCGACCGGCCGTTCGGGGTCAACCTCATCACCATGCATCCGATGCTCTCCGAGCTGATCGACGTCTGCGCCAACCACCGGATCAGCCACGTCGTCCTCGCCGGAGGGCTTCCGCCGCCCGGCTCGATCGACCGGATCAAGGGCAATGGCGCGAAGCTGATCTGCTTCGCGCCGGCTCTGGCGCTTGCCAAGAAGCTGGCCCGGTCCGGGGTCGATGCCCTCGTCATCGAGGGGATGGAGGCGGGCGGGCATATCGGCCCGGTCTCGACCTCGGTCCTCGCCCAGGAGATATTGCCGCCGCTTAGCGCCGACATGCCGATCTTCGTCGCCGGCGGGATAGGCCATGGCGGCTTGATGGCGGGCTATCTGGAGATGGGGGCGGTCGGCTGCCAGCTCGGCACCCGCTTCGTCTGCGCGACCGAATGCATCGCCCATCCCAATTTCAAGAAGGCCTTCATCCGCGCCTCGGCCCGCGACGCCATCACCAGCGTCCAGATCGACCCGCGCCTCCCCGTCATCCCGGTCCGAGCCCTCAAGAACCGAGAGATGGAAAGCTTCGCCGCGAAGCAGCGCGAGGTCGCCCAGCGGCTCGATTCGGGCGAGGTCGAGATGATGGAGGCCCAACTCCAGATCGAGCATTACTGGGCCGGGGCGCTGAGGCGGGCGGTGATCGAGGGCGACGTCGAGACGGGCTCGGTGATGGCCGGCCAGTCGGTGGGCATGGTGAAGGAGGAAGCGCCGGTCGCGGCGATCCTGAAGCAGCTCGTCGACGAGGCGGCGCAGGCGCTGGAGCGGCGGTCGGCTTAGCACTGGCTCCCCATGCTGCGCATGAGGAGGCAAAGGCGGATTTTCAGTCGAGCGAATCCACGCAGGCGAGATCGGACTTTTTGCAGTTGCGGAAGGTGATCGGGATCCGGACCCAGGCTTTGTAGTCCGGAACTCCGCCATGCGTGACGGGGGCGATCCGGCCCAGCCGCACGGTTTCCAGGGCCGCGGCTCCGAAGCCGTAGCCTCGTGGAGTTTCGCTCACTATTCGGCAGCGGCGGGCGCGCTGGCGGGAATCCACACGGCAGGCGAGGATCGCGGTTCCGCTTACTCGCTGGACGATCGCTCGACGGGGATTGTGAAGCTCCATTTCGTCGAATGTGGGTTTGCTGATCCAGCGCGCGGCGGTGGGAGCGACATCGTGGCTGGTGCGGGCGCCGGAGGCCGGGGCCGGGCGCGAGCCCGGGCCGGAACCCGAGCCCGTGCCCGTCCCGGTGCCCGTGCCGCGCCCGCCGGCCCCGATGCCGGCGCCGTCCGTGGCCCGGCCCAGTCCGGCCAGCCCGTCCAGGGCTATTCCGGTCGCGGGCGCCGGGCCCGAGGGAAAGGCGGCGACGGGGAGGGGGGTGATGGTGCGGTCCATGTCTTCCCGCATTTCCCGCGGCGCCCGCCCGCCCGCCTCGCTCCCGCCGGGACGTTGCAGGGACAGCGTGGAAGAAGTCCTGGTCGGTTCTTCCTCGATCGGCTTCGGCTCGACGACCGGAGCTTTGGGCGGGGGCGCCGGCAGGAAGTCGACGGCAAGGGGCGGCGCCGGGTCCATGGGCTCGTCGAAGCTCGGCTGGAAGCTGAGGAGCAATGCGAGCATCGCGACATGGATCGCGATGGTGATGGCCGCGCTCGTTCGCCTTTCCGGCGCGCGGCTGGCGGAAGTTGCCTGCATCTCGAGCCCCCCTTCCATGAGGTGATAGCCGCGACAGACTGACACAGGGGCGTTGGAGCCGCAAGATGGCGGAGAAGGCCGTAAAAGCACTGGAGCGACCGACGCCCGACCGTCATCCCGGCGGGACGTCAGGTCGAAAAGTCTCGGCGGGTCTCCCCAAGGCCCCGGCTTTCGCCGGGATGACGGGGCGGGTGCTTCCTGCTACCCCACCCGAATGCCCACCCAGTCCGCCGCTTCAGCCCGCGAGATATTGACCGGGCTGCACGACGTGATGGCGTCGCGCGCGAGCGCCCAGGCCAAGCTCAACAAGGTGGTGAAGATCATCGCCGAGGCGATGGCGAGCGAGGTCTGCTCCATCTACTTGCTTCGCGACGGGGTGCTCGAGCTGTTCGCGACGGTCGGGCTGAACCAGAGCGCGGTCCACGTCACCAAGCTGGCGCTGGGCGAGGGGCTGGTGGGCACGATCGCCAAGGACGTCTCGATCCTCAACCTCGCCGAGGCGCCCAGCCACCCGGAATTCGCCTATCGGCCGGAGACCGGCGAGGAGCTGTTCCACAGCTTCGCGGGCGTTCCGATCATCCGCCGCGAGCGGGCGATCGGGGTGCTCGCCGTCCAGCATGCCGAGGCGCGCGCCTATGACGCGCTGGAGATCGAGGCGCTCCAGACGGTGGCGATGGTGCTCGCCGAGCTGATCGCCAATGCCGGCCTCGCCGACAAGGCGGCGGCGACCGGGTCGACGGTGCGGGAGGAAGGGCCGGAGCGGCTCGACGGGCTTAAGCTCGTTGCAGGGATGGGGCGCGGCCAGGCGGTCTACCACCAGCCCAGGATTCTGATCGAGCATACGGTGGCCGAGGACGTCGAGGCCGAGCGCCACCGGGTCTATTCCGCCTTCCGCAAGATGCGCGAGCAGATCGACAACATGACCAACCTCGCCGAGTTCGGGACGGCGGGCGAGCATCACGAAGTGCTCGAGACGTACAAGATGTTCGCCTACGACGAGGGTTGGTCGAGGCGGATCAACGAGGCGATCGACAGCGGCCTCACCGCCGAGGCCGCGATCGAGCGGGTCCGCCAGCGCATGCAGATGCGGATGCGCGAGATCGACGACAGCCTGCTCCAGGACCGGATGCACGACCTGGACGACCTGTCCAACCGGCTGCTGAGGATCGTCGCCGGACAGCTCGGGACTGCGGCGCAGATGGGGCTTCCGCACGACGCCATCCTGATCGCCCGCAACCTGGGGCCAGCCGAATTGCTCGAATATGACCGGCGCAAGCTCAAGGGGGTCATCCTCGAGGAGGGGTCGCTCACCGCCCATGTCACCATCGTCGCGAGGGCGATGGGCGTGCCGATGCTCGGGCGGGTCCGGAACGTCCGGCGGATGATCGGCGACGGCGACGAGGTGCTTCTCGACGGGGACGCTGGGGTCGCGTTCGTCCGGCCGACGGGCGCGGTCGAGGAGGCGTTCAAGGCGAAGCTCACGATCACCAGGAAGCGCCGGGCCGAGTATGCCGCCCTTCGCGACCTGCCGCCGGTGACCGGAGACGGCCTCAGGATCGCGTTGATGGTCAATGCCGGCCTTCGCGACGACGTCGCCGCCCTGGAGCTGATGGGCGCCGACGGGATCGGCCTGTTCCGGACCGAATTCCAGTTCCTGATCTCGGCGACGCTGCCGAGCCGGGAGAGCCAGCAGCGCCTCTACAAATCGGTGCTCGATGCGGCGGGGGACAGGCCGGTCATCTTCCGGACCGTCGACGTCGGCGGCGACAAGGCGCTCCCCTATATCGAGATGGGCGACGGCGGGGTCGAGGAAAATCCGGCGATGGGCTGGAGGGCGCTTCGACTCGCTTTGGACCGCG
>DASQZF010000152.1:0-1972 GCA_035638835.1 Allosphingosinicella sp. | reverse complement strand
ACATCCATCCGCACAGCGCCGTCTCGGGAACGGTCTACGTCACGGTGCCTCCCGGCTCGGGCGCCCTCAAACTGGAAGACCCGCGACTGCCGATGATGATGGCGGCCCCGCGGCGCCGCGACGATGCGCCGGAGGAGCTGAGGACCTTCGTCTATGCCGAGCCGGCGCCGGGCTCCGTCTTCCTGTGGGAAAGCTGGCTCCGGCACGAGGTCGTGCCCGGTAGGGGCAAGGGGGAGCGGATCAGCATCAGCTTCAACTACCGGCTGTGACGGGCGGGCTGCCGGGCCCGTGCGACGGCGGGGTCGCCGCCGCCCGCGGGGACGGGGAGCCGGTCGGGGGCAGCGCGCGGCCGACCCTGGTCGCCTCGATCCTCGCCTCCAGCCTCGCCTTCGTGGACGGATCGGTGGTCAACGTGGCGCTTCCGGCGATCGGCGCCGACCTCGCCGCGGAGGCTTCCGGGCTTCAATGGATCGTCAACGCCTATCTGCTGCCCCTGAGCGCCTTCCTGCTGCTCGGCGGAGCGGCCGGGGACAAGTTCGGGCGTCGGCGGCTGTTCCTGCTCGGGATCGCCCTGTTCGCGATCGCCTCGGCTTTGTGCGCGCTCGCCCCTTCCCTTCACTGGCTGCTCGCGGGCCGGGCCCTTCAGGGGATCGCTTCGGCGATGCTGATGCCCAACAGCCTGGCGCTGCTCGGCTCGGCCTTTTCCGGGGAGGCGAGAGGGCGGGCGATCGGGAGCTGGGCCGCGGCCGGAGCGATCGCCGGCGCCCTGGGGCCACTGCTCGGCGGCTGGCTGGTCGGAAGCGCCGGCTGGCGCTCCATCTTCCTCATCAACCTGCCGCTCGCCGCCGGAGCCCTGTGGCTGGGCTGGAGGCACGTCGCCGAGAGCCGCGAGGCGATTCGGGCGCCGCTCGACTGGCTCGGCGTCGGCTTCGCGACGTTCGGCCTGGCGGCGATCACCTGGGGACTCACAATTCTTTCCGGCGGGAGCGGCCTTGCAGTGCAAGGCTGGAGCGCGACGGCGCTCGGCGCGGCCGCCTTGCTCGCCTTCGTCGCGATCGAGCGGCGGCGGGGCGAACGGGCGATCATGCCGCTGGCCCTGTTCGGATCCGCAAGCTTCGTCGGGCTGACCCTCCTCACCTTCTTCCTCTACGCGGCGCTGGGCGGATTGTTCGTCCTCCTGCCCTATCTGCTGATCGAGCTTCGCGGCTATTCGCCGATGGAGGCCGGGGCCGCGCTGCTCCCGCTTCCGGCTGTGATCGGCCTCGCCTCCCGGGCGATGGGGGCCGTCGCAGCCCGGATCGGGCCTCGACTACCGCTCACCGTCGGACCCCTGATCGTCGCCGCGGGCTTCGCGCTGGCGGCGCGGATCGGCGAGGGCGGTTCCTACTGGACGAGCGTGCTTCCGGCGGTTCTGGTCATCGCCATCGGAATGGCCGGCGCGGTGGCTCCTCTGACCACGGCGGTGATGGCCTCGGTCGACGACGACCATGTCGGCACGGCCAACGGCTTCAACAGCGCCGTGGCGCGAACCGGCGGACTGATCGCCACGGCGCTGGTCGGCGGAGTGCTGGCGGCCCGGGGAGAGGCCCTGGCCGACGCGTTCGGGATCGCGGCCCTTGTGGCGGCGGGCGCGGCGGCGGTGGCGGGGCTTTCGGCGCTGATCCTGCTGAAGCCGCGGGAGATGCGGGCTCCGGCGTCACCCTGAACTTGTTTCAGGGTCTAGCTCGCCGCCAGTTCGGAGGTCAGGCTGTGGGACGAACGCCTGCGGCCGCTCCCCGGCGCCGCAGGCGCCAATCTTAAAGAGAAGGCACGAAGGCACAACGTAGAACCCTGGAATGACCCCCAAAAGTGAGACAGGGAGCTAAGACACACTGATCAGGGAGGTTGGTGTGGCGAGGCGACGACGGCATTCGCGGGAGTTCAAGCTCGCGGCGGTTGCGAGGATGCGTGAGACGGAGAGCGTTGCCGGTCT
>DASQZF010000151.1:0-4501 GCA_035638835.1 Allosphingosinicella sp. | reverse complement strand
CCTGGGTGTAGACGTCGATGTCGTTGGACGGCGGGACGACGAAGCCGATCTTGAACTTACGGGGTAGGTAGGTCGCGCCGTAGAAGGGCTCCACCTCCTCGTCGGAGGAGGCTACCTTCTCCTCGCCGTACCATATTTCGTGATAGGCGCGTGTCCTGGGCAGATACGCGTCGCTGACCGTCCCGGCCGCTTCGACGACCTCGGCGTGGAGCGCCGAGCTTTCAGGGTCGGCGGCGCACATGACGTTGCGCGAGACGTCGCCGCACGCCGCGACGGTGTCGAGCAGAACCTCGTGAAGGCCCTGGATGGTGGAGCGCACATCCTCCTTCAGGATCCAATGGAACTGGAAGGTCTGGCGGGTGGTGAGCCGGAGCTGATCGCCGCCATGGGCTCGGGCGAGCGCGTCGAGCTTCAGCCATTGCTCGGGCGTGCACACTCCGCCCGGGAGGCGGACCCGGATCATGAACCGATAGGCCGGCTCAAGCTTCTGGCGCCGTCTTTCGTCGCGCAGGTCGCGGTCGTCCTGCTGGTACATTCCGTGGATCTTCATCAGCCTCGTGTCGTCGGTGGCGACGGAGCCGGTGATCCGGTCGAGAAGGCCGGTGGAGATCGTCCCGCGAAGATAGTTGCTGGCCTTTTTCAGGCGTTCGTCCGCGCTCAGCCGGTCGAGCGGCTGGGAGAGATCCTTGCTCCGGTCGAGGGTGATTCCGGCGTCGGCCATGTCAGTAGACGTCCCGTTGGTAGCGGCGGCTGCGCTGAAGCTCGCGGACATATTCCTCGGCGCCCTCGCGCTGGAGGCGGCCCTCCTCGGCGACGATCGAGACCAGCGTTTCGTGGACGTCGGGCGCCATCCGGGCCGCATCGCCGCACAGATAGAGGTGGGCGCCGTCCTCCAGCCAGGCGAAAAGATCGCCGGCGCGCTCGACCATCCGATGCTGGACATAGGCCCTGCCGTCCCGGTCGCGGGAGAAGGCGATGTCCATCCGGCCGAGCACTCCGTCCTTCAGCCAGTCCTGCCATTCGGTCTGGTAGAGGAAGTCGCTCCGGAAGTTGCGCTCTCCGAAGAACAGCCAGGACTTGCCGGTCGAGCCCCGGGCTTCGCGCTCCTGGAGGAAGGCGCGATAGGGGGCGATTCCGGTTCCGGCGCCGATCATGATGATCGCCTTGTCGTCCTCGGGGAGGCGGAACTGCTCGTTGGGCTGGATGTAGACGGGGAGGGTGTCGCCCACGGTGGAGCGGTCGGCGAGATGGGCGGAGGCGACTCCGTGGCGGGCCTCGCCGTGGAGGTGGTAGCGGACCGGGGCGAGGGTGATATGGGCTTCGTCGGGCATCGCGGAGAGGCTGGACGATATGGAGTAGAGGCGCGGCTGCAGCGGCCTCAGGCCCGCCACGAATGTGGTGGAATCGACATTCTTCGCCGAAAATCGCCTCACTATGTCGACGATGTGGTGGGACCTGAGCCAGGACTGGCGCTCCGCCTTGCCTTCGTCGCCGCTCAGCCGGCGAAGCTCCGCCGAATCGGTCACGGTGGCCCAATGGTCCAGGAACCGGGGCGGAGTGATGGCGATCTCGAAATGGCTTTCCAGGGCCTGCGCCAGGGTCGTCGGCTCGCCCTTCACGGTCAGGGCGGAGTCTCCGGAAAGGCCGGTCGCGTCGAGCAGGGCGGCGACGACGGCGGGGTCGTTCCGGGTTACGATCCCGAGCGCGTCGCCCGGCTGGTAGGTCAGGCCCGAGCCGGCGATGTCGAGCTCGACGTGGCGGGTTTCCTTTGTCGAATCGCGGCCGACGATGGTCAGGTTGTCGATGATCCTGGCCTGGAAGGGATTGCGCTTGTCGTGAGCGCTCGCGGCGGGGAAGGCGGGGTCAGCCGGGGCGGACACCTCGCAGCCCGCCCCGGCCTGGGCAACGAGCAGGGCCAGCGCCTCGGCGCGCCACTGTGCTGCCGTCTCGTCATAGTCCACGTCGCATTCGGCCCGCTCGGAAAGCCGGGTCGCTCCGAGCGCCTCGAAGCGCCGGTCGAGACGCCGGCCGGCCTCGCAGAAATGCTCGTAGGTGGAATCGCCCAAAGCGAGGACCGAATAGCGAAGCTCGGGGAGCTTGGGCGCCTTCGGGCCCTCGACATATTCGAAGAAATCGAGCGCCGGCTGGGGCGGATCGCCCTCGCCATGGGTGCTGACGATGACGAGCAGGTCCTGCTCCTCCCTCAGCCGCCTCGGCTTGTAGCGGGCCATGTCCTCGACCTGGGCGACCAGGCCCTGGTCCGCCGCGGCGGCGGCGAAGGCCCGGGCAAGCCCGGCGCAATTGCCGGTCTCGCCGCCGTGGAGGACGGTGAGGGTCCGGACCGCGGCCGCGGCGCCCGTCGGAAGCGCTCCGTCGCCCGCGAGCCGGGCGATCCCGGCCTCCAGTCCCGCGAAATAGCCGCTGATCCACCGCGCCTGCTCGGGAGTGACCGAAACGCTGAGCGCTTCGACCTGACGGCGCTGCTCGGCGCTGAGCGTGTCGGCCGGGAAGAGGGCTCGAGCTGTCATGGGCGGTACCACTCAAGTCCTCCCCTGCATTTGCAGGGGAGGGGGACCAGGCGAAGCCTGGTGGAGGGGCCTTGCTGAGTCCGAAGAACCCCGCCTCCGCGCTTCGCGCGGTCCCCCTCCCCCGGAAAGCCGGGGGAGGAATGCAGATCGAACGGCTTCGTCCGAATGGGGGAGCGAATCAGATGACCCATTCGGCTTCCCCCTCCTGCTCGAGGTCGCCTGGAGCGATCGGACGGCCCGGCCACGCTTCGGCGGCCGGCGCTTCCACTGCGACGAGGACATGGAGTCCGGCCCGACTCATCAGGCTCGCGACCGCCCGCACCCGGCGGATATGCTCGGCCATGTCGGCGGGACCGTCGGCGAGGTCGCTGCTGAGATTTTCCCGGAGTGCGGCCTCGTCGAGGATGAAGCTCATCCGGCCGATCGACTGAAGCCGCTGCTGCGCCCTGGCGGCGACCTCGAGGCGCTCTTCCGGAACGACCTCGTTCAGCCAGATGATCCGGTCCGCCTCGCCGCCGAAACGGTCGAGCGCCCCCCGGCGCGGGAAGCCGTCGATCATCCCTGCGGCGGCCGTGGCATGGCTGAGCTTGTCGATGAGGATGAAGGCGCCCAGCTCGCGGCTGCGCGCATAAGGGATTGCCGCGACCTCGCGGTCGAGCCTCAGTTCGCAGCGGCCGATGTCGTTCAGGGCCAGGAGGCGGGCATCGGCCGGGCGGCCGGAATCGACCTCGACGATATGCTCGACCTTGCTCACCGTGGCCGAGACGGTGCTCGAGCCGATCTTGAGCCAGTAGGACCGGCCGGGGGCGAGCGGCTCGTCCGACATCCAGACGAGATCGGCGACCAGGCCGTCGACGATTTGCGGCGGGGAGGCGACGGAAGCGATCACCTCCCCGCGCGAGCAATCGACCTCGTCGGTGAGGGTGAGGGTGACCGACTGGCCTTCGACGGCGCGGTCGAGGTCGCCGTCGAGGGTGACGATCCGCTCCACGTGCGAGCGTCGGCCCGAGGGCAGGATGACGATCTCGTCGCCCGGGCGGACGGCGCCGCCCGAAATCCGTCCGGCATAGCCCCGGAACCGGCTGTCGGGACGGTTCACCCACTGGACCGCCATGTGAAAGGCTCCGGAATCGGGCCGGGCGGCGGCCAGCGGAACGGTCTCGAGATGCTCGAGCAAGGGGGGCCCTTCATACCAGGGCATTAGGGGGCTGCTCGACGCGATATTGTCGCCGGTGAGCGCCGCGATCGGGATTGCGATGAAGGAGCCGATCCCGATCTCGTCGGCGAAGGCGCGATAGTCGGCGATGATCTCCTCGAACCGGCCGCGGCCGTAATCCACCATGTCCATCTTGTTGACCGCGAGGACGACGTGGCGGATCCCGAGCAGGTGGACGAGGTGGCTGTGCCGCCTCGTCTGGGTGAGGACCCCCCGGCGCGCGTCGATGAGGATGATGGCGAGATCGGCGGTCGAGGCGCCGGTCACCATGTTTCGGGTATATTGCTCGTGGCCCGGAGTGTCGGCGACGATGAACTTGCGCCGGTCGGTCGCGAAGAAGCGGTAGGCGACGTCGATGGTGATGCCCTGCTCGCGCTCGGCGCTGAGCCCATCGACGAGGAGCGCGAAATCGAGCGCCTCGCCCTGGGTGCCGGACCTGCGGCTGTCCGCCTCCAGGGCCGCGAGCTGGTCCTCGAACAGCATCTTGCTGTCGTAGAGGAGGCGGCCGAGCAGGGTGGACTTGCCGTCGTCGACCGAGCCGCAGGTGAGGAGGCGGAGGAGGGTTTTATTCTGTCCCGCGATAGTCGGGTCCTCTTCCGTCGCCCCGGCGAAAGCCGGGGCCTCGGGGAGACCCGTGGAGACTTCTCGTCCTGGGGTCCCGGCTTTCGCCGGGATGACGGGGAGGATGGCGGGAGCCGTGGCCATCAGAAATAGCCTTCCTGCTTCTTGCGCTCCATGCTGGACGCGCCGTCATGGT
>DASQZF010000150.1:0-20639 GCA_035638835.1 Allosphingosinicella sp. | reverse complement strand
CGCCTACAACAGCGCCGAGCAGCTCTCTTATTTCGCCCGCCGCTTCGGCGACGTCACCGCCTACGGCTATGACGGCGCGGGCCGGCTCTCGAGCCTGGAGGACGGGTTCGGCGGCGGCATCGGCAACACGCGCTCGGACTTCCGATTCAATCCCGCGAGCAAGCCGAGGCGCGTCAGCGCCCCTTCTTCTGCCGGTGCTTGTCGAGGTCCAGCACCATGTTGCCGTCGCCTTCCGGCAGAAGCCCCATCCGGCGGGCGACTTCCTGATAGGCTTCGGCCTCGCCGCCGAGGTCGCGGCGGAAACGGTCCTTGTCGAGCTTCTCGTTGGTGGTCATGTCCCACAAGCGGCAGCCGTCGGGGCTGATCTCGTCGGCGAGGATGACCCGGGGATATTCATTCTCCCAGATCCGGCCGAACTCGAGCTTGAAGTCGACGAGGCGGATCCCGATGCCGGCGAACAGGCCGCAGAGGAAGTCGTTCACCCTGACCGCCATGTCGGCGATGTCGTTCATCTCCTCCTGGCTGGCCCAGCCGAAGCAGGCGATATGCTCGTCGGCGATCATCGGATCGCCCAATGCGTCGTCCTTGTAGAAATATTCGAGGATGGCTCGGGGGAGCTGGGTCCCCTCCTCGATCCCGAGCCGGGTGGAGAGGGTGCCGGCGGCGACGTTGCGCACCACCACCTCGATCGGGATGATCTCGACCTGGCGGATCAGCTGCTCGCGCATGTTGAGGCGGCGGATGAAATGGTGCGGGATCCCGATCTGGCCGAGCAAAGTGAAGACATGCTCGGAGATCCGGTTGTTGAGAACGCCCTTGCCCGAGATGGTGCCGCGCTTCTGGGCGTTGAAGGCGGTCGCGTCGTCCTTGAAATATTGGATGAGCGTTCCGGGCTCCGGGCCCTCGTAGAGGATCTTGGCCTTGCCCTCGTAGATCTGGCGGCGGCGGGACATTGGCGGGGAGGTCCTCCACGAAACTGGAAAATTCGACCCCGTAACGCGGCGTGGCGGACGGGCTCCGGCCCATAGCGGAAGCCCCTCCCTTGTGCAATGTGGCGGCCCGAAGAGGGAGATGACGATGACTGAGGACGGCGAGGAGTTCGGAACGATCGACCAGCTCATGACGGCTTTGTACGCATCCATCTCCGGGCCGCCCGGGGGCCGGGATTTCGGGCTGTCGCGGCGAATCTACCACCCCGACGTGAGGCTGGTCAGGACCCGGCTGGACAAGGAGGGACGGCCGGTCGCCTTCTCCTTCTCCGGCGAGGAATATGAGGCGAACGCCCGGGCGCTCCTGATGGGCCTCCCCTTCTACGAGGTCGAGACGGAGCGGCGGGTCGTCCGATTCGGCAACGTCGCCCAAATCTTCTCGGCCTACGAGGCCCGAACCGCTCCGCAGGGCGGCGGGCTGATCAAAAGGGGCATGAACTGCGCGCATCTGTTCAACGACGGGACGCGCTGGTGGCTGATGCACATGATCTGGGACGACGAGCGCGAAGGCGTGGAGGTGCCGAGGGCGGTGTTCGAGGAATGGGAGGATGTGGGGGTTTGAACTCCTCCCCGCCGCGAAGCGGTGGGGAGGGGGACCACCCGAAGGGTGGTGGAGGGGTGGCTGACGAGGCTTCTGCCAGCTACCCCTCCACCCCGCTAGGCGGGGTCCCCCTCCCCATCTGCGATGGGGAGGGTTATTTCCGCAAAGCCTCCGCCAGCCCCGGCGCATATTCCGCGCCGTGCGGGACCTGGGCGGTCGACGGTTTCAGAGCGTCGCCGATCGGCTCCGCCCGGCCGCCCAGGCACTTGGCCAGGAAATTCTCCGCCACCGCGTTGAAGGCGATGTTGTTCTGCGGGCGGGCGAAGCCGTGGCCTTCGTCGGGGAAGACGACGTAGGTGACGGGGATGCTCTTGGCCTTGAGGGCATCGACGATCTGCTGCGATTCGGCGACGTTGACCCTCGGGTCGTTGGCGCCCTGGCCGATCAGGAGCGGACGGCGGATCTTGTCGGCGCTGTAGAGCGGCGAGACCTCGCGCTGATAGGCCTTGCCCTCGGGCGTATCGGGATCGCCCATCCTCTTGTGAAATTGAGCCCTCATCGCCTCCCAATAAGGCGGGATCGTGCTGAGCAGGGTCGCCAGGTTGGACGGCCCGACGATGTCGACCCCGCAGGCGAACTTGTCGGGCGTGAAGGCGAGGCCGGCGAGCACGGCGTAGCCGCCGTAGGAGCCGCCCATGATCGCGACCTTGTCGGCGCTCGTCACTCCGCGCGCCACCGCCCAGTCGACCGCGTCGTTCAGGTCGTCCTGCATCTTCCTGCCCCATTGCAGGTCGCCGGCCGAGATGAACTTCTTGCCGAAGCCGGTCGAGGCCCGGAAATTGGGGGAGAGGACGGCGTAGCCGCGATTGGCGAGCCACTGGGCGTAGCCGTCATAGCCGTAGCTGTCCCGGCCCCAGGGCCCGCCATGGACCATCAGCACCAGCGGCACCGGCCGGTTCGGCTTGCCGTCCGAATCCGGGTCGCTGCCCGGCGGCAGGGTCAAGTAGGAGACCATGTTGAGCCCGTCGCGGGTGCGGATCTCGACCGGGTGCATGGCCGCGAGCAGGGCGCCTTCGAGCTCGGGGCGGCTCGTGTAGAGCTTGGTGAGGGTCCTGGCCTTGCGGTCGTAGAGGTGGGCGCTGGACGGCGCCGTGACCGGATCGACGGCCACGATCCACTTGTCGTCCGCCTCGGTGCGCGAGGTGACGCTGATCTCGCCCTCGAGCCGGCTCTTCAGGAAGTCGAGGTCGCCCTTGACCGCTCCGCCGAGCGGCATCCACTCGTTCTTGAGGTAATTGACCGCATAGGCCTCGATCCTGCCGGTGCGCGGGTTGATCATGGCGCCGCCGATATCGGCCTTCGGGCTTTGCGCAACGACCGTCTTGCGGCCGGTCGCGACGTCCTGGGCGATCGCCGCGGCGGTGTCGCGGCCGCGGCTGTCGAGCCAGTAGAGGATCTTGCCGTCGGCGGTGAAGCCGACAGGCTGGGTGGTCTGCGCATCCTCGAGCGTGACCTGCTCGAACGGCTGGGCCTCGACTTCATTGTCGGCGACCCGGTAATAGTCGGTCCCTCCGTCGGGCCTCGACTTGGCGGCGATCCGGATGCCGAGCTGCTCGTCGGCGAGGAAGTTGGAATAGTTTCCCATGTTGGTGATTACCGGGCTCAGCTTGCCGGTCCGGAGGTCGAGGCTGTGGACGTCGTGCCACTTGGGGTCGCGGTTGTTCACCCCGACGAGGATCCGGTCGGTCACCGCGTTGGAGATGTTGATGATCCGGACCCGGGTCTTCTCGAACGGAGTGAGGGTGCGCTGCCGGCCGGAGGCGATTTCGACGCCGTAGAGCAGGAAGTTCTCGTCGCCGCCGGAGTCGTTGATGAACAGGATCTGCTTGCTGTCCGGGGACCAGAAATATTGGCGAATCGGGCGCTTGGTTTCGGCCGTCAGAGCCCGCACCTTGGTCGGATCGGCCGCCGGAGCGACGTGAATGTTGAGCACCCCGTCGCGCGGCGCGATCCAGCTCAGCCACCTACCGTCGGGAGACAGCCGGCCGGCGACCTGGCTCGGATTGCCGAAGATCTTCTCGCGCGGGATCAGCGGCACGTTGGTCTGGGCGGCGGCGGGAATGGCGGCGACGGTCATGGCTGCACAGGCGGCGAGCAAAAGGGACTTGGCATTCATCGGGCACCTCTCAAGGTTTCGGATTTCGCCCGATCTTAGTGTACTATAGTGCTAATACACAAGTGGATTTTACGTGAGGTTTCCGCTTGGTTGCCGTCATTGCGAGCGAAGCGAAGCAATCCAGTCCAGCCTCCGAGACCCGCTGGATTGCTTCGTCGCTTCGCTCCTCGCAATGACGGGATTCAGGTCACCCTTCCGCGCACGGCGAATTGCGGATCCCGCCAGCGCCCGCTGTCGAGTATTTCCCGGATCCGCTCCACCGCGCGCCAGACATCCTCAAAACCGAGATAGAGCGGGGTCAGGCCGAAGCGGACGACGTCGGGCGCACGGAAGTCGCCGATCACCCCGTCGGCGATCAGCGCCTGGCAGAGCTCGAAAGCCCCCGGGTGGCGGAAGCTGATATGGCTTCCGCGCCTGTCGGGATCGCTCGGCGAGATGCAGGCCAGCTCCGGGCAATGGGCGGAAGCGAGATCGGCGAACAGATCGAACAGGGCGACGGACTTCGCCCAGATCACCGCCATCCCGGCGCCCTCGAAGCTCTCCACTCCGCTTTCAAGCGCTCCGAGGCTGAGCATCGGCGCGGTCCCGACCAGGAACCGGTCCATGCCCGGCGCGGGGCGATAATCGTCGGTGAAGGCGAAAGGCTCGGCATGGCCCATCCAGCCGCGCAGCGGAGGCATCAGGCGATCCTGGAGCGACTCGGCGACATAGAGGAAGGCGGGAGCGCCCGGTCCGCCGTTCAGATATTTGTATCCGCAGCCCACGGCGAGCTCGGCCCCGGCGCCGTTGAGATCGAGCGGCACCGCGCCGGCGCTGTGGCTGAGGTCCCACAAGGTCAGTGCGCCGGCGGACTTCGCCCGGGCCGTCAACTGCGCCATGTCGAAGCGGAATCCGGCCTTGAAATGGACGTGGGTGAGAAGGAGGAGGTTGGTCTCGGGGCCGATCGCCCCGTCGAGCGAGTCGCGGTCGACGACGTCCAGCCGATGCCCGGCCAGCTCCGCGGCGCCTGCGGCGATATGGAGGTCGGTGTGGAAATTGCCGGCCTCCGACAAAAGCTGCGGCCGCTCCGGAGCGAGGGCGGCGGCGGAGACGATGAGCTTGAACAGATTCACCGAGGTCGAATCGGCGACGATCACCTCGTGTGGCTTCGCACCGATCAGGGGGGCGATCTTCGCTCCGATCCGCTGCGGGGCGTCGATCCAGCCGCGCGTGTTCCAGCTCCGGATCAGCTCGGAGCCCCATTCCTCCTCGACCATCGCCCGCTGGCGAGCCACGGCCGCCCTGGGCAGGGCGCCGAGCGAGTTGCCGTCGAGGTAGATGATTCCTTCCGGCAGGGCGAAGCGATCGCGGAAGGGACGGAGCGGGTCGGCGGCGTCGAGCGCGCGAGCCTGTGCGAGGGAGGTCACCTCTCGTCACCCCGGCGAGGGCCGGGGTCCATGGACACGGTCGTGTCCGTGCTTCCGCCCGCCAAGTTCATGGATTCCGGCCTTCGCCGGAATGACGGCCCAGCGCCTTCTCGATCTCCTCGACCGTCGCGGCCCAGGCCGCGGTCTCGGGGGCGATCAGCTCGACATGGCCGGTGCGGTCGATCATCCGGACCTTCACCTTGTCGCCGGCCGCCCGCATCTTCTTCGCATAATCCTCGGCATAAGCGGTCGGGATGATGCGGTCCTGGAGGCCGTTGACCAGCACCTGGCGGACCCCGAGCGGGGCGAGGCGGGGGACGGAAGTGTCGGCGTAGACGTTGCGGCTGCTCAGGGTCGGCGGGCCGACCAGCTTCTCGATCACCTCGGTCCCGCAGCCGCTTCCCGGCGGAGTGGCGGCGAGCTCGAGGTCGGGAAGTCCGCCGAGGCTGACGACGGCTCCGATCGCAATTGGATTGCCGCCGGTCAGCGGGCTTCCTCGCGGGATGAGCGGGCCGGGAGATCGGGCGGCCGGCGAGCGCCGCGCCGCCAGCCAGAGCGCGAGGTGCCCGCCTGCCGAATGGCCGATGGCGACCAGCGGCGAGATGTCCAGCCTGTACTTGCCGGCATGGGTGCGAAGCGAGTCCGCCGCGGCGGCGGCGTCGGCGAAGGTGCCCGGATAGCCTCCGCCGGTCCGGTCCACCCCGCGATAGTCGATGTTCCAGACGGCGATCCCGCGCTTCCTCAGGTCGTCGGCGATCCAGTTCATGATCCGGCGGTCTGCGATCTCGGTCTGCCAGCAGCCGCCATGGACCATCAGGACGGTGGGATGCGGCCCGGCGCCGGCTGGAAGCCAGAGGTCGACCTTCTGCATCTGGTCGTCGCCGTAAGCGATCGTCGAGTCGGGCTCCGGCCGCGCCCGTTCGAGCAAGGCGGGCCACTTCATCAGCTCGCTCGGGGCGGAAGGCGGGGAGGCGGGAGGCTCGGACACAGAGCATCCGGCTAGCGCCGCGAGGAGGGCGAGGGCAAGGGTGTGACGCATGCACGCGGCGGTAGCGGGAGGCGCCCGGAGTAGCAAACATGCGCTTTCCTCCCCTCCCTGGAAGGGAGGGGCTGGGGGTGGGTAGGCGAGCGTAGCGAGCCTTTCTTACTGACTCGGAGTTTCGGCCGCCTTCGGCAGACCCACCCCTGGCCCCTCCCTTTCAGGGAGGGAAGAAAAGAAGCAGGCGTCGGGAGGAGAGGGCACTCCCGGCGCTCGTCGGCGGCGCTGCGCTCAGGCGTGTCCGGGCCCTCGGGCGTCGTGCTTCCACGGAGCGTCGAACTGGATCTCGACGAGGCGTTTGAACCCCGCGCCGATATTGGCCGCCACGGCAGCGAACAGCTTCGCCAGGTCCTCCGAGAAGGCGCCATGGTGCTCAACCCAGATCCGGCTGTCGATTTCGTCGCGCATTTTGTCACTCCTTCCATCGATCGTCGCCCAATGCGGCGTCTCATGAGAGTGAATTAGGATGAGGCTGGTGGACCGTCCAACTAAAGGCTGGACGCAGGTGATAAGCTGGACTTATCACCTCCAACGATGCGCCATCTCCCGCCACTGCCTTCCGTCCGGGTTTTCGAAGCGGCCGCGAGGCACGAGAATTTCACCCTGGCGGCGGGCGAGCTGGGAATGACCCAGGCGGCGGTCAGCTACCAGATAAGGCTGCTCGAGGAGCGGCTCGGAGTGCCTTTGTTCATCCGCTCCAAGCGGCGCGTGACCCTGAGCGAGGCCGGCCGGCGGCTGGCGCCGGTCGTGTCGGACGCCTTCGACCGGCTGTCCGAAGGCTTTTCCGGCCTGGTCGACGAGGATGAGAGCGTTCTCACCATCAGCACCGCCCAGACCTTCGCGTCGAACTGGCTGTCTTCCAGGCTGGGCGGCTTCCAGATCGCCCGGCCGGAGCTTGCGGTCCGGCTGCTCACCTCGAACGCTCTGACCGACTTCGCGCTCGACGACGTCGACGTCGCGGTCCGGATGGGAAGCGGCCCATGGCCGGGGCTAAGGCGGCATTTCCTCTTCTGTCTCTATTCCACGCCGCTCTGCACCCCCGATTTCCGCGACCGCCACCGGCTCGAGCGACCCGAGGACCTGCTGCGGGTCGCCCGGCTGAACGCGCACGACTGGTGGTGGAAGGATTGGCTGGAGAAGGCCGGGGTCGCCCTGGACGACGAGCCTCCTCACCACGGCATCCGGCTCGATTCGCAGGCGCTCGAGGGCAATGCCGCCCTCGCCGGCCATGGGGTCGGGCTGCTCACCCCGCTTTACTGGCGGAGCGAGCTTTCGGCCGGGCGGCTCGTTCAGCCGTTCGAGCTCGTGGTCATCAGCGGCCCGGCGCTCTGGCTGGTCTATCCCGAGCATAAGCGCGGCCGGGCCAAGATCCGGGCCTTCCGCGACTGGCTGCTGGGCGAGATGGCCGCCGAGGCCGAGAAGGCCCCGGCGGACGCATTCAGGCCTCCGGCGGAATAGCCTCCGCGGGCTCGCGCCTCTCGGGATAGCGGCCGGTGAGGCCGAAGCGCCGGTTGAGCCAGCGCCATGCCAGCCAGAGCAGAAGCAGAAGGACGAGCCAGGGGAGCAAGGTCACCAGAACGATCAGGGCGGTGATCCCGGCGCTCGCGAAATTGTCGGCCGCGTCGGCGATGGCTCGCTCCAGTCGGCTTCCGGTCTTGCCTGCCCGATAGTCGAACACGACCGGGGTCGTGGCCAGCAACTGACGCCGCTGGGTCTGCTCGGCCTGGCCGGCGCGAACCGAGTCGCGAAGCGCCTGAAGCTGCTGCTGGAGCTCGACCCGCTCCCCGGAGCTCAGGCCCGGGCGCGCGAGCTGCTGCTCGATCCGCTTGATCTCGTCGGACTGCTGGGCCTGGCCCCGGTTGGCCGTCGCGATGTCGCTTCCGACGTCGGTCCCGGTGATCGCGGCGTGGAGCAACTCGCCTTCGGCCTTGGTGACCGCGGCTATTCCGTCGCGGCCGAAGAGTCGGGCCCGGGCGGGATCGAGCTTGAAGGCGAGCCGTGCCTCGATGTCGCGGTCGCCATTGTCGGTGTAGGTCATCGCCGTGATCCGGCACAGGTCGACTCCCATCTTCTCGCAGGCCTGGGCATGCTCCTCCTGGATCCGGCCGATATTCTCGCCGGGGAGACGGAAGGCGTAGCGATAATTGAAGGCGACGCCCGGCGCCGCGGTGGGGCCGATTCCAGGGGGGCGAGGCGAGGACCGGGAGCTTGCATCCGTCGATGCGGGAGCGGCTGCGTCCTCGCTGGCGTCGAAGGTCGTCATGTTGCCGTCGCTTCCGTCGACGGAATAGCTGGCGTCGCGGCCGCCGCCGCCCTGGCCGCAGGCGGCCGTCGCCATGAGGAGCCCCAAACAGAGTGCCTTGCGCATCCTTCTCTCCTTTCATGTCTCGAGCCGATCTTTATCGGTCTATTGTTACATTATCTCACTGATAGACAATGAGCAAGACGGGTGTCCCCCCTCGAATCCCGCTGCTATCGGTCGGCCATGTCCGACGCCTTGAACGATATCGATCCGATCCAGAACCACAGGTTCGAGGACGCGCTCTCGCAGCGCTATCTCGTCTACGCCCTCTCGACGATCACCGCCCGCTCGCTCCCCGACGTTCGCGATGGCCTGAAGCCGGTCCACCGGCGCCTGCTTTGGGCGATGCGGTTGCTCCGACTCGACCCGGCGGCGGGCTACAAGAAGTGCGCCCGGGTGGTCGGAGATACGATCGGCAAATATCACCCGCATGGCGACCAGTCGGTCTACGACGCGATGGTCCGGCTCGCCCAGGATTTCTCGCTGCGCTACCCGCTCGTCGACGGGCAGGGCAATTTCGGCAATATCGACGGCGATAACGCCGCGGCCTATCGCTACACGGAAGCCAGGCTGACCCCGGCGGCGATCGAGCTGATGGCCGGGCTCGACGAAGGCACGGTCGACTATCGCCCGACCTACAATGGAGAGGAAGAGGAGCCGGAGGTCTTTCCCGGCCTGTTCCCGAACCTTCTCGCCAACGGCGCCAGCGGAATCGCCGTCGGGATGGCGACCTCGATTCCGCCCCACAACCTCGCCGAGATCGTCGACGCGGCGATCGTCCTCATCAAGGATCCCAAGGCCGATCACGCCGCCCTGATGGAAAAGGTGCAGGGGCCGGATTTCCCGACCGGCGGAGTGCTGGTCGACAGTCCCGAAGTCATCGCTTTGGCCTATTCGACCGGACGCGGCGCCTTCCGGGTCCGCGGCCGATTCTCGACCGGACGGAACGCCGAGGCGGAGTGGGAGCCGAACGGGATCGAGAAGCTTCCGAACGGGATGTGGCAGCTCGTCATCTCCGAAATCCCGTACCAGGTGCCGAAGAACAAGCTGATCGAGCAGATCGCGGCCCTGATCTCGGACAAGAAGCTGCCCATCCTCGCCGACGTCCGCGACGAATCGGACTCGCAGATCCGGATCGTCATCGAGCCTCGAAGCCGGACCATCGATCCGCAGCTCCTCAAGGAGAGCCTGTTCCGGCTTACCGACCTCGAGGTCCGGGTGCCGCTCAACATGAACGTGCTGGACGCCGACCGGACTCCCCGGGTGATGGGCCTGAAGGAGGTGCTTTCGGCCTGGGTGGCGCACCAGTTCAGCGTCCTGATGCGCCGGTCGCAATACCGGATCGGCAAGATCGACGAGCGGCTCGAGCTGCTCGAAGGCTATATCATCGCCTTCCTCAATCTCGACCGGGTGATCGAGATCATCCGAACCGAGGACGAGCCCAAGCCGGTGATGATCGCGGAGTTCGCCCTGAACGATCGCCAGGCCGAAGCCATCCTGAACATGCGCCTTCGCTCCCTGCGCCGGCTCGAGGAGATGCAGCTGCGGGGGGAGCGCGACAAGCTGACCGCCGAACGCCAAGGCCTTGAGGCCCTGGTCAACGATCCGAAGCTTCAGCGCAAGCGCCTGGTCAAGGACCTGGCCGCCCTGCGCGGCCGCTACGGCCCCGACACCGAGCTCGGCCGCCGCCGCACCCTGATCGAGGAGGCGGCGCCGACTCGGGATATCCCGCTCGAGGCGATGATCGAGCGGGAGCCGATCACGGTGATCATGTCGCAGCGGGGGTGGATCCGGGCGATGAAGGGCCATGTCGACCCGGCGGAAGCGGAGGCCCTGAAGTTCAAGGAAGGCGACGGCGGCCGCTTCTTCTTCCATGCCCAGACGACCGACAAGCTGCTGCTCGCCGCCGCCGATGGCCGCTTCTACACGCTGGCCGCCGACCGGCTGCCGGGCGGACGCGGCTTCGGCGAGCCGATCAAGCTGATGGTCGACGTCGAGGGTGAGGGGAATATCCTCACCCTGTTCCGGGCCGGCGCTGCGGACAAGCTGCTCCTCGCCACCAGCGACGGGCGGGGCTTCGTCACCTCGGCCGCCGCGGCCGTGGCGGAGACCCGCAAGGGCAGGCAGGTGGTCAATCTGAAGCCCGGCGCCCGGCTGAAGACGGTGCGGCCGATCGGCGAGGGCCACGATTATGTCGGGGTGATCGGCGAGAACCGGAAGATGGTCGTCTACCCGCTCGCCGAGCTTCCCGAAATGGGCCGGGGCTCGGGCGTCCAGCTCCAGCGCTATCGCGACGGCGGCCTGGCCGGGGCGACGAGCTTCCGGTTCGCCGAAGGCCTGAGCTGGCCGATGGGCGGCGACAGCGGCCGGACCCGGACGGAGAGCGACATGAACCCCTGGCGAGCCGCCCGCGGAGCCGCCGGGCGGATGCCCCCGACGGGTTTCCCGAAGGAAAATCCGTTCGGCTAGCCTCGTCATTGCGAGCCCTTCGACGCCGCCTGCGGCGGCGCTCAGGATAAACTGCCGCTGGTGCGGCAGCGAAGCAATCCAGAGCGGCGCCTGCACCTGCTGGATTGCTTCGTCGCTTCGCTCCTCGCAATGACCGGCCGCTACTCGCCCCCCTACAGCGCCAGATCGACATGTCGCCGGGCAATGGCTCGCTGGACGGCCCCGTCCGGCGGAAATCCCGCTTCGGCCCATTCGCGCTCGATCGCCTGGAGCGTCCGGGCGACGATCGGGCCGGGGGCAAGGCCCATTGCGATGAGCTCGCCGCCGCCGACCCGGAGCCTGGGCCTTTGCCATCCGTCGAGCGCCGCGGTCGCCGCCGGGTCGCCTTCGCCGAGAAGGATCCTGTCGACGGCTTCCGCCGCACCGATGGCGTAGGCCAGCATTTCCGGCGGCCTCGGATCGTCCGGAGCGCGGGCCGCCACCGTGGCCAGCCTCCTGGCCGAGCGGTTCGACAGCCTCAGCCGGGCGGCGACCGCGGCCGCTTTCTCCGAATCGGCCGGAAGCAAGGCCGCGAGCCGCCGGAGCGGGTGAGGCGCAACGCCCGCCTCCGCCTCCCGCCCCGCCAGCCTCGCAAGCCGCCCGACCCCGTCCGGCTCGATCTCGGGAAGCACGGGCTTCAGGATTCCGCGCCCGACCAGCAGTCGCACCGCGGCGACCGGCTCGGGCAGGGCGAGCAATTTGGTCAGCTCGTCGGCGATCCGCTCGCGCGACAGGGCCATCAGGTCGTTTGCCCGCGCCGCGCAGGCGTCGAGCGCCTCCGGGTCCGGATCCCCGATTCCGAACCGGGCGAAGAAGCGGAAGAACCGAAGGATCCGAAGATGATCCTCGGCGATTCGAGTGAGCGGATCGCCGATGAATCGCACCCGCCGGGCCGCTAGGTCGGCCTCGCCGCCGAAATAGTCGACCACCTCCAGGCTTGCCGGGTCGGCGAGCAGGGCGTTCATCGTGAAGTCGCGGCGGGCCGCGTCCTCGCGCCAGTCGTCGGTATAGGCGATGGTGGCGTGGCGGCCGTCGGTCGAGACGTCGCGCCTCAAGGTCGTCACCTCGACCGGCTGGCCGGCCACGACGGCGGTGACGGTGCCGTGGGCGAGGCCGGTCGGGACCGCCTTGATCCGCGCCCTGCCGAGCCGCTCGATCACCTCCTCGGGGGGCAGGCGGGTTGCGAGGTCGACGTCGCTGACCGGCAGCCCGATCAGGGTGTCGCGCACGCAGCCGCCGACATAGCGGGTGTCGCCGTCGGCGGCGCCCAGCGCGGCGAGCAGCGACTTCATCCCCTCCCGCCGCTGCCAGGGCGCCCTGGGCAGCCTCACTGCGCCAGCACAGGGTTACGAGACGATTCGATCCATCGTCTCATAGCCCGGTTTCCTTCGTGGTCGCTCGATCGGACCGGAAAAGCGGTTCCCACTTTTCCTGATCGAGCTCCAGCCGCCGCGACAGGTTGACGATCATCGCCGCCGTCGCGCCCCAGATCCGCCGGCCTTCCCATTCGATCTCGTAATAGCTTCGCTCGCGGCCCTGCCAGGTCGCCGTGCGGACCATCTGGCGGCGGGGATCGAGCAGGAAGTGGAGCGGCGCTTCGAACATCGCAGCGACCTCGCCGGGCTGGGGCTCGAGATCGAGACCGGGCGGGACCACTCCGAGGATCGGAGTGACCTCGAAGCCGGTGACGGTCCGGTAGAGGTCGGCCGCGCCGATCACGTCGACGGCGTGGCGGGGAAGCGCGATTTCCTCCTCGGCCTCGCGGAGCGCCGCGGCCACCGGGCCGTCGTCCTCGGGGTCGATCCGTCCGCCCGGGAAGCTGATCTGGCCGGGATGCTTGCGCATCGTCTTGGGCCGCTCGGTCAGGATCACGGTCGGGGAGGCATGGTCGACCACCGCCACCAGGACCGCCGCCGGAGTGAGCTGGCCCGCGCCGCCTTCGAGCCCGTCGCCTTCCACGTCGTCGCCTTCGAGCAGGATCGGCCGGCGCCGCCGGCCCCGCTCGAGGGCGTCGCGAAGCCGCTCGGCGAGGGCGGTCATTCCGAATCCATCGGGAAGAAGGCGCCTCCGCTCCACAGGCCCGTCGGATCGCCGCCCGCGAGGGCCAGCTCGGCCAGCTCGTAATAGACCGGGCGGGCGACGAGCGCGTCGAGGCCGCCGCGGACCCGGACATAAGGGTGCGGTCCTTCCGGGCCCGCCTCGAATCGCAAGGGATGGTCGGGGCCGGCGACGACGAGATCGCCGGTGTTCAGCCGGAAGGCGAGCGACGCCGACTCGCCTTGTCCGTCGGCCTTGAGCTCGACCGCGACGAAGGGCGCGTCCTCGACCTCGATGTCGAGCTTCTCCACCGGAGTGACCAGGACGAAGCGGCCGTCCGGCTCGCGCCGGAGGATGGTCGAGAACAAGCGGACCATCGCCTGCCGCCCGATCGGGCTGCCCTGATGAAACCAGGTCCCGTCCCGGGCGATTCGCATCTCGCTGTCGCCGCAATGGGAAGGATTCCACTTTTCGACCGGTGGAAGCTTCTTCTCTTCCGCCAGACGCGCGATCTCGGCGAGCGAAAGTCCGGCGAGATCTTCGGGGGGCGAGGACATGGGCATGATCCGGGCGACTCTGGCGGGCCGGACGCGTGGGAGCAAGCCTTGGCGACCTTCCCGCCCTCGTCATGCTGAACTTGTTTCAGCATCCAGAGCAGAGCCGCTGCGCGGGCTGTCGCCCTCGCATTGAGCGATTCTCCTCCCACGCCGGCAGGCCCTGGATTTTTCGAGGCCTTCTCTTTGAAACTGGCGCCCGGGGCGCCGGGGATTTGCGCCAATGCGGCGGCCCACATCCGACGTCCGAGCGGGCGATGAGCTGGACCCTGAAACGAGTTCAGGGTGACGGCAGGGGGTGTGAACGGGTCGCCGGCCTTGAGTTCGGACCCCGGTCCGCTTTATCCGGCGCCATGGCCAGCGAGTTCGAAGGGGCGCGGACGGCGATCGTCACCGGCGGCGCGAGGCGGATCGGCGCGGCTTTGTGCCGGGCGCTCGCCGAGGATGGCTGGCACCTGCTCATCCATTGCCATCGCTCGATCGATGAAGCGGAAGCGCTGGCGCTGGAGCTGGGCAATGCCTCGGTCGTCGGCGCGGACCTGGCTTCCCCCGACCCGGCGGCCCAGGTGATGGCGGCCCTCGACGGCCTTCCGCCGGCGCGGCTCCTGGTCAACAACGCCTCGCTGTTCGCCTCCGACGGCGCCGACGACTTCACTCCCGAAAGCTGGGAGGCGCATCTCGCCACCAATTTGCGGGCTCCGGCCTTCCTGTCCCGGGCCTTCGCCGCCCGGGCCGACGGCGGCGGCCTGATCGTCAACCTGCTCGACTCCAAGCTCGCCTCGCCCAATCCGGATTTCTTCAGCTACACGATCTCCAAATTCGGACTCGCCGGCCTCACCGAGCTTTGCGCCAGAGCCTGGGCGGAGCGGGGGATCCGGGTCTGCGGGATCGCTCCGTCCGTGACCCTCGTCTCGGGCGCGCAGAAGAATTTCGACTCGGTGCACGGCCTCAATCCGCTCGGGCGGGGAGTCCGGGTCGAGGAGATCGTCGCCGCGCTTCGCTTCATCATTGCAACACCCACGATCACAGGGCAGACGCTCACGCTCGACGGCGGACAGCGTTTCCTCGCTCTGCCCCGCGACGTCCAGTTCCTGGAGCCCGGCAATGAATGAGCAGGTGAAGCTGGGAATGAGCAGGTGAAGCTGGACGGCCTCGTGCCCGAGCGGCTCGCGCCCCGGAGCCGCAAGATCGTGCTCGACGATTATTGCGTCGCGGCCGACATCGGCTTTCACGAATTCGAGGTCGGAGCTCCGCAACGGCTGCTGGTCACGGTCGAGGTCTGGGTGGACGAGTCGAGCTTTCCCGCCGACGACCGGCCGGCGGGAGCCTGGGACTACGACTTCCTCCGAACCGAGATCGGAGCCTTGATCGAGGGCCGCCGTTTCAATCTGCAGGAGACGGTTGCGCGCGAGATTTACGAGCTCGTCGCGGCCCGGCGCGGAGTGACCGGCCTGCGGGTCGCGACCCGCAAGCCCGACATCTATCCGGACTGCGCGGGCGTCGGGGTGGAGCTGACGTCCTATTAAATTCCTCCCCCGGAAAACCGGGGGAGGTATTTTTGTGGTTCAGCCCCGCGCCCTCGTTCTCACGCACGGCCCAAGCCGCTCCAGAACCAGCCGGTAGTCCGCCTGGATCGCCGCAGTCCCATCGGAACCGGCCTCGGCGAGGCTCTGCCTGGGAAGCGCTCGCGGAAGGCCGCAGGCGAGCCGGTACCAGAGCAGGGTTCCGGGGGCGGGGGGCTCCGCGGCCTCGTCGACGATCTCGCTCAGCGCCGCCGCCCATTGGGTAGTCTCGCCCGGCCGGCGAAGAACGGTCAGCGACACCGGTGTGCCTTCGGCGGTCTGCAGGAAAATCTGGGTCTCGCTCTCGCCCCGGACGGCCCCGGGGACGTGGAAGGCCCGGCCGATCCCCGCGATTCGCGGCGGCGGCGAGGCGGAGCTCGCCTCCTTGATGATCGAGCGCAGGACGGAGGCGCGCTCGGGGGTGAAGGGAATCTGGGCGTCGGGAGCGGCCAGCCGAAGCTCGCCCGGCTTCCCGGCGACCGGAGCTGCAAGAACGAGGAACTCGCCGCCCTTGCGGAGCTTAGGCGGCTTGCCCTTCGGATCGAGCGGAAGGTCGACGACGTAGCTCAGGCGCTGCGGCAGCGTCTGCGGCGATCGGATCAGCGAGACCAGGGCGGCCTCGACGTAGAAGCGGGCGAAGCCGGGCCTGAGGCCCGGAGCGCGCTCCGCCTTGACCACCGCCGCCCGGGCGATCCGGACCTGGGCGGCGACGGGCGCGGCGAGCGCGAGATCGACGAGATCGGCATAGGTCGGACCGGCGATCGGGCCGGGGACCGGGGCCGCCACCGCCGCCGGCTGCGATTCGGCAGGGGCCGCCGCCGCCGCGACGAGTGCCGCCGCAAGCGCGCATTTACAAAAAGTTAGAGTGCCGACCACGTTCCGCCTCCGTAAGTTTATATGCCGTTTCCCATATGCTTAGCAGGATGAACGGCGGATTTCGGCCATTTTAGATGCAAGTGAGTTGCATATACAGGAGGATTGCGTCGTCTCCTGTCTCAGGATAGAGGAAACCTCTCTTGTGGATGATATGTTGATACATCGCATATCGGATGGAGCCGTTGGGGATCAGCCGCGTTGTTGACGACGCGGGTCCCCGACAGAGGGACGAAAAGAGGGAGTGTGGCTGATTAATGGCATATGCTGACAAAGGGATGAGCCGGAGCCGCATGTCGGCGATCTTCATCGTCGCCCTGCTTCATGCCCTCCTTGGCTACGCACTCGTCACCGGCTTGGCCTACAATGTGGTCAAGAAGGTGGCGGCCGATCTCAAGACTTTCAACGTCGAGGAGGAGCCACCGCCCCCTGAGGAGAAGCCGCCGCCCCCTCCGCCGGACCAGCCGCAGACTCCGCCGCCCGTGGTGAGTCCGCCGCCGATCGTGAGGACGAACACGCCACCGCCGCCGGTGACGTCGACTCCGAATCCCCCGCCGTTCGTTCCGACGTACACGGCGCCTCCGGCCCCGCCTGCGCCTCCGGCTCCGCCTGCGCCCCCGCCGCCCCCGCCGCCGCCCCCGCCTAAGAAGGTGAGTCCGGCCCGGGCCAAGGCGAATCTCAGCTCGCTGTTTTCGGATGAGGATTATCCGCCCTCGGCGATCCGTTCGGGCGAATCGGGGACGACCGGCTTCCGGCTCGAGATCGGCGCCAACGGCCGCGTCACCAACTGCACGATCACGTCGTCGAGCGGATCATCCGCGCTCGATTCGGCGACCTGTCGCCTGCTGAGATCGCGCGCCCGGTACACGCCCGCGAAAGACAGTAGTGGCAATCCGACGGCGGATACCGAAAGCAGTCGAATCAGATGGGTTCTTCCGGCCGATTGAGGACGGATCGACCGGAAACTCACGATTTCAAATTCTATCTGAGAGGAAAGTAGAGACCATGGCAGCTCCAGCACCCGGCACCCCGCCTGCCGAAAATCCTTATGGCCTGATGGCCGCACTCGAAGAGGGCGGAGCGATCGCCTGGGCGACCTTCATCATCCTCGTGATCATGTCGGCCGGCTCCTGGTACGTCCTGTTCGTGAAGTTGTTCGAGCAGCAGAAGATCATCAACCAGGGCCGCCGCGCCCGGACGACCTTCTGGCAGTCCGCCAACCTGCGCGAGGGCGCCTCGAAGCTCGAGAAGAACAGCGCCTACCGTCAGATCGTCGACGACGGAATCGTCGCCCTGGAGCAGCATGACAAGCTGACCGATCCGATCGACCAGCACGACTGGATGCTGAACTCGCTGGCGCGCAGCCAGGGGGCGATCACCTCGAAGCTTTCGAGCGGCCTCGCCTTCCTCGCTACCGTCGGTTCGACCGCTCCGTTCGTCGGGCTGTTCGGAACCGTCGTCGGCATCTACCGCGCCCTGGTGAAGATCGGCGCCGCCGGCCAGGCTTCGATCGACACCGTCGCCGGCCCGGTCGGCGAGGCCCTGATCATGACCGCGCTCGGCCTCGTCGTCGCGGTCCCCGCGGTGCTCGCCTACAACTGGCTGATCCGCCGCAACAAGGCGATCGTCGAGGAGCTCGCCCGCTTCTCCAACGAGCTTCACGGCTACATGATGTCGGGCGGAGCGGTCCGTCCGGTCATCGCCGGCGCCAACCGTCCGGCCGGCGGAGCCACCGCCACCGCCGGCGGCGCGAATGCGGCCAAGGGTCCGGGCGCGGCCTCGCCGGGCGGCGGCACCGCCACCGGAAGCGCGATCGGCGCCCCCCACGGCGGCCCGAAGAAAGTCTGACGATAAGGCGGCGGCGGAGCTTCGAGTTCCGCCGCCGCCAACTCCCGCGGCACTCTTGCTAGATAGGAATACCGACCATGGCCATGAATGTCGGCCAAGAAAGCGAAGAGGGCGACGAGGCCCCGATGTCCGACATCAACACGACGCCGCTCGTCGACGTCATGCTGGTGCTCCTCATCATCTTCCTGATCACCGTTCCGGTCGTCGTCCAGACGATCCCGATGAAGCTGCCCAAGGTCGACTTCGAGGCCACCCAAACCAAGCCGGAGAACGTCTCTCTCTCCGTCGTCGGCGGCGCCGGCGGGACCTGCGAGGTCTATTGGGGCCTGACCAGGATGAACAGCGACGAGCTGCTCCGGCGGGCGGTCAAGAAGCTCGAGGACGAGATCGCGCGGGTCGGCGGGGTCGAGAACATCACCGAAGAGAATATGCCGGAGGCGCATATCCGGGCCGATATCAACACGCCCTATAAATGCGTCGGCGGAGCCATCTACACGATGCAGCGGGCCGGCTTCGCCCGGGTCGGCTTCATTTCCGAGCCGCCTCCGCGGGGCGGCGCCCGAATGTAGCGGCGGCGCTGAGCCAAGGTTTTTAGGAGTAGAGAAAAATGTCAATGTCAGTCGGGGGTTCCGATGACGAACCCATGATGGACATCAACACGACGCCGCTCATCGACGTCATGCTGGTGCTGCTCATCATGTTCATCATCACCATCCCGCTCCAGACGCACGCTGTGAAGCTCGATCTTCCGCAGGATCAGCCGAACCAGCAGCCGCCGCCCATCGATCCGGTCAAGAACAAGATCGTGATTTCGCCGGGGGATCAGGTGCTGTGGAACGGGTCGCCGATCGATCTGGCCCGGCTTCGCCAGTATCTCGACGTCACCCAGACCATGAACCCGGTTCCCGAGCTGCACCTTCAGCCCGAGGCCATGGCCCGTTACGAGCTGGTCGACGAAGTCCTGGCCGTCACCAAGCGCGCCAGGGTCGAGAAGATGGGCTTCGTCGGCAACGAGGCCTACGCCACCTTCTAGAAGCCACCGGCTTTACTTCTCTCAAAGGCGGTCCTTCGGGGCCGCCTTTTCCTTGCCTTGCCGTGGCCGGATGGGAAGGGCGAGAGTTCCAGGGGGTCGAACGTCTTAGTTTCCCGTTCTGGCTCAGGCGAACGGAGTGGGGATGGTCCAACCTGATCCTTCAATGTTTCAGGCTCGGCGAAACTCTCGCACCACCTCGATCTTGCCGACGATCGCCGCGTTGAACGAGTCCAGCTCTTCCGCCGGGATCCAATATTCGCGATGGGCCCGCCCTCCCGCATCCTGCACCTCATAGGAATCGAGGAAGGACTTCAGGACCTCGAAGCGGGTGACGAAGCCGGCCCCGCTCGCCGGCACATTCCAGTCGCGGGCGATCTTCACCGCATAATCCTCGCTCACCACCGGATAGAAGATCGGCTGCTCCGGCAACCTCGGCGGGAAGGCGCTTCCCCCGCTCGCCTCGATGAGGGCGAGCTCTTCCGGCCCAACCGGCCGCCAGAGCATGACCGTCTCCGGCGTCCGGCCCATGTCAGGCCGCCATCCCGTCGAACTGGAGCCTTGCGAGCCGAGCGTAGAGGCCGCCCTGGGCGCGCAGGCTGGAATCGTTGCCCTGCTCGACGATCCGGCCCTGGTCCATGACCACGATCCGGTCGGCCGCTCGGACCGTCGCAAGCCGGTGGGCGATGACGATCGTCGTCCGGTTCTCCATCAGCCGTTCGAGCGAGCGCTGGACCAGGCGCTCGCTTTCCGCGTCGAGGGCCGAAGTGGCTTCGTCGAGCAGCAGGAGGGGCGCGTCGCGGAGCACCGCCCGGGCGATTGCGAGTCGCTGCCGCTGGCCGCCCGAAAGCCGGGCCCCGCCTTCACCCATGAAGGTATCGAGCTTCTCCGGCAGCTTGCCGAGGAACTCAGCCGCGTTGGCGGTCTCGGCCGCGGCCCATAATTCCTCGTCCGAGGCCTCCCAGCGGCCGTAGCGCAGATTGTCGCGCGCCGAGGCGGCGAAGATCACCGTCTCCTGCGGCACGACCGCGATCCGCGCCCGGATCTCCGCCGGATCGGCATCGGGAAGCGCCACTCCGTCGAGCAGGACCGTCCCGGCCTCCGGGTCGTAGAAACGCTGGGCGAGCTGGAAGAGGGTCGACTTGCCCGCCCCCGAAGGCCCCACCACCGCCAGAGTCTCGCCGGACGCGACGGCGAGGGAAAATTCGTGAAGTGCGCTCACTTCGCGCCGGGTCGGGTAGCGGAAGTTGACGTTTCGGAACTCGAGCGCGCCTCGGCCGGGCGAGGGCAGGGGCTTCGGCAGCGCCGGCGCCCGGATCTCCGGCTCCTCGCTCAGCAGCTCGGCAAGCCGTCCGGCGGCCCCGGCGCCGCGAAGAAGGTCGCCATAAACTTCGGTCAGTGCCCCGAAAGCTCCCGCGACGAGGCCTCCGGTGAGGACGAAGGCGGCGATGGTGCCGCCGCTGATCCGCCCCGACTGAACGTCGACCGCGCCCTGCCACATCACCATCGTGATCGAGCCGAAGATGAGCGCGATCACTCCGGCGGTCATCAGCGCTCTCAGGAGAATGCGGCGCCGGGCCGTATCGAACACGCGTTCGACCGCTTCGGCGAAGCGGCCGGCCTCGCGCTTCTCCTGGCCGAAGCCCTGGACGATCTTCATCGCGCCCAGCACTTCGTCGACCATGGCTCCGACTTCGGCGATCCGGTCCTGGCCGGAGCGCGACACGTTTCGGATCCGGCGCCCGAGGAAGACGATGGGCAGGGTCACGACCGGGATCCCGAGCAGAAGCATCGC
>DASQZF010000149.1:0-32691 GCA_035638835.1 Allosphingosinicella sp. | reverse complement strand
CCATCATGGGCGGCGGCGGCGGCGGAGGCGAACGATGACCGGTCGCGGCCGGGTCCGGCGCGCGGTGGCGCCGGTCGAGCCGGGCTCGCCCGCGCGTTCGGCCGCGCCCGGCTTCGCTCCGCCGCTAGCCTCGCTGGCGGCGGTGCCGGCGCGGCCAGCGGTGCAGCGCCGATGCTCGGCCTGCGCCGGCGAGAAGGACGAATTGCCGGTCCAGGCCCGGCTCGAGGTCGGCGCGGCGGACGATCGCCACGAGCGCGAGGCTGACGGGATCGCCGCCCAAATGATGGGCGAGGCCCGCCCCGCCGCGCCCGTGGTACAGCGCCGCGCCGGAGCGGGCGGTGGCGAGACGATCGCCGCCTCGCACGGCGATCTCGCCAGCGGCGGCGCACCGCTGCCGGAATCGACTCGCCAGTTCTTCGAGTCGCGAATGGGCCGCGACCTTTCCGGCGTAAGGGTCCATGAAGGGACCGGCGCCGCAGCGCTCAATGCCTCCATCCGGGCGCGCGCCTTCACCTATCGCAACCACGTCTGGCTGGGTCGGCGCGAGCGCGCCGCGCCGAGCTTCACGATGGCGCATGAGCTTGCCCATGTCGCGCAGCAGACCGCGCCCGGGCCGGTCGGGCCGCAGGTTAGTGCCCGGCGCGAGATCGGCGCCGCCCCCGCTTCGGCCCAGCGAGCTCCGGCGGCGGCGGCAGCCCCCGCGACCGGCGCCGGCTGCAGCCTCAATCTGGCGTTCGCCCCGATCGCCTACAAGGGGCTCGGCACGGCCGGGCTCGTCCATGCCATTATCAGCACCGGCACGGCGGCCGGCACCGAGCATTCCGAAGTGGTGCCGTTCCAGCACGACGGCGCCGCCGATCCCTTATATGGCGGCGTCAGCGGCCGGACCACGGGCACCCACAGCCATGTCGCGACCTCCGCCGGCGCCGGCGCCGGCACCACGACCGTCTCGATTGCGGCTACTTGCGCGCAAGTGGCCGCGGTGCGCGCATCGGTGAAGAAATACGAGGCGCTCGATGTTCGATACGACGCGCCGCCCGGACCCAACAGCAACAGCTTCGCCGAATGGGTGCTCAACGACGCCGGCATCCCGACCGCCGCGATCTCCACACCGGTGGGCGCGCTGGGCTGGAGCTATTATATCAGCAATCCAGGCGAGCGCGCCAAGCCACCTTCGGTCGTGCGCACCGCCAGCGACACCAAATGCGCGACCGCGCCGAGCAGAGCGACGAGCTTCCGAGCGCTCGTCGATCTGATCCGAAAGGCCGAGATCGAGCTCATCGCCTGCGGCGTCGCCGATGCCGGCGAGCGCGCCAGCATCATTCGCGGCATCTATTACGGGACGCCGTGGAGCAAGGATTACGATACCAGCGAG
Source organism: Allosphingosinicella sp. (assembly GCA_035638835.1). Lineage (GTDB taxonomy): Bacteria > Pseudomonadota > Alphaproteobacteria > Sphingomonadales > Sphingomonadaceae > Allosphingosinicella. Next base: position 31,316 of record DASQZF010000149.1, on the reverse strand, counting down.
AAGAGCCACGTCCGCAACCAAATGTTCAACATCTATTCGGGAACGACCCAGCCGCGCTACGCGATGGAGTGCCTCGACTGCGGCACGTTCCTGTCGCTGGGCGCCAGCCAGGACGTCACCGACGGCGCCAGCGCCCGCAAGGTCGATGTCGGCCATATGTTCATCGGCATGGACGCGCGGAGGAGCGCGATCGCCCGCAATGCCACGCAGCCGATCGGCGGCGTGACGGGCCTCGAGGCGTCGACCTGGGCCGGCGATCTCGGCGGTGGCGCGGCGCGCCTGTCGGTCGATCGAATTGCGGCGCCCACCGCCTCCCCGATGAAATATTTCAAGGGCAGCGATTATGGCGGGCCGATCAACCTGGAGGGCGACGTCGCCGGCTATCAGGTCGGCGCCGCCGGCTCGAGCACCGGCTCGGCGGCGCCACTGACGCTCGGTCCCGGTCAGGGGGTCGCCGACGCCGTCGAAGCCTATCTGCTCGGCGCGCCGGCGACGAAGACCGCAGCCGCCGGAACGCCCGGGCGCAACGGGCGCTGCACGGGCTTCCTGACCGCGATGGGCGGCACGTTCAACAGCACGGGGGGGCTCACCAACCGGGCGGCCGTCGTCTCCTATATCGCGAACCAAACGGAAAGCTTCGGCTGCTGGTATCTGGTCAACTACATGCGCCAACATGGCGGCGTGGACCTCGTCAAGGCCGAGGAGGCTGCGCATCATATCGTCGGCGCGTCGCAGGAGATGGCGGGCCTATTCGTTACCGCGCTTGAAAATTGCGCGACGAAGGGCGCGGAGATCGCCGTGACCGGATCGACCACGGCCACCCCCAGGGCGACCTCGGCCTCGTGCTGGATGGCTCTCAACACGGCCAAGTTTTCGGTCAAGAGCGGCAAGCTCATCGACGACGGGAAGAAGTCGATCGACGAGATGCAGCGCGACCTCGGCCGCGAGATCGACCGTAAGCGGCGCGAACTCAGGAAATGGTGGGACAGCCAATGAGGCGGCGCCATGCCATCGCGATCGCGGAGGCGGCCTGATGGGCGCCGCTTCGGCCAGCGTCGCCAAGGGCCCGGCCTCGGCCGGCTATGCGCCGCCTGCGGCCTTGCTCGCCGAGCGCGCCGGCGGCGACGGCTACATGCCGCCGCTGGCCTCGCTCTCGGCCATTCCCGCCCGGCCTGCGGTGCAGCGCGCCGACGCCGGCGAGGGGCGCGAGGAATTGACGGTGCAGCCGCGGCTCGAGGTCGGTCCGGTCGGCGACCGTTTCGAGCAGGAAGCCGATGCGATCGCCGCGCAGGTGATGGCGACTCGCGAGGCCGGCACGGCGGAGGCGGCGCCCGCCGCCTCGGTCCAGCGCGCCTGCGGCGCCTGTTCGGCTTCCGTCGACGAACCGCGGGCCCGGCGCACCTCGCTGATCGGCGAGGAGATCGGCGAGGCGGCGCCGGCGGTGATGCGCACGTCTCTGATCGGCGATGAGATCAGCGAGGCGCCGCCGATGATCCAGCGGGAATGCGCGGCCTGCGCGGCATCCGAGGATTCGCGGTCCGCCCGGCGCACGAGCCTGATCGGAGCCGAAATCGGCCAGGCGAGCCCGGACGATGCGTGGGCCGCCCGGGGCCGGCGCACCGCCGGAGCGGAGACGATCGCGGCGTCGGACAGCCAGCTCACCAGCGGCGGATCGCCGCTGTCCGAGAGCACCCGAACCTTCTTCGAAAGCCGGATGGGCCGCGATCTGGGCGGCGTCCGGGTCCACCAGGGCGATGGCGCTCGGGCGCTCAACCGGTCGATCGCGGCGCGCGCCTTCACCTATCGCGACCATATCTGGCTTGGGGCGGGCGAAAGCGCTGGGCCGAGCTTCACCATGGCGCACGAGCTTGCCCACGTCATGCAGCAGACCGCACCCGGCCCGCTCGGCCGGCCGGCGCCGCGGGTGCGGCGCGTGGCCTGCAATGCGAAGGAAAACCTGTTCTTCTTTCCCAAGAAGGGCGGCTCGATCAACGATTTCCATGACGAAACGTCACGCTGGGTAACCAAGAAGGACACCAGCATCATCGGCGAGGTCCGGGTCCCCAATTACGGCAAAAAAGGCTTTACGACGGTGCCCGAGAGGTTCGGCTTCGCGGACCTGGTGCGGACCAATAACGGCAATCTCGTCGGAATGGGCTTCACCGACGCGAAACCGAAGATGAACTCGGCCGGGACGGCGACGACGCCCGGCGCGACGCCCGCTGCGACCCCGGGGACGACCCCCGGCGCGACGCCCGCTTCGACCCCGGGGACGACGAGCGGAGCAACCCCCGGCGGCGGCGGCGCCGGGCCGGCGATCTCGGCCGCGCAATATTGGTATATGGCGGAATCCCTGCAGGCCGGGGGCTGGGTCAAGCCGGTCAACCTGTCCACTCACATCTCGATGTACGCCGGCTCGCGCGGAGTGACCCGCAACGGCAAGACCTTCGATCCGATCGCGACCGAGAAGCAGATGGACGCCAAGGCGGCGCCGCGCTGGCAGGACGTGGATTTCATGCGCGACGCCGCCACCGCGCCCACCGACATCAAGGTCGGCGAGATAAAGTTCGGTGGCGGCCGCGACCTTTCCATGGAAGCCCGCCAGCAGGCGGTCAATTACGTCAACGGCTTCAAATCGGCCGCCAAAGGCTACGAGAAGCTGCGCGACCGCAACCTCAAGGCCCATGCCGGCGCGAACGACATCCTCGACAAATCCTCCAATGCGAGCCTCGCGCCCTGGACCCTCGGCGCCGACCTGATGTCCACCTGGGGCGGCCCGACCGGCTGGGAGCCTGTCTCCGGATCGCAGGACCTGGTCATCGCCAAGTGGGAGCGCACCCCGTTCAACGAATATCTGATCAGCCCGTGCGCCAACACCAAGCAGGAATTCCAGGGCAAGCTGTTCGCTCAGCACGATTCCGCCAACACCTTCCTGTGGCTCTACGCCTTCCAGGCGGCCGACTCGTCGGGCAAGTTCGGAGCGAACGCCAAGGCGGCGTTCAAGCCGCACCAGGAGGTCGCGCATTCGCTCCAGGGCGATCTGTTCGCCTCGCCGACCGACAAGGACAAGGCCGTCATGCGCCCCCTGGAAGGCGCCCCGGCGCCGGCGCCCGACGCCGCCCTGCAGCCGCCGGTGCGCGCCCTGTCCGCAGCCTCGCGGGACGGCCGGGGCGTCGCCCGGCCCAAGCCGGCCAAGCCGATCCCGGCGGAGGATTTCTTCGCCAGGAATTACGAGGCGTGGAAGGCCAAACAGCTCAAGCTCACCGAGGATTTCGGCGGCTTCGAAAAGAGCGCCGCCGGCAAGTCGGCGACCGGCGACCTTCTGTTCGACACCGCCGTGCGCAACACGGTCGACATCACCGGGAAGGATCCGAGCGGCCGAACGACCCAGCAGCCGAGCGCCGGCGACCAGCGCAAGGACCGGGACACCCTGAACGAGATCCAGCTCATGAGCGGTGTCTCCGGCCGGGTGCTGGGAATGCTGCGCAAGACCTTCGGCACCGCATTCGTGAAAGTCATCAACGTCTATCGCGGGCTCAAGCAGAAGTTCGACGACTTCATGAAGGGCCGTAAGGCGCCGGCCAGCAAGGGCGGCAGGCTCGCGGCCGGGGTGATCAAGGTCGCCGGGCAGATCTTCGCCGCGGTCCTTCGCCACCTGCTTCCGCAGATCGGCCACCTCCTTATCAGCTGCGTCGAGCGTGGCTTCAAGGCCGCGATCGAGAAATGGATCGGCGCCGACATCCAGGCCGTAATCGGAGACAAGGTCGAGGAGTTCCAGAGCAAGCTCGAGAAGGTCGAACGCGACATCCACGCCCGCGTCGACGAGGCGGTTGGCGGGATCAGCACCTGGCTGCACGGCAAGTATGAATCCATTCTCGAGACCTGGGACGAGTTCGGCGAGCTCCTCGCCATCGCCCGCACCGCATTCAACGCGGCGCGCGTGGCGATGTGCGCGGCGGGCGGACTGGAGACGGTCGGAATCGCCTGCGTCGTCGCCGGAGCCGATTTCGTGCTGTCGCTGTTCGATGTCTCGCCGGGCGAATTGCTGGCCGGAGCGCTTCTCGGCACCTGCGTCGCGCAAAAGATGATCGCCGAGAACATTCTCCAGATCGATACGATCCGCAAGCTGCCGGCGACCATCGCCCAGAAGATCCTGGAGTTCGTTCGGCCGCTGCTGCCGACCGAGCCGGTCAACATCGCCGGCATGCTGTGCGACTCGATCGCCGGCGAGACGGAAATGCCGGAGGTCAAGGAGGTCACCTGCGGGGAGGGCGGCTCGGGTTCGTCGACTCCGACCGGTCCCGGATGGGGCGTGCCGCCGGGCATCGATCCGAAGATGCTGAACCGGCCCCCGCTCGAGGACGAGATCAAGAAGCACGGCACGCTCGACCACATGGTCGAGAAGGACAAGCCGCCGCCGCCTCCGGCGCCGCCCAAGCCGTCGGGCGCGGAGCCCGGGAGCGGCGCCGAAGGCAAGGAGAAAGAAGGGGCCGACTCGGTCGGCGAGGGCAATCTGGGACCCGATGCGAAGATCTCGGGGATCACCCTGGAGGTCCATGCCGGCTTCAATCCGGACAAGGCCTATGACGGCAAGACCTACTATACGGTGCAGCTCGTCGCGGTCGCCTCGGACGCCAGCATTTATGGCCCGGTCAGTGTCGACATCTACGTCCACAAGGCCTTCAGGTCCGGGGCGGGGGCGAGGGTCACCTATACCTTCAGGGTCAAGAAGACCGGCGCCAATATCGTGCTCACCGACAGCAAGACCGGCAAGCAGCTCGAGATTTACGGCAGCGCGACCAAGAAGTTCACATCGGTCGTGCGCCCGCCCAAGGCGCCCAAGACCGCCTCCCTGCCGGAGGAGAAGAAATGACCAGCTTCCCCGGAGCCCCCAAGGTCCTCAAAGGCGCCATCATCGGCGTCGACATCTTCAATCCGGTATCGTCGATCTGCATCTTCCAGTACAATCCCGAGCAGCTGACCCGGGCGCTCGCGCCGGCTTATTCGGAAGCCGGCGGCGGCCGCGCCGAACCGCTTCGACTGGCCGGCCCGCCCAAGGAGACCATCTCCGTCCACCTCTCGATGGACCTCATCGACCAGATGGAGCAGGGCAAATCGGGGCCGCTCGGCGGCGGCATCGCCGGCTATCTCGCGGCGTTGGAAATGCTCGTCTATCCCAAGAGCCTGCTCGTCGCCGCCAACCAGATATTGCTCGCCACCGGCACGATGGAGGTGGTCCCGCCGGTCGCTCCGCTGACTCTCTTCGTCTACGGCTGGAAGCGGGTCGTGCCGGTCAGGATAGAGAGCCTCTCGATCACCGAGATGGCGCACGATCCAAGCCTCAACCCGATCCGCGCCGACGTCGATCTGTCGATGAAGGTGCTCACCTACAACGACCTTGCAATGACCCACCCGGGCTATTGGGCCTTCATGGCCCACCAGGTGATCAAGGAGGTGTTCGCAACCGCCGCGAGCGTGGACAATATCGGTTCCGCGCTCGGCGGCGATGTCGACCTGTTCTGAAGAAAGGAAAGGGCATGTTCGCCGCCGACAGCCGCTACGCCAGCCAGCCGATCCTCGATCATGTCCGAGCGGACGGCGAGCCCGTGCGCTACGTCTTGCCGCGCATCCTGCCTCCGCCCGATTCGATCCAGGTCGCGCTCCGGCATCGCGCCAGCGACAGCGATCGGCTCGATCTGCTCGCCTATCGCAATTTCGGAGCGCCGACCGCCTGGTGGATGATCGCCGACGCCAATCGCGCGGCGCATCCGGCGGCCCTGCCCGGCCTGCCCGGCGACACCGTCGTCATCCCCGCGCCCGGCACCGGCAGGACGCCGGGATGAGCCTGGTCGGCAACATCCTCGGCATTCGCGCGAACATCCTGATCGGGCCGAGCCCGGTCGCGCTGCCGATGCCGGTGGAGGCGCTGGGGGCGATCGAGGAGCTCGAGGTCAAGCTGTCCGACACGGGGCCTTCGGGCTTCAGGCTGGTGCTTCATTCCGGCCGCAACGGACCGTTCGATTTCCTGGAGGCGCCGTTCGTCGCCGATCCCCGCTATTCGGTCGGCGCCCGGCTGGTGGTGACGATCATCTGCGACATTACCCCGACCGTGATCTTCGACGGCCTCGTCAGCGAGCGCCACGTCTCGCCAGGCGACGGGCCGCGCGACGGCCGGCTCACCTTGCTCGGGCGCGACCTCAGCTTCGAGATGGACAAGGAAGTGAAGCAGGCCGAGCACCCGGCGATGGACGAAACCGCGATCGCGACGATCATCGCCGGGTCCTACGCGCAGTTCGGAATGATCCCGATGGTCATACCGCCAAAGGTGATCGACCCGCCGATCCCGATCGATCGAACCCCGCAGCAGCGCTGCTCGGACTGGGCCTATCTCAACCGGATGGCGAAGCGGCACGGCTACGAGACCTATGTCGACCCGGGCCCGGCGCCGCTCACCAACACGCTCTATTGGGGGCCCAACCCCAGGCCGGGAATCCAGCAGCGCGCGATCACGATCAATTCGGGGCCGGCGTCGGACGCCTACGACGTCGATATCACGCATACCGCTGAAAAGCTGACGATCGTCCAGGGCCAGGTATTCGATCGCACCACGGGCGCGACCATGCCGGTGCTCGCCCTGGTGCCCTCGACCGAACCGATGGGCCTGCTTCCGGAGGGCATCGCCCGAATGGGCCAGACCAGGATCGTTCCGCTCGAGACCAGCGGTCTCAACTTCGCTCAGGCCATGGCGCGCGCGCAGGCGATCGTCGATGAAAGCGCGCGCGACGTCGTGACGGTCACCGGCACGCTCAATTCGGCGCAGTATAACGGCGCCCTGAAGGCCCGCGACCGGGTCGATCTGCGCGGTGCCGGCCTTACCTTCGACGGCACGTACAAGGTGTCCGAGGTCCGCCACCGGCTGAAGCCGGGGAGCTATTCGCAGGGCTTCGTGCTCACCCGAGGCGAGCTCGGCCCCAAGGCGCCGATGGTGATGCAATGACCGAGGGCTGTCCCAGCTTCTACGGCAAATATCGCGGCGAGGTCGCGACCAATTTCGACCCGCAGGGGCTGGGGCGGGTACAGGTCAGCGTTCCCGACGTGCTGGGCGACGGCAAGATGGCCTGGGCGATGCCCTGCCTCCCCGGCGCCGGCCCGTCGGTCGGCTTCTTCGCGATACCGCCGATCGGAGCCGCGGTGTGGGTCGAGTTCGAGCGAGGCGATCCCGATTATCCGATCTGGACCGGCGGCTTCTGGAAAATCGGCGACACCCCTGCCCCGATGGGGCCGCAGCAGCCCTTCACCAAATGCTGGGCCGGCGACAATTTCAAGATCGAGATCGTCGACATGCCGGGCATCGGCACCGTGACCCTGAGCCTGAAGACCCCGGCCGGCGAGGCCAAGCTGCTCGCCGACGCCACCGCCCTCACGTTGAGCTGGGGGAAAAGCACGGTCAAGCTCGCGATCGACGGGGTTTCGATCAACGGGACCAATCTGAAGGTGCTGCCATGACCATTCCGATCGTCACCATGGCGACCGTCGTACAATGCCCGCACGGCGTCCCCGGAACGGTCTCGACCTCGACCGCCAAGGTGCTGATCGACAACATGCCGCCGCTGGTGATGGGCGACAAGGGCACGATCGCGGGCTGCCCCTTCACGGTGCCGCCGAGCAAGCCGCAGCCCTGCGTCACCGCATTGCTCACCAAGCCGTCCGCCAAGGTAATGGCCGAGAACAAGCCGGTGCTGCTGATGAACCCGGCCGACATCTGCCAGTCGGGCGATCAGATCCCGCAGGGCCCGATCGTCTGGACCAGCATCCAGGCCAAGGTGCTGGCGACATGAGGGAAAGGGATATAGTCGATTTCAGCTTCCCTTATCGGATCGGCTCCGACGGCGTCACCGCGACCGCCGGACGCGAGGATCATATTCGCGACCTGATCGAGCAGGTTCTGTTCACCCGCAAGGGAGAGCGCGTGAACCGGCCCGATTTCGGCGCCGGAGTCGGCGATCTCCTGTTCAACGAAAATGCGCCTGAAATGGCCGCCGCGATCCAGCACCTGGTCCAGTCCGCGCTTCAGAACTGGCTGTCCGGGGTGATCGAGATTCGCGGAGTCGACGCGACCAGCGAAGCGAGCACGCTCAAGGTCACCGTCCGGTACCGGATCCTCGATGAAACCACCGAACGCTCGGTGACGCTCACGAGGTCGGCATGACGGGCGCGCTTCAGCATTGCGGCACCGGCCGGCGGCGCCAGCGCGTACTCGCCGCGGCGATCGACATGGGCGCCGGGCTTCTGCTCAACGGCATCGACTATCTGGAGATCCTCGACAGCGAGGCGCCGACCGAAGCGCTGCGCCAGCGTATGATCGACCTCACCTTCATCCGCACCGACGGCATCCTCAACGGCGGCCTGCCGTTGCTCACGCCGGACAATTTCCGGATCGTCGGCGGCAGCCGGGTCAAGAACGTCCAGGTCACCAAGGTCGAAAAGGGGCCGGGCTCGCTGACCCTTCGTCTCACTCTCGACCGCTACGGCGATTTCTCCGTCTACAGATTGTTCGTCCAGGTCGGGGCGCTCAATTTCGAGCCGCTGCCGAACATGGACCAGATGCTGTCGAGCATCGAATTCCACTTCAAGGTCGAATGCCCGTCCGATTTCGATTGCGAGGACCCCGGCCCGGCGGGGCAAGCCCGCGATTTCGGGCCGCCGATCAATTATCTCGCCAAGGACTATCAGACCTTCCGCAGGCTGATGCTCGACCGGATGGCGGCGACGGTCCCGGGGTGGAGCGAGCGCAATGCCGGCGATCTCGGGATCACCCTCGTCGAATTGCTCGCTCACGCCGCCGACCAGGCCTCCTATTTCCAGGACGCCGTCCACACCGAGGCCTTTTTCGGCCGCGCCCGGCTTCGCCAGTCGGTGCTGCGCCATGCGCGCTTGCTCAATTACACGGCGTCGGAAGGCTGCAATGCGCGGGTCGCAGTGGCGATCGTCGCCGCGCAGGACAAGACCGGCGTCGCTCCGATCTTCCCGGCGGGGACCCGCCTGCTCACCCGCCCGCCCCGGGTCCCCGGCATCATCCCGGCGGTGATCAAGGCGGAGGCCGAACCGGTCGAGCAGATGATCAACGGCGGCGCGATCGTGTTCGAGACGCTCGATCCGGTCTACTCGCTCAAGGTCTCGCGCAATGCCATGCAGCTGCACGATTGGGGCGACGACGCCTGTTGCCTGCTCGCCGGATCGACCTCGGCCTGCCTGGTCGGCACCAAGGCCGGGCTCGGCCTCGTTCGCGGCGATCTCGTCATCTTCGAGGAGCGGATCCCGTTCGGCGGCAGCGCCGATGATCCGCCCGATCCGGCGCATCGCCAAGTCGTGCGGCTTTCCACCGACCCGGTCGATCTCGACGATCCGGTGATGAGCGTCGCGATCGTCCGGATCGAATGGCACGAGGAGGACGCGCTCGCCTTCCCGCTGACTCTGGCCGATCTGGGCGGCAAGCCCGGAGCGGTCGCGATCGGCAACGTCGTGCTCGCCGACGAGGGCCGCTCGATCGATCACGGCCTCGACCCGGCCGCTGCGGGCGCCGATTCGATCGCGGTCGGCACGGCACAGCAGACCGGCCTGCTGATCGACGACGGCCCGGGCACGCGACTGCGCTTTCGGCTCGATTCGGACCGGCTCGTCTATGCGCCCCCTTATCATGCCGGCGAGAGCCGCGAGGCGGCGGCGCGGACCGCGTTGATGCCCGAGGCGGCGGCCGCCGTCGCCCAGGTCCTGCTGACCGGGGACGGCGAGACCTGGGCGGCCACGCCCGATTTGCTTGCCTCCGATCGCTTCGCTCCGGCGATCAGGGTCGAGCCTGCCGACGAGGGCGGCGGCTTCGTCCTGTTCGGCGACGGCGATGCCGGCCGCCTTCCGACCGCCGGCGCGCGCTTCACCGCCCAAATCCGCCACGGCGGAGGGGCGCGCGGCAATGTCGGGCCCGACTCGATCGGACACATCGTCACCGCGGACGGAACCGCGGTCGCGGCCGTTCGCAATCCGATCGCCGCCGCCGGCGGGCTCGATCCCGAGCCGATCGCCGCGATCCGGATCGCGGCGCCGAATGCCTTTCAGCATCAGCGCCGGGCGGTGACCCCAGCCGATTATGTCGCTGCCGCCCAAGAGCATGACGATGTCCAGCGCGCCCAGGCGACCCGGCGCTGGACCGGAAGCTGGAGCACCATCTTCCTCGCCATAGACCGCTTCGGCGGCCGCGAGGTGGACGAACCCTTCGAATCCTCGCTTCGCGCCCATCTCGCCAGCCGCCGGCTTGCCGGCCACGATCTCGAGGTCGTGCCGCCGCATTTCGTGCCGCTCGACATCATTCTCTACGTCTGCGTCTGCGGCGATCACTATCCGGGCGACGTCGAGCGCGATCTGCTCACCGTCTTTTCCAGCGGGTACACGCCCGACGGCCGGCCGGCCTTCTTCAATCCCGACAATTTCACCTTCGGCGACAACGTCATGCTGTCGCGGATCATCGCCCGCGGAATGGCCGTGGAAGGGGTCCAGTGGATCGGCACCCGGGATTCGGGCGGGCGAATCCTCGGCCGCTTCGGCCGGCTCGACGAACCGGCCGTGGATTATCAGGACCAAGGCGAGGTCCCGATCGCTGCGGACGAGGTCGCGCGAATGGACAACGATCCGAGCTTCCCGGATTTCGGGCGGATGCGGTTCATCATGGCGGGAGGACGCTGATGGACGAGATCACCCCCTGCGGCGGCGAGGATCTCGATCCCGTGCGGCCCGACAATCGCTCGAACCTCCCCCAGATCGCCTACCGGATCGGCACCCAGCCGGAATTCCTTGCCCGGATGCGCTGGCGGATCCCGCGACAGCTCGTCTTCGACTCCGAATCGCAAAAGGACCTGAAGCCGCTGGCGGCTCTGCGCGCGCGGGGCACCACCGATCCGACGCTGGCGCTGATGGACGCCTTTGCCTGCAGCCTCGACGTGCTCACCTTCTATTCGGAGCGGGTCGCAAACGAAGGCTATGTCGGCACCGCCCTCCAGCGCCGGTCGATGATCGAGCTGGCGCGCTCGATCGGCTATCGGCTCGCGCCCGGAGTCGCCGCGTCGGTGCAGCTCGCCTTCACCGTCGAATATGCCGACGATCCTTATCGTGCCGTCGAGGTCCCGAGCGGCGTCCAGGCGATGTCCATACCGAAAGCGAAGGGCGAGCTGCCGCAGATCTTCGAGACGGTCGAGCCGATCCTCGCGCGGGCGGAATGGAATGCGATGCCAGCGCGCACCGAGCAGGAGCAGAATCTCGCGCTCTACCGCCGGCCGGGTCCGGCGGATCCGGACCATCCTCAACTGCAGAATGGCAGGCTCTACCTGTTCGATCTCGACAACAGCTTCGACGCCGACGAAATCAGCGAACCCGGGCTGGAGACGATCGACTCCAAGGCCACGCTCGCCGATTTCTACCCGGTCAAGCAGGGTCTCGATCTCGTCGCCGCGCTCGACAGGCTGATCGTGGACCAGGCCTACAATTCCGAGATCGAGGCTCGGCTTCGCGCCGTGCCGGTCGACGAATTCTACCTGCGCGGGGTCGGCCACGGCCTCAAGCCGGGTCAGCGGATGGTGGCCGTCGGAGTCAAGGGCGATGGCGGCGCCGGGCAGGTCGCCTCGTCGGTGCTTCGCGTGGTGAGCGCGACCGAAGACATGGATTACGCAATGACCATCGTCGTCGCGACCCCGCACGGCTCCGCGCCGGCGGCGGTCGGGCGGCCGCCGCGCTATCGGGCGCCGCGCCTGCCTCTGCTGCGCATGCCGGAGGTGCGGATCGCGTTCAACGCCCTCAACGTCGACACCATGGTGCGCCAGGCGAGCTGGACCGGTGAATCGCTGAGCGCGGTGGTGCGCACCCAGGCCTGGCCGCGTGCCAAGCTCATGCGCCTCATCCGGATGCCCCGCTTCGTCGAGGCGCCGGAGACGTCCGGCGCCCGCCCCGGCCTTTACCACATGCGCGACGATGCCGCCTTCTTCGGTTCCACGGCCCCGCTCTGGGAAACGCTGGCGCTGCCGAACGAGACCCGCGGCGGCACCACGAAAAATCCCTATACGAAATCATGGGACGATGGGGGGCCGCGCACCATCTGGGTCGACAGCCAGGGCGTTCCCCTGGCCGAAGCGCATGTCTTCCTCGATCGCGAGATAAAGGAGATCGTCGCCGACGGCTGGGCCGTGCTGGAAACGCCGGACCGCAAAGTGGAGGTGCTGCGAGTCGCCGGCGCCGCACTGCAGTCGCGTTCCGATTACGCGCTCAACGGGAAGGTCACCGGCCTGACCTTCGACAATCCCGACGGCAAGCCATTCGGCCCGCCGGCCGAAACGGACGAGTCGCCGTTCAACGCCTTCGAGTTCCGCTCCGCCCGTATCTTCGCCTCGAGCCAGGCGCTCGCGCTTTCCGGTACGCCGATCCGCGAGGAGGTCGCCGCCGGCGACCTCACCATCGATCTCGGATCGCTCTATCTCGACATCGAGCGGGTCGGCGCGGTCTCGATCTCCGGCAATCGCTCCGACGGCGAGGGCATCGTCGATTCCGAAACTCTGAAGATAACCAAGGTCCAGCATATCGGCGGCCATACCCGGCTGACGCTCGAGGCCGGGCCCGAATATAGCTATTTGCGGCCCAGCGTCCGGATCAACGCCAACATGGCGCTGGCGACCCATGGCGAATTGTTCGAGGAATTGCTCGGCTCGGGCGACGCCTCGGTGCCGAACCAATTGTTCACCCTCGCCAAGAAGCCGCTCACCTTCGTCGCCGCCGATACGCCCGACGGCCGCGCCTCGACGCTCACCATCCGGGTCGACGGAATCGAGTGGCACGAGGCCTCGACGCTTTACGACGCCGGTCCCTACGACCGCGCTTACGAGGTTCGGCTCGAGGACGACGGCAGCACCAAGGTGTGCTTCGGGGACGGCGTGCGCGGCCACCGGCTGCCGACCGGGACCTCCAACATCCTCGCTTCGTACCGAACCGGGATCGGCTTCGTCGGGGAGGTCCCGGACGAGGCGATCATCCACCTCAAGACCAAGCCGCTCGGGATCCGCTCCGTCACCAACCCGACGTCGGCCGGCGGCTCGGGCGAGGCCGAGACCCTGGCCGACGCCCGAGTCCGAGCGCCGCAGAGCGTTCGAATCCTCGGTCGGATCGTCTCGATCACCGACTATCAGGATTTCGCAATGTCCTTCGCCGGCATCGGCAAGGCGCGCGCCGACATGCTCTGGTCGGGCCAGGCCCAGGCCGTCTGCCTCACCGTCGCGCCCGAAAGCGACAGCCTGATCGACGACAAGGCGCTCGTGCTCGGGCGACTGCGGGCCGCGGCCGACCAGATACGCGACGGCACCGACACGGTCGCGATCCTCCCCTATCGGCGGCGTTACTTCCAGCTTGCCGCCAGGCTCTACAAGCATCCGGACCATCTTGCCGACGCCGTCGCGGCCGCGGCTCGAGCGGCGCTTCTCGCCGGCTTCGGCTATACCGCCCGAGCGCTCGCCCAGCCGGTCAGCGGCGCCGAGGCGATTGCGCTCCTCCAGGCGATACCCGGAGTCGTCGGCGTCGATCTCGACGTGCTCGCCCTGCTCGACAGCGGCGATCCCGACCAGCCGGCGCCGGACACTCTGGCAAGCGTCCTGCCGGCCCTGCCCGCGACCATTCTGGCCTCCGCTCAGGGCACGGTCTTCGTCGGCGCCGAATTGCTCACCATCCTCGACTCGGCGATCAGCCTGACCGTGGAGAACGCCAATGCGTGACCGGCCGCGCCAGCGCCTGTTCGAGCTGCTCCCGCAGCATTACCGCAATCGCGACCCGGAAAGCGGCCGGCCGCTCGAGGCGCTGCTCGCACTGCTCGGCGAGGAGCTGGGGATCGTCGAGCGCGACCTCGACCAGCTCTACGACAATTGGTTCATCGAGACCTGCGAACCCTGGGCGGTCCCCTATATCGCGGCTTTGGTCGGCGCGCGCGGCCTGCGCGACATCGGCGGCGGCGAGGCGGGGCTCAGAAGCTTCATCGCCAACACGCTCGGCTATCGCCAGGCGAAGGGAACGGCTGCGGCGCTCGAGCAGATGGCCCGCGACGTCACCGGCTGGCCGATCGTCGCGGTAGAGTTTTTCCAAAGGCTGATCTGGAGCCAGCACTCCAATCACGTCCGCCCCGACGCGCCCGGCTTCGCCTCGATCCGCGACGCAGAGGCCGCGCGCGCCGCGCACGGACCGTTCGAAAGGGACTGCCACAGCGCCGCCGCCGGCCCCGCCGGGGGCTGGGCGGGACGTTACAATATCCCGAATATCGGCCTCTTCGTCTGGCGGCTCGACGCCTATCCGCTCGGCTTCCTCTCGAACGAGGCCGCCGGCTATCTCGGCGGGCCGCAGCCGCGCGCCTCGACCCACGGCCCGGGCCTGCTCCATTTCGATCCGCTGGGCGCGGACCGGCCGCTCCACAACCGGCCCAAGCCGGATCTCTCGATCGCCGCCCGGGTCACCGAGCGGGTGGTGCCGGCGCCGCTCGACCGGCGGCTGCTGCACCGGGACCTTAACGCATTGCGCGCCGGCGTGCCGGGCTCGGGCCGCTGGTTCGACGATCTGCCGGTGGTCCGGATCCGCCTCGGCGGCGCCACCCTGCCGCCCCAGAAGCTCCATTGTTGCAATCTGGAAGCTCGGGACGACGGCGGCGGCGGCTTCACTTGGGAGCGGCCGAAAAATGCGGGCGAGCTGCTGTTCGATCCCGAGCTCGGCCGGCTCTCGGTCCACGCCTCGGATGAAGGCAAGGCGATCGAGACCGTTCACGCCTACGCGGCGCCGTTCGACATCGGCGGGGGCCCCTACGACCGGACCGGATCGGTAGCGGAATGGCGCGATTCCCTATTCCCCGAGGGCGAGGCGCCGCCGTGGCGGATCGGCGTGTCGAGCCGGGCGGAGGACAAGACCAACAATGTCGACCAGGGCGGCGTGGTGGTCGACAGCCTCGCCGCGGCGCTTCAGCGCTGGAACTCGGCCGCAATGCCCGGAATGCGCGGGATCATCACGATCCTCGACAATGCAAGCTACCCGGCCAACCTCACCACGCCGACCCGCCAGATCCGAGTGCCGGCCGGAGCCCGTCTCGCCATAGTCGCCGCCGGCTGGCCGATCGAGACCTTCCCCGGCGGGATCGCGCGCCGCGACATGCGGGCGATCTCCGCGGTCCACCGTCGGCCGCACATCCGGTCCGACATCTGGGCAGTCGGCGAGGCGGGAGCGGTGGGCGACGAATCCGGCAGCCTGATCCTCGATGGGCTTTTGATCGAAGGCGACGTCGTCGCCCGTCCGGGCACGCTCGGCACGCTCGATATCCGCCATTGCACGATCGGCGCCTCGGCGACCGGGCTCGCCGGCGGGGTCGAGGTGGCGGGCGGCAACCAGGCGCTTGCAGTGACTCTTCGCGCCAGCATCGTCGGCCGGGTCGCCATGGGCAAGGCCGCGGGCGGGCTCGGCATCTTCGATTCGATCGTCGGCGAGGATCGGCTGACCGGCGAACATCCGGATTCGATGGCCCTGGTCGTGGAATCGCCCGAGGCCGATCTCGAGATCGCGCGCAGCACTTTGTTCGGCAGGGCCCAGGTCCGCTCGATCGAGGCGGAGAATGCGATCCTGGTCGGCAAGGCGGTCGCCGCTCACCGGCAGAACGGCTGCGTGCGCTTCTCCTACGTCACTTTGTCGTCGCGGGTGCCGCGCCGCTACCAATGCGCGCCCGACCGCGATCTCCAGGCGGAGAAGGATCGGCTTGCCCGCGACCTTACGCCGGCCGAGCGGGCGCTGATCGAAGCTCGGGTCACGCCGCGCTTCACCGCCACTTTCTATCCCGCAAGCGGGTTCGGGCAACTGGCGCTCAGCTGCTCCGAAGCCATCCGGAGCGGCGCCTTCGGCGGCGCCGAGATGGGCGCGGGCTTCATGCTGCGCGAGCCCTATCGCCGGGCCAATCTGGTCGATGCGCTTCAGGAATATCTTCCATTCGGCCTCCAGGCCGCCCCTTTGTTCTTAAGTTAGGAGCCAGCCATGAGCGGGGACTTCACGCGCAACAGCTTCCGGCCCGAAAAGGCCTACAGCGCCGTGCGGATGCAGCAGGGCCGGCTGTTCACCGACGCCGACTGGAACGAGGAAGGCGACATCGGCCGCGACTCGCTTCGACGGACCGCGACGTCCGTGATCGGCGCCAGCGGCTTTCCCGAGGACAATGCGGGCTTCGAGATCATTGCCGCGCCGGCGGCGGGCGGGCTCGTCGTCGGCGCCGGCGAAGCCTATCTCGACGGCATCCGGATCATGCTCCCCGCCGCCGAGACGCTGACGCTGAAGCGACATTCCGGCGCCGGCGCCTCCACCAAATGGCAGGTCGACAAGGGCGCCCGGGTCGCGGCCGGGGACGTCATCGTCCTCCAGGGCCAGGCGATCGCCCAAGGCGTCAGGGTCGTCGCGCCGCTGCTCCCGGACAATGACGGCAAGCAGATCTTCCAGTGCGGCGCGGCCCTGTCGGTCAACGACAATATCCAGGTGCGCCGCTATCGCAGCGTCGACAGCCAGCCCTTCCTTCCGGGCCCCGTCCTGCCGACGCAGGCGGCCGATTATCTCGCCTATCTCGACGTCTGGGAGCGGCCGATCGGAGCGGTCGAGGATCCGGCGATCCGCGAGGTCGCCTTCGGCGGTCCCGACACCGCGATGCGCGACCAGGTCGTGTGGCAGGTCAAGTTCGCCAAAATCGCGGACCTCGTCGCCGCCGGCGCGCTCACGCTTCCGGCGAGCTGCGAAAGCTTCGGCCCGGGCTGGACTCCGTTCGGTCCGCAGCCGCAGCGCGGAACGATGGCGGCGAAGGCGGAAGCGGCCGGCGTTGCCGACAATCCCTGCGTGCTGCCCTCGACAGGCGGCTATCGAAGCCTCGAAAACCATCTCTACCGGGTAGAGGTGCACAATGGCGGCCCCGCGGCATTGGGCAAGGTCACGATCAAATGGTCGCGCGACAACGGCATCCACCGCACCGCCTATCGCGAGGTCGACAATCTCGTGCTCGTCGTCGATTCGGTCGGCCGCGACGACGCCGCTCTCAAGACGGGCGACTGGATCGAAGTGCTCGACGAGCGCGCCCTGCTCGGCGGCAAGCCCGGCCATTTCGCCAAGATCGCCGCGGTCGACGGCAATCGGGTCGCGATCGACGAGCTGCGCGCGCCGGACTCACCCGGCACGGCGATCGCCTTCGCCAATCTCGACATGCTTCCGCGACCGGGGCTGATCCGGCGCTGGGAAGGCGGTCCGCCGGTGGCGATCGCGGCCGATAGCTGGATCGCCCTGGAACGCGGCGTCTCGGTGCTGTTCGGCGGCGGACGCTATTCGACCCAGGATCATTGGACGATCCCCGCCCGCACGATCAGCGCCTCGATCGAATGGCCCCGCGATCCGGTCGCCGACGGGCCGGCCTTGCTTCCCCCGGCCGGCATCGCCCATCATTATTGCGCGCTGGCCCTGGCCACGCTCGCGCCCGGCGGCTGGACGATCAGTTCCGATTGCCGCTCGCTGTTCGCGCCGCTGACCCGGCTTCGCGGATTCCACTATCTGGGCGGGGACGGCCAGGAGGCGATGCCCAATCCGCTCGCGCCCGCGAACCGAATCTCGCTGGCGGCGGATCTGCGCGCCGGCTTCGTGCGCGGCCGCAAGCCGGTCGCCGGCGCGAACGTCCGCTTCACGGTCACGATCGGCGACGGCCGGCTTCCGAACGGCACCAAGGTGCAGATCGTTCCGACCGACGCGGACGGGGTGGCGAAGCTCAAATGGTCGGTCGACGCCGCCACCCAAAGTCAGCAGGTGCTCGCCGAGCTGCTCGACGGCGCCGGCCAGCGCAGCCAGCTGCCGATCCTCTACACCGCCAGCCTGAGCCGCGCCTCGGCGACCGCCTTCGATCCGGCCAATACGCCTTCGCTTGCCGGCGAGAATAATGTGCAGGGGGCCATCGAAAAGCTCGCCGGCTTCCAGCAGATCGGCTGCTCGACCCGGGTGGTTGTGGAAGGCAGCGACTGGGTGAGCGTGCTGAAGGGCCTTCAGCCGGGCGAGAACGCCACGATATGCTTCCAGCGCGGCACCTTCGCGACTCAGGAGACGGTCAAGCTCGCGAATCTCGGCCACATCACTCTGTCCGGGGCCGGCGGCGGCACGATGATCGTCGGCAAGCGCCGCGAGTGCGCGATCGAGTTCACCAATTGCGCGAGCGTCACCATCCACGGCCTCGACGTCTCGACCCCCGACGGCACCGGCGCGATCCAGGAGTTCACCCGCCGCCAGGGGACGCTCAGCATGATCGGCTGCGGCGCGGTCGACGTTTGCGACAGCAGCCTTTCGTGCGGCGCCGGCGTCGCCTCCGAGCGCACCTGCCTCACCGTGCGCGGCAAGGATATGGGCAGCGAGGCGAGCGTTCCCACGCCTTCGGTGCGCGTGCTTCGCAACCGTCTGACCGTCGGCTATGCGCAGGACGGGATCCTGATCACCGATTGCACCAACGCGATCGTCGAGGAGAACGAGATCGGAATCTCGTCGCGCCCGCTGTCCATGACCGTTCCGAAACTGCTCGAGAACAAGGCGTGGCGGGCGCGGCTCGTCGCGCTGCTGGTCGTCAATCCGGCGAGCGAAGGCTTCGCGACGGGCGAGGACGTCAAGGAAATCCGCTTCGGGGATTGGGTCGCCAGCTTCGACTCGACGGTGCCGCAGGAACAATGGTCCGCCCTCGTCGACGCCCATCCGCCGACCCAGGCGCAGCAGAAGACCCCGGCAGCCTACGGCCTCTATGTCGAGAGCCTGGTCGACATCGCTTTGACTCCGAACCAGATGCCGCTGGCCCACAAGAAACGGATGACCTCGCTCGCCAAGCGCGCTGGCGCCGGTACGGTCGATGCGCTGCCCAAGGAGGTGAAGCGCGGAATGCTTTTGAGCACCGAGCCGGACGTCCAGCGGTTCGACGAAAGGATGGGGCGCGCCGGCGACATCGTCATAGCCGCGCAGGGCTTTCGAATCATCTACGGCTCGCCGATCGCACAGGCCGGCTGGAACCAGGCGATGAAGATGATGGAGCCGGGGCAGCTCCAGCGCGCCGGCGATCTCATCGCCCACGTCGAAAGCATCGCCCAGCGCTTCATCGTCGATCCCCAGTTCCGCGACCAGATCGCGAGCGCCAGGTCCTGGTACCAGAATTTGGTGACGAACCTGCCGAGCTTCGCGCGCCAGGCGATCATCTGCGGCGGCTGGCGGCTCGGCGAGGTCGCAATATTGCGCAATCGGATCGACGGCTTCGTCGAGGGCGTCCACGTCTCCACGAGCGAAGCGCGCTTGAACAAGAACGAAGCCCGCAAGCTGATGGCGCGCAACGTCGCGATCGAGGGCAACACGATGTTCCTCAGGATGCCCGTTCAGGGCGGCTATGTCCCTTGCGGCCTTTTCGTCGGGAATGCGGAGACGGTGCGGATCCACCGCAACCGGCTGGACTGGGCAACCCCGCGCACGTCGGGCAACGGCGTCTTCACTCACGGCATCCGGGTGCATGGATATCTCGGCGAATTCCTGGCCATCTCGGAAAATCGAGTCCGAGTCGGCTCGACCGGCATCAAGGTCCAGCCGGTCGAGCCGCCGGACGATTCCAAATGGAGCTCCTATCTCTGGTTCGCCGCGGACAATCTCGCCGAGGGCTGCCTGCCCGACAACGTCGTGAAGGGCCCGCAATTCCTCGAAAGGCGCAACAACCGGCCTCAATAAGCGCGAAGGATACTTGCGACGCCCGCCGCTAGGGCGTAAACTGAAGATCCACGTCGAAAGATGTGGAATGGCTCTGATTGAGATAGGTATGATTCTGGTACCTGGGGTTCGAGTCCCCTTTGGAGCTTGGGGCGGGGCAAGATTGGTCCGCCCCTTCCAATTTAGGATCAGGCCAATTGGAGGATCAGGCCAATTTCAGGATCAGGCACCCGAGAGATTCGGGGATCGGGCGCGGCCCGGAAAGCCTTGCTTCCAGCTCGGCGACGCCCTCGCCTTGACCTCCGTCCACGTGAACCGGACGCTTAGTGCCCTGCGAGACGACGATCTGGTGGTCGCCTCCCGGGGGGTCGTGGAGATCCTCGATTGGCAGGGCCTCGTCCTCGCCGCCGAGTTCGCTCCGGACTATCTGCACCTGACGAACGGCGAGCGCGTCTAAGCATGGTCGCCTCAGGTTGGTTCGTCATTGCGAGGAGCGAAGCGACGCGGCAATCCAGGCGGCCTCGGAGACGGCACTGGATTGCTTCGCTTCGCTCGCAATGACGGGGGTTCAGGAGCCCTCCACCCGGCCGGGCGCTCCCGTCAGGCAGGCAAACCCCCGGAAGCCTCTCCAACCGACGTAAGGCGCGCCACCGCTTCGACCACGGTGCCCGAATCCGCGGGTTTCTCCAGGCGTTCGATGTCGGCGAGGCCGGGGGGAATGGCGGGGGCATCGTAGCCTGTGAGGAACAGGAAGGGCACGCCCCACCGCTGCAATTCCTCGGCGATCTCGAACGAAGGGCCGTTGCCGAGATTGATGTCGACGATCGCGCAATCCGGCCTTTCCCGCTCAAGCTCCGCCAAGCCGTCGCCGGCATCCGCGAACGGGCCCCGCACCTGGCCGCCCGCCCGTTCGAGCGCCTCCTTGATGTCCATCGCCAAATAGAACTCGTCCTCGATGACGAGGATCTTCGTACCGCTCAGATCCGCGGAGGGCGCTGTTTCGTCAGTCACGGCCTGGATCCTCCGCCGCCATCGCCGGTCTGCAGGATGCTCGACCGATCGAGGAGCGGGAAGTCGAGCGTGCACAATATGCCGCCTGGGCGCATCTGCAGCGTCCCCGTCCCGCGAAGCTCGTAGGCTACCCGGCGCGTAATCAGCTCGGTCCCGAATCCCTCGCGCAGCGGCGCCGCCTGGACCATTCGAACTCCGGATTCAGACCATCTCAGGCTGAGCCTAGGGCCGCCGCGGCCGCCCTGAATCTCCCAGTCGATGTCGATCCGGGCCTCCGGAGTGATAAGCGCGCCGTACTTCACCGAGTTCGTGGTGAGCTCGTGGATGGCGAGGGTGAGAACCTCCGCGGCCTTTGCGGGAAGCTCCACGTCGGGGCCCGCGATCCTCACCTGATCCTTCCCCGCGGGGTGGGCCAGAAGCTCGCCGCGGATCAGCGTGTCGAGATCGACTCCCGCATCGACGGCGCGGGTCAGGAGCACCTGCGTCCGGGCGAGCGCTCCGAGACGCCCTTCGAGATGCTGGATGAACTCCTCGGCGGTCTGGCCCTCCTCGTGGGTCCTTCGAACCATCGAGCGGATCACCGCGAGGATGTTGCGCACCCGATGCTGAAGCTCGGCCAGCAGGGTCTTCTGAAGCTCCTTGGCCTCCACCGCGACGGTGACGTCCAAGAAGGTCACCACCGCGCCCGCGATGAAATTGTCGATGCTTCGATAGGGAAGCACCCGGACCACGAAATGGCTGTCGTCGGGGCCCGCGACCTCCTTCTCGACCGGCGCGAGCGATTTCAGCACCCGGCGGACGTCCTCCTCCAGCTCGGGATAGGCGATCCGGCTCGCGACATGGCCAATCGGGCGGCCGATGTCGGTTTCGAGCAGGTGGAAGATGTCGGTCGTCGCCGGGGTGAAGTTTCGAACCCTGAGGTCGTTGTCGAGGAACAAGGTCGCGATCCGGGTCGATTCGAGCAAATTCTTGAGGTCGGAATTGGACCGGCCCAGCTCGCTCACGCGGTGGGCGAGCTCGCTGTTGACGGTCTGCAGCTCCTCGTTGACCGACTGCAGCTCCTCCTTCGAGGTTTCGAGCTCCTCGTTGGCGGACTGGAGCTCCTCGTTGATCGACTGATATTCCTCGTTCGAGGATTTCAGCTCCTCATTGGTCGATTCCAGCTCCTCGATCGTCGCCTGGAGCCGCTCCTTGGTCAGCCGGAGCTCGGCCTCGAGTCGCCCGACATGCTCGTCGCTGACCAGCCGCTCGCCGTTTTCGGGGGCGGCCTCGGCGACGGGGCCGGAATCCTGGAAGAGGACGACCAGGGCATGATGATCGTTCGCCCCGACCGGCTCGACGATCAGATTGACCCCGAATGCCAGGCCGTCGCGAAGGATCGGGATGGTCTGGGTTTCCACCCGGATCAAGTCATGGGCGGCCCGGTGCATCGCCGATCTGAGGTCCAGCCTCAGGTCGCGATGGACGAGGTTCAGGAGGTTGAGGGTCGCCGCTCCGGGATTGGGCTCGAGATAGCGGCCGGTGCGCCCGGAGAAATGCAGCACGTCATATTGATCGTCGACGACGACATAGGCCGGGGCGTAGCGGTCGGCGATGGCCTCGGCGCGCCGGCTGACCGTCCCGGAGAGCGGTCCCCCGCGGGGCGCGGGCGGCGGCGGGGCGTCGGCCGGCTCGACGGCGCGGACTCGGGGGCTGAGCGGGAAATCGGGGAGTATGCGTGTCGCCGTCTCGAGGCGGCGGAAGATCCGGTTCTTGCGGTCCACCGGCGCGAACAGCTTCTGGTGCCTCGTCACATTCTCCGACGAGCCGAGGAACAGGACCCCTCCGGGCCTGAGCGAGAAATGGAAGATCGGGATGACCCGGCTCTGCAGATCGGAGTTGAGGTAGATGAGCAGGTTCCGGCACGACAGCAGGTCGATCCGGGAGAAAGGCGCGTCCTTGACGATGTTGTGAGGGGAGAAGATGCACATCTCGCGCAGCTCTTTCGCCACGCAATAAGTGTCGCCCTCCTTGACGAACCAGCGCGCTAGCCGGTCCGGCCGGACATGCTCGGCGATCGAGTCCGCGTAGCGGCCGGCTCGGGCGGCGGTCAGCGCCCGAGCGTCGAGATCGGTCGCGAAGACCTGGACATGCGGCGGCGAATCCATTTCGGCCATATGCTCGCGGAGCAGCATGGCGAGCGAATAAGCTTCCTCGCCGGTGGCGCAGCCCAGCACCCAGACCCGGAACTGGTCGCCCGGGCCCTTGCCCTCGAACAGGCGCGGAATCTCCCGCTCGAGGACTTCGAACTCGTGCGGATCGCGGAAGAATTGGGTGACTCCGATCAGCAGGTCCTGGAAGAGATGCTGGACCTCCTCCCGGTCGCCGCGGAGTCTGCCGACATAATCGGGTATTTCGGAAATCTGAAGCACCTGCATCCGGCGCTGGATCCGCCTGAAGAAGGTGTTGCGCTTGTAGCCGTGGAAGTCGTTGCCGGTGGTGTTCCTGAGGATCGTCGCGACCTGCGCGATCTCGCGGTCATATTTCTCCGGCAGCTCGTCCGACCCGGTCTCGTCCGCGACCGCGAGATTGGCGACGTAGCGGGCGATCTCGCGGGCGATCTTGCCGATCGGGAGCAGAAGGTCGACGATCCCCCTGGGGCCCGCCGCACCCTGTGCCTCCGTTTCCTCCTGGCCCGGCGCGGCCTCCGCGATTGAAAGCCCGCCGAACTTCTTGGTCGCGGTGATCCCCGCCGTTCCGTCGCCTCCGAGCCCGGACAGGATGACGGCCACTGCCCGGTCGTGGGCCTGCTCGGCGAGCGAGATCAGCAGAGTGTCGACCGTTCCGCGATGGCCGACCGGCTCGGTGGCGGGGCGGGTCCGAAACGCGCCCTCCTCCAGGGTCAGCATGTCGTTGGGCCCGCCGACATAGATCCGGTTGGGCTGGAGCGCCTCGCCGTCTTCGGCGACCTTCACCGGGAGGGCGCCACGGCGGGTCAGCGAATCGACCACGGTCTCGACGCTCAGCCCCTCGAGCTGGCGGACGGCGACGACATAGGCCGCTCCGAGGTCCGCTCCGAGGGCCGCGAACAGCTCTTCGAGCGAGTGAAGCGAATCGACGCAGACGCCCACTCCGACCACGGCCAGCGGCTGATCCGGCTGCACTTTCCGCCGCTTGCGCCTGGGCTTGCCCAGCTTCTGGTCCTGATCCGCCATATGCTTGTCCGAATTAGCTTTTCCGCATTCTAGCGGCCCTCAGCCCAAGACAGAAGCGGCTTCTCATATATCCTGCTCCCGCGGCGCACGGCCCATCCGAAGGCTGAGGATTGCGGCGTCGCGCAAGGTCGCGCCGTAGCCGCGATATTCCACCGCCCGGGCCTCGTACAGCTCGGCGACGGCGATCCGCCCGGTCTGCCGGGCGTCGAGGGCCATCCGCTCGACCAGGGTCACCCTTTCCTCCATCACCCGCATCGCGATCCGCACCGCCTCGTCGACCTCGTCGATATGAGAAGCGAGGATCTCGGCGGTATAAGCGTGGCCGATCTGGCAGCGATAGCGAAGCGGCCTGTGCTCGCGCATCTCGGACAATACGCCGCTGCAATCGGGGCAGGTTATGGCGCTCGGATCGGCAATCTGGCGTAAAATCTGGCTGCCGAGCCGCTTGCCGGCCGCGATCTCGACCTCCAGAGCAAGCGAGTCCGACGGCGGCACGGCCGCGCCGGCCTCGCTGGCGGCGACCTCGGCGAGCACCCGCCCGAGATCGGCCGCGGAGGCGACATGGTCGACGTCGGTCGACTCGAGGGCGGAAAGCGGCATCTGGTCGGCCTCGGCGTCGAGCGGATGCTGGACGATCGCGGTCCCGCCGACCGACTTGATCGCGTTGAGGCCCGCCGCCCCGTCGTTCAGCATCCCGGTGAGGACGACCCCCACCGCCCGAGCCCCGTAGGACAGAGCGGCCGAGCGGAACATCGGATCGATCGAAGGCCGCACCATATTCTCGCGCGGCCCCTCGCCCAGGCGGATCGTGCCGTCGATCAGAAGCAGATGCCGGTCGGGCGCGGCGACGTAGATATGGCCGGGCTCGATCGGCTGGCGGTCGACCGCCTGGCTGACCGGAAGCGCGCTGGCGCTCGCCAGCATCTCGGCGAGATAGCCGGGGCTGTTGGTCGGAATATGATTGCTGACGAAGAAGCTGGCCTCCAGATCGCCCGGAAGCTCGCCCACGATCCGCTTCAGCACGGCTCCGCTTCCCGCCGAGCCCCCGATCGCTATGATATCCCGTTTGGCCATGGAGCGCTCCTCTGAAGGGACACGGCCCCGTTCCTGCAACAAGGGGAAGGCGGCTATTGTTCCGCTCGCGCCCGCTACCGGCCGGAAACACGGCCCGGCGCAGAAGCCCGGGCAACTCCTCGATCGTTCTGACTGGCTTGAGGGAGCGGTGGCGGTTTACCCTGATCTGGCGTATTATCGATCCATGGCCGAGCGGGAGTCCGAGCTTGCGATGGTGCGCCGCCACGTCGCGGAAGGGGAGCGCCACGTATCGCTCCAGCGCAATATCCTCGCCCGCCTCCGTCATCTCGGCGGCTCGACCGTGCTGGCCGACCAGCTCCTCACGGAATTCGAACACACCCTGCGCACCCACCGCGAACATCTGGGACGGATCGAGGCGTCGAAGGTTGCGAACTGACGATGATAACGGCCGCGCGGGGGGCTGGCCCGATCGCGTCCACTCGCTCACCAAATTGGTACGAAAGTAAACGCGAAATGATTTCGCCACGGCGCCGGTGGTGACCCCAACGGGAATCGAACCCGTGTTTTCGCCGTGAAAGGGCGACGTCCTGGACCGCTAGACGATGGGGCCGTCGGCGGAAGCGCGCACTTAAGTGGCCCGGCGCTCCGCGTCAACGCGGTCCACCTATATGCTCCCCAGGATTTCCTGGGGAGGGGACCAGGCAAAGCCTGGTGGAGGGGTTCTTTCAGACTCCGAAGAACCCCTCCACCGCGCTTCGCCTAAGGCGCAGTTCATCCTGAGCGCCGCCGCAGGCGGCGTCGAAGGGCGCGGTCCCCCTCCCGAGCAATCTCGGGGAGGAATTGAGATGATTCAATCGCACCACGCCGCATCCTCGAGGTGCAGCTCGGCCCCGATGCGTCCGTCCCACTCGTCCTTCTTCACTCGGCCCGCGACCCACAGCTTGCGGTGCGCCGGCGCCGCCAGCATCGCCTCACCGAGCGGGCTGGCGGCCATCCGGAAGGCGATCGCCTTGATCCGCCGGCCGTCGTCGCCGGCGACGATCAGCCGCAAATGCCCGTTGCCGACCACGTCGGCCTTGATCACCCGGACCGGCCCCGCGGCCACCCGGGGCGCCGGCCAGCCCGCGCCATAGGGCCCGCCCGCCTCGAGCGCGTCGCACAGATCGGGGCAGACCCCGCCGGGCGCCAGCACCGCGTCGAGAAGAAGCGCCCGGTCGTCGCGGCTCCGGGCCACGTCGGCCGCGAGCCGTTCGTCCAGGAATTCGGCAAGCGCCTCGATCTTGCCGCGCTCGACCGTGAGGCCCGCCGCCATCGCATGGCCTCCGCCCGCGACCAGCAGCCCCAGATCCTTCGCCGCCATCACCGCGGCGCCGAGATCGACCCCGCCGATCGACCGGCCCGAACCCTTGCCCATGCCGTCCTCGCCAAGGGCGATCACCAATGCGGGACGGCCGAACCTTTCCTTCAGGCGCCCGGCGACGATCCCGATGACCCCAGGGTGCCAGGTCTCGCCCGACGCGATTATGACGGACCGATTGCCCTGGCCGCCGCACAGGCCCTCCGCGGCTTCGCAGACGATCGACTCGATCGCCCGGCGCTCCTCGTTCAGCCGGTCGAGCTCCGCCGCGATCGCCTCCGCCTCCGCGGGGTCGTCGGTGGTGAGCAGCCTCACCCCCAGGTCCGACTTTCCGACCCGCCCGCCGGCATTGATCCGAGGGCCCAGCGCCCAGCCGAGATCGGTGCAGGTCGGCGCCCGGGCCAGCCGGGCCGCGTCGGTCAGAGCGGCAAGCCCAAGGTTGCGGCGCTGGGCCATCACCTTGAGGCCCTGGGTCACGAACGCCCGGTTGAGGCCTCGAAGCTGGGCGACGTCCGCCACCGTTCCGAGCGCGACCAGGTCGAGCAGCTCGATCAGCCTGGGCTCTTCCCGCCGGCCGAAGAAGCCCCGCCTCCGGAGCACCCTCAGGGTCGCCGCCCCGAGCAGGAAGCAGACTCCCACCGCGGCGAGATGGCCGTGAGCGGCCGCCTCCGCGGCTTCGTCGAGCCGGTTCGGGTTGACCAGGGCCAGGGCCGAGGGGAGCGCGCTCGAGCATTTGTGATGGTCGACGACGACGACGTCGACCCCCGCCTCGCGCGCCATGGCCAGAGCCTCGAAGGCCTGGGCCCCGCAATCGACGGTCACGATCAGCCGGGCGCCCTCCCCGGCCAGCCTGACCAGGGCCTCGCCGGAGGGGCCGTAGCCCTCCATCAGCCGGTCCGGTATGTAGGCGCTCGGCTCCGAGCCGAGGCTTCGCAGGAGCCGGATCAGAAGCGCCGCCGAGGTCGCGCCGTCGACGTCGTAATCGCCGAACACGGCGACCTTCTCCCGCCCCTCGACGGCGTCGGCGAGCCGCTCGGCCGCCTTGTCCATGTCGCGGAACAGCGACGGATCGGGCATGAAGCTTCGAAGCGTCGGAAGCCGGTGCCGGTCGAGCGCATCGCGGGCCACGCCCCGGGCCATCAGCAGCTGGTCGATCAGGTCGTCGGGCCGGAAAGCCTCGTCATGGCCGTCGGCCGCCGCGCCCCGCCAGCGCCAGGGCTGGCCGAGGATCGAACGGGAGACCCCGCAGACATGGGCTTTGGTGAGCATCTCGCTCTTGACTAGCGCATTGCGGGTCGCGCGTGAATCGCCCTTCTTCTTCTATCCACATATGTTTTATCTGGCGGCATGAACGAAGACCTTGAGCATCGGCTGGAAGAAGAGGCGCTGGCGGACTCGATCCGCCTGAGCCCGATCGCGACCGTGCTCAGCAACCCGCGCCTCCCCGACAATCCCATCATCGCCGCCAACTCCGCCTTCTGCGCCCTCACCGGCTATGGGGAAGGCGAGATCGTCGGGCGCAATTGCCGCTTCCTCGCCGGCCCGAACACCGAGCCCTGGCTGACCGACCGGATCCGTCAGTCGATTCGCGATCTTCGCCCCACGCTCACCGAGCTCCTCAACTACAAGAAGGACGGCGCCCCCTTCCGGAACGCCGTCCTGATCGCGCCCCTGTTCGGGGCCGACGGCGAAGTCGCCTGGTTCCTGGGCTCGCAGGTCGAGGTCGATCCCGGCTCGGCGGCGCCGCTCGCGCTTCGCCAGCAGCGCGCCGCCGGCCTCGCTTCCACCCTCTCCCCGCGCCAGCGCGAGGTGCTTCAGGAAATGGCCTCCGGCCAGCGCAACAAGCAGATCGCCTGGAGCCTCGGCCTCTCCGAGAAGACGGTGAAGATGCACCGCGCCCTCCTGCTCGACAAGCTGGGCGTGAAGACCACCGCCGACGCCATCCGCCTCGCCGTGGAGGCGGGGCTGTAGAAATCCTCCCCCGGATTTCCGGGGGAGGGGGACCATGCGAAGCATGGTGGAGGGGTTCTTTACCGGGGACTCCCAAGAACCCCTCCACCACCGCCTTCGGCGGCGGTCCCCCTCCCCGCGAAATCGCGGGGAGGATTTCACGCCCTACGGCACTTGGTCCGTATCGCGCCTCCACCGCGCCGGGCCTAGTGGGCTGGATCTCCCCCGTTTCCAATGAGGTTCCCCATGCGTAAATTCACCCCCCTCGCCGCCGCACTCGCGCTCGCCGCGGCCCCGGCCGCCTTCGCCGCCGCCAAGACCCCGATGGTCGGCGGCGCCGCAATGTATCCGTCGCGCAACATCGTCGAGAATGCCGCCCAGTCGAAGTCGCACACCACGCTCGTCGCCGCGGTCAAGGCGGCGGACCTCGCCGGGACCCTCTCCGGCGCCGGCCCCTTCACCGTCTTCGCTCCGACCAACGCGGCCTTCGGCAAGCTCCCCGCCGGCACCGTCGACACCCTGCTCAGGCCCGAGAACAAGGCGATGCTCCAGTCGGTCCTCACCTATCACGTCGTCCCGGGCCGGGTCAGCGCCGGCCAGCTGACGGCCAGGATCAAGGCGGGCCGCGGAATGGCGAAGCTCGCCACCGTCCAGGGCGGCACCCTCACCGCCCGCCTCGTCGGCGGCAAGGTCGTCCTGACCGACGGGAAAGGCGGCCGGGCCACCGTCACCCAGGCGGACGTCTTCCAGTCGAACGGCGTCATCCACGTCACTGACGCCGTGTCGCTCCCGCGCTGATCCCTGCGCGCGGGCTGGGCCGCCCTCGCTCCGCCCCAAAGGGCGGGGGCGGCCCTAAACCCTGCTTCATTCCGGTAACGGCCCTTTAGCCGCTCCGTGCTACAGCCCGCCGATGCCGAATCCGACCGTCCAGCTCTTCTACAACCGCACCTCCGGCGGCCACTGCCCCCGTCGCCTCGCCGTGCTTCGTGCCGGCTTCGAGGCGCGCGGAGCGAAGGTGCTGCTCTCCGAATGCGGCCCGGCGAATCCGATCGAGGTCGGCGAGGAGACCAGCCACGTCTGCGCGGTCGGCGGCGACGGCACCCTTCGCCACGTCGCCCTGGCCCTCGCCCGCTGCGGGCGGAAGGTTCCGCTCAGCGTCTATCCGGCGGGCACCGTCAACCTCGTCCATCGCGAGCGGCTCTTCCCGCTCGACCCGGCCGGCCACGCTTCCCGACTGCTCGAAGTGGGCGACTCGGTCTTCCACCCCGCCTCGCTCAACGACACCTTCTTCCTCGCCTGCGCCAGCGTCGGCCCGGACAGCCGTGCGGTCGAGGGGGTCTCGCTCGCACTCAAGGCTCGGATCGGCAAGCTCGCTTACGCCTGGGCTTTCGTCAGGCTCCTGTTCGACTGGAGACGTTCCCCGATCCGCCTTTCCTGGGAGGGCGGCGAGCTCGTCTGCGAGGCCTTCTACGTCGCCAAGGGGCGCTATTTCGCCGGTCCGTGGAGCTTCGCGCCGGAGGCGAGCACTTCCGACCCCCTGCTCCACGTCGTCGCCCTCGCGACAGCCCGGCGCCGCGATTTCGCGCGTTTCGCTTTGGCTTTGCTTCGAGGCCGAAGGGTCGGCGATTTGCCCGGGATCGCCGCCTTCAGCTGCACCGCCCTCGAAGCGCAGTCGGACCACGCGCTCCCCATCCAGGCCGACGGCGATCCGGTAGGCACCCTCCCGGCAAGCATCGCGCTCCACGGAGAGGCGCTGAGCCTGTGCTGATATTTGCCTCCCCATCGCAGATGGGGAGGGGGACCACCCGAAGGGTGGTGGAGGGGTAGAAGGCTGGGTCTCGGAGGTTCCGGCACGGAGCCGCTGATCGCGGCGCCAGCTACCCCTCCCCATGCTGCGCATGGGGAGGCAAATCAGCCCGCTCCCGGCTCGTTGCGGTGCTCGCCCCTCACCCAGCGCACCGTCCCGGTGCTCGCCCGCATCACCACGCTCTCCGTCGTGATCGCGTTCTTGCGCCTCTTCACGCCCTCGAGAAGCGAGCCGTCGGTCACTCCGGTCGCGGCGAAGATGCAGTCGCCCTTGGCGAGGTCCTCGAGCTTGTAGATTCGGTCGAGGTCGGTCACTCCCCATTTGTCCGCCCGGGCGCGCTCGTCGTCGTTGCGGAAGATCAGCCGCCCCTGGAACTGGCCGCCGACGCACCTCAGGGCCGCCGCCGCGAGCACGCCCTCGGGCGCCCCGCCCGAGCCCATGTAGACGTCGATCGTGGTGTCGGGGTCGGTCACCGCGATCACGCCCGCGACGTCGCCGTCGGGAATGAGGACGATTCCGCATCCGAGCCCCCGAAGCTCCGCGATCAGCCCCTGGTGGCGCTCCCGGTCGAGGACGCAGACGATGATCTCGGACGGATCGACGCCCTTGGCCGCCGCCACCGAGCGGATATTCTCGGTCGCGCTCCGGTTGAGGTCGATCACCCCTTCCTCATAGCCCGGCCCGACCGCGAGCTTCTCCATGTAGACGTCGGGCGCGTTCAGAAGGCCGCCTTCCTCGGCGATTGCGAGCACCGCGAGCGCGTTCGGCCCGGCCTTGGCGGTGATCGTCGTCCCTTCGAGCGGATCGAGCGCGATGTCGATCTTCGGCCCGCTGCCCTGCGCCGCGCCGACCTTCTCGCCGATATAGAGCATCGGCGCCTCGTCGCGCTCGCCTTCGCCGATCACCACGGTCCCGTCCATCTCGAGCGTGTTGAGCGCCGCGCGCATCGCCTCGACGGCGGCATGGTCGGCGGCCTTCTCGTCGCCCCGGCCGATCAGCTTCGAAGCCGCGACCGCGGCCGCTTCGGTCACCCGGACCATCTCGAGGACCAGCACCCGGTCGAGAACCTGGCTTGCGCTCACCATAAGATCGCTCATCCTCCGATTGAATTCGCCGCGGCGTGTAAGCGAGCGCCGCCGCCCTGTCGAGCCGGCGCGGCCGGGACGCTGCCGCC
>DASQZF010000148.1:0-41230 GCA_035638835.1 Allosphingosinicella sp. | reverse complement strand
CGCTCTCATTGTACCGGAACACATCCGCCCCGCCGTTGCCGGTGAGCTGGTCCGCGCCGAGATTGCCGTAGAGGATGTCGGACTGCCCGCCGCCCTTGAGAGTGTCGTCGGCCTTGCCTCCGAACAAGTTGAGCAGACCGTCGCTCTCGGCGCTTCCGTCGAGGATCATCGTCTCGCTCGCCATGAGCAGGGCGCCCGAAACGGTGAGAGTCGCGCCCGGGTTCACGATCGCGTCCGACAGGGTCAGGTCGTAGTCGAACTCGCTACCCCCGCCGCGCGCATAGCGCTCGTCGGTGGCGGAGGTGAGGGTCAGGTTCTCGATGTTCGTGAACAGGCCGGTGTAGCCCGGAGCGTTGAAGTCGATCGTGTAGTTCCCGCGAAGGAACATACCATCGTAGCCCGCGCCGCCGTTCACCGTGTCTCCGGTCGCGAACCGCTCCTCGGCCAGGAAGAAGATGTCGTTGTTCCGGCTTCCGGTCAGGGTGTCGACCCCACGCCCGCCATAGACCACGAACCGCGAGTCCAGCTCCGCCGAGCCGTCGAATGTGAAGTCCTCGCCCTCGAGCAGCGCCGAACCGTTGACCCGAACCTGGATCGCCCCGGAGAAATTGGAATCGTGGGTCGTCAGAACATAATCGTGCCGGTTGGTGCCCGGCTCGCCGAAGTTGGTGTTGGAACCGGCCAGGATCGAGATCAGCTCGATGTTGGTGACTTTGGCGGTCAAGGTCAGTCCGCCGGCATAATCGCCCTGCAGGACGAGCGTGTCGTTGCCGTCCCCGCCGTTGACGATATCGGCCGAATTCAGGGTGGCGCCGAAGAAGAAATTGTCGTTGCCGGCGCCGCCAAGCGCGGTGTCGTTGCCGCCGCCGTTCCACAGATGAAGGGCATCGTTGCCGTCGCCCGCGTTCAAGATGTCGTCGCCGGCCTCGCCCCTGAGGGTGTCGGCGCCCGCCGTCCCGGTTCCGACCGTGGGATCGAAGCCGTCGAAATTCGCCGCCGTGAAATCGGCGATATTGCGGTTCTCGAAGCGGATGATGGTTCTGAAGCCGGGGTCGGCCCCGCCCGTGCGCCGGTCGATCTGGAGTAGGACGTCGCTGCCGTCCTGGACGAGCCTGGCGTGGCCGGTAAGGAAGGGATTCCGTCCTTCCGTATAAAGGGCCATGTCCATTCTAAGCATTCCGCGCCAATCGAGCTTGTCGCCGGCGGCGCCGGTCTCGAAGTCGCTGATCGCGATCGATCCGCCGGGCTTCACCAGGCCCTGATGATTGTTCAGGGTGACGACGTCCTGGCCGGTTCCGAGCGAAAACCGGGTGAGGGCGGCGTTGGTCGAGATGCTGATCGTGTCGTTGCCCGAACCGGCGTCGATCGACAGGGCGCCGAAGCTCTCCACCGAGTAGTCGAACATGTCATCGCCGTCCCCGCCAAGCAGCGAAGCGCTGGTCCAGACGTCCGCCGCGACACGCCAGAAATTGACGATGTCGTTGCCGCCCTGGCCGTCGAGGGAATCGGAAGCGCCGCCGCCGTTGTCCAGCGAGCCGGGATCGACGAGCCGGTCGTCTCCCTCGCCCCCGCGCAGCACGTCCGATCCTCGGCCTCCGAACAGCATGTCGGCGCCTGCCCCGCCGTCCAGGGTCGAGCCCGCCGGCCCGGCGTAGAGCTGATCGTTGCCGCCCCCGCCGCTGAGGATGGTTCCGATTCCGCCGGCGAGCAGCGTGTCGTTCCCGGCGCCGCCCTTGACGACCAGGGATCCGTCGGTTTCCGCTCTCGCATCGAGATAGAGCTGCTCGGCGGTCCCGAGCCCGCTCCCGTCGATCGTCAGGATCTCGCCGGACCCGACGAGGCGTTGAGTGAGAATGATTTGATAGGAGCTGGCGCCCGCCGCCGGGCCGAAGTTGGTGTCGGCGCCGGAGAGCAGCGCGATCGTCTCGATTCCGCTGATGCCGGCCGGAGCGTCTCCCGCCGCGCCGAGAGTCAGGGCATAAGCACCCTGCAGCGCCAGCGTGTCCACGCCCGTGCCGCCGTTGACGATATCGGCCGAGGTCAGGGTCGCGCCGAAGAAAATGCGGTCGGCCCCATCGCCGGCATCGACGATGTCGTTGCCGCCATCCTGGAGACGAAGGACGTCGTCGCCGGCGCCGCCCTTCACGAAATTGCTGGCCGAGCTGCCGCGAAAATCGTGATTGACGTTCGAGCCGGCGGTCAGATTCTCGATATGGGTTCCGAGCAGGCTGTAGGCGGCCAGCGAAGTGCGCACTTCGTCCATGCCTTCGCCGGAAGCCTCGGCAACGGAGTCGGCGCTGTTGTCGACGAAATAGAGGTCGTTGCCGGCGCCCCCCGCCATCGAGTCCGCACCGGCGCCGCCGTCGAGCAGGTCGTCGCCGGCGCCGGTCCGAATCTCGTCATTGCCGCCCGCCGTCGCGATCGAATCGTTGCCCGAACCGGTCGTGATCGCGAACCGGTCGATGGCCTCGAAGGTGGCGACCCGGTTCGCTCCGTCTCCGATCCGGCCGGACGCGCCGGCGGCATTGGTCTGGATCGGGTAGATGTTGGAGATCGCCGCGGTCGAAGCGCCATAATCCAGGACCAGGGTGTCGAAGCCGCTGTTCGCCGCCCCGGCTCCGGCCGGGCCGCCGAAGACCGTGTCCCAGCCGTCGTACAGGGTGACGATGTCGTCGCCCGAGCCGAGCGAGACCCGGTCGCTCTGTTCGAGCAGCCCGGTGACGACGACGTCCGCGCCGGCCCCGGTCTGGAGGCCCGAGCCCCCGAAATATTCGAAATTGACGAAGCTGGCCCCGGCCGGGCCCGAAAACGCGTTCGTCACCAGGTTGATCGAGACCGAAACGGTCGCGAGGCTCAGGTCGGCGGCGAAGCCGTCCATCCCGGCTCCGCCGTCGCCCTGGTCCGTCCCTCGGCCGAAGTCGGCGAAATCGTTGCCGTCGCCAAGGCTGACGATGTCGCTGGTGACGAGGTTGCCCGTGCCGAGGACGATGTTATCGTGGCCCGAGCCGGTGCGGACGTCGAAGCGGTCTACATCGAAGAAATTGACCCGGCGGCTGCCGCCGTCGCCGATCTGGCCCGAAATGCCGGAGGAATTGGCGCCGAGAGCGATCCCGGCCGCACCGCCGGTCGTGACGATCGCGTTCGCCGAGCCGCTATAGGCGATGATCAACAGGTCGTTGCCGAAATCGCCGGCGGCATGATCCTGGCCGTTGATCACGGTGATCGTGTCGTCGCCCGTCGCCCCGTTCACGATGTCGTTGAGAGTGGCGGCGGTCGTGACGATTATGTCGTTGGCGCTGCCGGTGAATAATCCGAGGAAATATTCGAAGTTCGTGTAGCTGCCGATCGGGCCGGAATAGCTGTTGGTCTGCAGGTTCCAGACGATGGGGCTCGTCGCCAGGCCGAGCCCGGCGGACACTCCGTCGAACCCCGTCCCGCCGTCGATCGTCTCATAGCCTCCGAGGCCGTAGAAGCGATCGTCGCCGCCGCCCAGGCTTGCCGAGCTCCCGCTCTGGCCGCCGTAGACGAGGTCGTTGCCCGAGCCCGTGGTGATCTGGAAGATGTTGATGCTTCCATAATCGACCCGGCGGGCGCCGCCGTCGCCGATCGAGCCGGTCAGCCCGCCGTTCGGATCGACATTGGGATAGCCCATCGTGATCGCGGTCGTCGAATCGCCCCAGTTGACGGCGAGATAATCGAAATCGGCGCCGCCGTCGGCCGCGACGATCCCGGTTCCGGAGACACGGAGCCAGTCGTTGCCGGCGCCGCCGCGGAGGTCGTCATTGCCGCCATTGCCGTAGATCTGGTCGTTGCCGGCGCCGCCGTCGAGCAGGTTGGCGCTGGGATCGCCGATCAGGGTGTCGTTGCCGCTATTGTCGGCCCGGTTCACCGAGAAGACCCGGCCCTCGAAGCGCGTCTTCGCGCCGATGTCGTCGTTATAGGTTTCCGTCCAGCCCAGCACGAAGCCGCCCGACGACAAGATGGTCGAGAAGGGAATCCCCTGATCGTTGTCGGCGCCCTTGTTGACCAGGAACTCGGCTCCGACCTTGCCGCCGGCCGAGTCGAAGATCTGCGCCCGGACGGCGTTGGAGCTCGGATCGTCGCCGGTCCGGCTGCCGTCCTGCCAGCTGGCGACGAAGCCGCCCCAGGGAAGGGCGCTGATCGTCACATGGGTCTGATAATAGTCGGTGGTCGTGTTGACGAGGAACTGGCCTCCGACCTTGTTTCCGGCGGGATCGAAGATCTGCGCCTGGATCGACGAGAAATTGCCTGACTGGTTCGGAGTCTCGGCCTGGCCGTTGGTCCAGGCTATGACGAAATGGCCGGACTGGAGGATGGCGAGGGTCGGCTGGGCTTCGCCCCAGCGCCCGGTGAAGCCGACGACCTCGATCTGGCCGCCCGTCTTGGTGCCGGCATAGTCGAATAGCTGGGCGTGGACGGCGCTGGTCTGGCTGTTCGTCCAGCTCACGACGAAGCCGCCCCCCGGAAGGCCAGCCACGGTCGAATCGATATGGTTCTGCCCGAACGTCGCGGTCGTGTTGACGGACAGCTCGCCGCCGACCCTGGCGCCCTCCCAATTATAGACCTGCGCCCGGATGTCGCCCGAATTGTCGCTCTTGTCGGTCCAGCTCACGACGAAGCCGCCGTTGGAGAGCGCCGCGACCGAGGCCTCCACCTGGAACCCCTCGGTGATCGTGTTGACCTGGAACTCGCCGCCGATCCTGGTGCCCAGCGAGTTGAACCTCTGGCCTTTGATCCCCGAGAAGCTGTCATCGCCCCCGAGCAGGCTTCCGTCTTCCCAGACGATGACGAACTCGCCGAGCGCCGTCCCGGCCACGCTCGGCCCGACCTGGTGGTTGGGGGTCGAGCTGTTGACCGCGAAGGCCGGGCCTATCGCGGCGCCGGTCGGGTCGTAAAGCTGGGCCTTGAGCGAGCTGGCGCTGTTCCCGCCGTCGATATCGTCGTCGGCCCAGGCCACGACGAAGGTGCCGCCGAGGATCCCGGCGGCGGCGGCGCCGCCGGACACGCCTCCTTTGATATTGTCGGCGGCCATGAATTCCGGCTGGGCCGTATATCTCTGCTCGACCGCCGAGTCGGCGATGGCCAGGCTCAGCACCTCGTCGAAGCTGGCGCCGTTGACGTCGGTGACCCGAATGGTGAGGTTCGCGCTCGGAGCGGTCTCGTGATCGAGGCGGCTATTGTCCGCGACGACCAGCCTGTTGCCCTCGATCCTGAAGCCGCCGCCGGTCGAATCGGCGAGCAGGGTGTAGGTCCTGGCGCTGTTGACTCCGCCATTGTCGGACAGGGTGGCGACCGCATAATTGCCGAGGCTGATCTCCGACACGCTCGCGGCCGACAGCGCGATGTCGGTCGCGGCGCCCGCGGAGGGGACGAACAGCTGCGCCTTGATGTCTTCATATTGGGAGGGATCGGCCGGGCTCTGCCAGGCGACGGCGAAGGCGCCCGAGGCGAGGGCGACGACTGCGGGCGACGCCTGATGTCCCTGGGTGATCGTGTTGACCAGGAACTCCGTGCCGACCTTGCCGCCGGCGGAATCGAACAGCTGGGCCATGATCCCGGCGGAGTGGGAGTCGCCGCCGAGGCCGCTCAGGTCCGTCCAGGTGACGACGAAGCCGCCGCCCGGCAGGTCGTCGATCTCGAAATTGTCCTGGGCGCCGCGGGTGATGGTATTGACCAGGAGCTCCGCGCCCACCTTTGCGCCGCTATTGTCGAAGACCTGCGCCTTGATCCCGCGATTGTTGGCGTTCTCGAAGGGGCCGTCGTCGCCGACCCAGCCGACGACGAAGCCGCCGCCGGCGAGGGCCACGACGACGGGGCTGTCCTGATGGCCCTCGGTGACGCCGTCGACCGCGAACGGCCCGCCGACCCTGGTTCCGTCGGCCGCGTAGATCTGTCCCACGACGTTCCAGTCGTAATCGTCGACCGAGACCCAGGTCGCGACCCAGCCGCCCGATGCGAGCGCGGTCAAATTGGGGTTGAGGCCGGGCGTCGTCGTCGAGGAATCGAGCCTGAACTCGCCGGTCAGGGCGACGCCGGTCGCGCCGTACATCCTGGCGAAGACGTGCTCGCCGTTATTGACCGTGCCGTAGGGATCCCACCTGGCCCAGGAGACGATGATCGTGCCGTTGGCCAGAGCGGTGACCGAGGCATTCATATTGGTCTCGCCCGGGTTGGGGACAGAGGCGGTGACGAAGAATTCGCCGCCCGTCTTGGCTCCGGAGGAATCGAAGGCCTGGCCCCTGATCGCCTGGTTTTCGGTCAGGTAGACGGCCACGAAGCCGCCGCTCGCGGTCGGCGCGACGCTTTCCACCAATTGCGAGCCGCCGGTCGCGGTGTTGACCAGGATCTCGCCCCCGACCTTGTCGCCCGCCGGGTTGAATATCTGGCCCTTGACCGCGTAGCCGCTGGCATCGCCGCCGACCCTGCTGCCGTCGGTCCAGAGCACGACGTAGCCGCCGGTGCCCAGACGGGCGATCCTGGGATTGGCCTGCCAGTTCTGAGTGGCGGTATTGACGAGGGACTCCCCGCCGGAGCGGGCGTAGAGCTGTACCATCTTCGGAAATTCCCCTCAGACGCGCCCGGAACCGGCCCATCCCCCGGCTAAATTACTGACATATGTCCAAAATGGATGCAAGGCGGTCAGCCGGCGAACAATTCCTCTTCGGGATAAAGGAGGGCCGCCCCCGCGGTCGCCTGCGCCGCAAGCCCCGCCGCCTCGGGAACGACCTGCTCGAGATAATAGCGACACGCGGCGCGCTTCGTCGCCAGGAAGTGGCGATCTTCGGCGATTCCTTCACCTTCGACCACGGCCAGCTGCCGCTTCATCAGCCATCCGCACACCAATGTGGAGAGCATGGTCAGGAACGGATAGGACCCCGCAAGCCGGTCCTCCAGCCCCATCCCGTCAAGCCGCTGCGTCACACCTTCGACCACATCCGTAAGCTGAAGCAGCGGCCCGTCCGCCTCGCCCCGGACCTCCCTCAGCAGCCTGCGCAGCGTCTCCCCGCCCTCGAGGCCGAGCTTCCGCCCGACCAGATCCGCCGCCTGAATCCCGTTCGTCCCCTCGTAGATCGGGGCGATCCGGATATCCCGGTAATGCTGTGCGGCCCCCGTCTCCTCGACGAAGCCCATCCCGCCATGAATCTGCACCCCAAGGCTCGCCACCTCGCACCCGATGTCGGTGCCATGGGCCTTGACCAGGGGCGTCAGCAGGTCCGCCCGGGCCTGGGCCGCCTTGTCGCCGAGGGTCCCCCGGTCGGTCTGCCCCGCCGCATAATAGCAAAGCGCCCGGGCCGCTTGGGTCAGAGCCGCCATCCGCAGCAGCATCCGCCGGACGTCGGGATGGTCGGCGATCGCCGCCGGCCGCCCCTCGCGCAGGCCCTGCACCCGCTGCCGGGCATAGGCGACCGCCGCCTGGGTGGCACGTTCGCCGATCGACACCCCCTGCAGGCCGACGTTCAGCCGGGCGTTGTTCATCATCGTGAACATCGCCCGCATCCCGGCCATCTCTTCCCCGATCAGCCAGCCGCGGCACTCGCCATCGTCGCCGAAGGCCATCACGCAGGTCGGCGAGGCATGGATCCCGAGCTTGTGCTCGATCGACACGCAGCGAAGGTCGTTCGCGGTCCCGTCGGGAAGGACCTTGGGCACCAGGAACAGCGAGATCCCCTTCGTCCCCGGAGGAGCGCCCGGAGTCCGCGCAAGCACCAGGTGGACGATATTGTCGGCAAGGTCGTGATCGCCGAACGTGATGAAGATCTTCTGGCCGCTCACCCTCCAGCTTCCGTCCCCGACCGGCTCCGCCCGGCTCTTCAGCGCCCCGACGTCGGAGCCCGCCTGGGGCTCGGTGAGGTTCATCGTCCCGGTCCATTCGCCGGTGACCAGCTTCGGAAGCCACTGGGCCTGCATTTCCGGCGAGCCGTGATGCTTCAAGGCTTCGACCGCCCCGGCGCTCAGCATCGTCACCAGCGAGAAGGCCATGTTGGCCGAGCCCAGATCCTCCATCACAACCGTCGCGAGGACCAGGGGCAGCCCCTGCCCGCCCTGCTCCGGCGGGCCGGCCAGGGTGCCCCAGCCGCCCTCCACATAGGCGCGATAGGCTTCGCGGAAGCCGGGGGGCATCGTCACCCCCTGATCCGACCATTTCGCCCCGATCCGGTCCCCCACGCGGTTCAGCGGCGCGAACTCGCCCGCGGCGAAGGCGCCAGCGCCCTCGAGGATGGCGTCGACCAGATCGGGAGTCGCCTCGCCGAAGGAATCATGGCCGGCGAGCTCGTCCATCCCGACGATGTGCCGGAGGAGGAAGCGCTGGTCGGCGACAGGCGGCGTGTAGGTCATGAAAGGCTCCTCGCGGGCCGTTGCGCTGCTGGGACGGGGGCTATAGCGCGGGTGCGTGAGCGCGCAAAACACCCGTGTCGTGCCCTTTGGCGACGAAGCGCTCGCCGAGGCCGCACGACTGATCCG
This sequence comes from Allosphingosinicella sp., assembly GCA_035638835.1. Classification (GTDB taxonomy): domain Bacteria; phylum Pseudomonadota; class Alphaproteobacteria; order Sphingomonadales; family Sphingomonadaceae; genus Allosphingosinicella. The sequence goes on along the minus strand of DASQZF010000148.1, from coordinate 32,746 downwards.
CTCCGGCCGGCCGGTGGCGGTTCCGACCGAGACCGTCTACGGGCTCGCCGCCGATGCCACCAGCGCGGCCGCCGTCGCCCGGATCTTCGAAGCCAAGGGCCGGCCCTCGTTCAACCCGCTCATCGTCCATGTCGAAAGCCTGGTCGAGGCCGAGCGGCTGGGAATATTTTCGGACGGGGCGCGCGCCCTCGCGGACGCTTTCTGGCCCGGGGCGCTCACCCTGGTCGTACCGGTGCGCGAGGACGGCGGACTGGCCGCGGCGGTCACCGCCGGCCTCCCGACCGTCGCCCTTCGCTGTCCGGCCCATCCGGCGATGCAGGCGCTGCTCGCCGCGGCGGGCCGCCCACTCGCCGCGCCGTCGGCCAATGCCAGCGGCGCGATCAGCCCGACCCGGTCGGAGCACGTCCTCGCCAGCCTCGGCGGCCGGATTCCCCTGATCCTCGACGGCGGTGCGACCGAGCAGGGGCTTGAATCGACGATCGTCGCGGTGGAGGAAGGCCGGGTCAGGCTGCTCAGACCGGGGCCGATAAGCCTGGAGGATATCGACGGCGCACTCTCCCCTCCCTGCAAGGGAGGGGCCGGGGGTGGGTCCGCCGAAGGCGGCCGAAACTCCGAGTCAGTCGAAGTCTCACTGCGCTCGCCTGCCCACCCCCAGCCCCTCCCTTCCAGGGAGGGGAGGATCGAGGCGCCGGGCCAGATGCGCAGCCACTATGCGCCGGTCAAGCCGGTCCGACTGAACGTTACCGAGCCCGCGCCCGACGAATGGCTGATCGGCTTCGGCCCGGTCGAGGGCGACGACAATCTTTCACTCGCCGGGGACCTCGCGGAGGCCGCCGCCGGACTGTTCGAGGCGCTTCATCGCGCGGACGCCGAGGATCGCCCCCGGATCGCGGTGGCGCCGATCCCGGACCGGGCCATCGGCCTCGCCATCAACGACCGCCTCACACGCGCCGCCGCGCCGCGGACATGAAAAAAGGGGCGGCCGAAGCCGCCCCTTTCATTGTCATTGCGAGGAGCGAAGCGACGAAGCAATCCAGGCTGCGCGTTCGCCCGACTGGATTGCTTCGCTTCGCTCGCAATGACGGGAAGCTTACTTCGCGGCTTTCTTGCCCCGCGCCTTTTCGGGCAGGGAGCTGACCGACTCGCCGGGGGCTGGCAAGTGAAGAGCATGCCAACCGTTTATAATTTAGAGTGAATCGCCAAAAGTGTGACTTATCGCGCCATCGTATCGACAATAAGCTCAGCTGCCTCGGCTCAAAGCTCCTCTCCCGCTTTTGCGGGAGAGGAATAAGGGAGGGAGACGCTTCGGCGGCAGCGGGGCAGGGCGACCGCGAGCAGCCCGAGCCCCGGCGCGACCGGCAATCTCAAGCCGCCCCCGTCGCCTCGCTCTTCACCCGGTGGGCGAAGCTCTTGCGCAGCTTCTTGAGCTTGGGCGGGATGATCGCGAGGCAATAGGGGTTGCGCTGGCCTTCGCCCGCCCAATAATCCTGATGATAATCCTCGGCCGGCCACCAGTCCGAAGCCGGCTCGATCGTCGTCACGATCGGCGCGGGCCAGTCCGCCCGAGCGCGCTCCATCGCCCGGCCCACGGCCGCCTCCTGCTCGTCCGAGAGCGGGAAGACGGCCGAGCGATATTGGGTGCCGACGTCGTTGCCCTGGCGGTTGAGCTGGGTCGGATCGTGGGTCGCGAAGAAGAGGTCGAGAATCTCGTCATAGGATATGACGTCCGGATCGAAGGTCAGCCGGATCGCCTCGGCATGGCCGGTCGCGCCGCCGCACACTGCCTTGTAGCTCGGGTTCGGCACGTCGCCGCCGATATAGCCGCTCTCGACCCTGGTCACCCCGATCACGTCGTTGAACACAGCCTCGGTGCACCAGAAGCACCCGCCCGCCAGGATCGCCTGCTGTTCGGCCATTTCGTCACTCCTTTTGTCTTGGGGGTGAGATAGGGGGTGGCGGCCGTTTCTCAATCCTCCCCAGCCTTCGCTGGGGAGGGGGACCATGCGAAGCATGGTGGAGGGGTGACTGGCGCTGTAAGCTGATGGTTCGCGCGCGATCCTCTTTGCCCGGAGCCCTCTACCCCTCCACCACCCTTCGGGTGGTCCCCCTCCCCATCTGGCGATGGGGAGGATTTTTAGCCCCGCGGCCCCTCCGGAAGCGTCTGCTTCACTTCCAGCATCTCCGCCCAGGGATCGCTCCTCTGCTTCGCGATCAGCCCAGGCACAGTCTCCACCGTATAATCGCACGGATCGAGCCCCGCTTTCACCTGATCCCACCGGATCGGCATCGCCACCGGGGCGCCCTTGCGCGATCGGGTCGAGTAAGGCGAGACGGCGGTCGAGGTCGGATCGTTGCGCAGATAGTCGATGAAGATCCGCCCCACGCGATCGGCCTTGCCCGCCGTGGTCAGATATTTGTCCGGGGAGCCCGCCGCCATCTCGGCCGATACGCCCTTGGCGAAGCTCTTCACTTCCTTCCACGGCGCAGTCGCCTCCACCGGGACCACGACGTGGAGACCCTTTCCGCCCGTCGTCTTGACGAAGCTCACGAGCCCGAGCGCCTCAAGCCGGTCGCGAACCTCCAGCGCCGCCTCGATCACCGCCTCGAAGCCGAGACCCTCCGCCGGGTCGAGATCGAAGACGATCCGGTCGGCTCGGTCGGGCGCCTCGATCTTCACGCCCCAGGGATGCATTTCCAGAGTTCCCATCTGGACCATCGCGACCAGCCCGGGGGCGTCGGAGATGTAGAGATAGGGCTCGTCGAAGCCGGGGATGGTCACCTCGCGGAGCTGCTCGAGCACGCCCGAGCCGGCATGGCGCTGATAGAAGCATTTCGTACCCTCGCCCGTCGGGCAGCGGACCATCGTCACCGGCCGGAACGCGATGTGGGGCAGGATCCGGTCGGCGACCGAGACGTAATAATCGGCGAGCCGGCTTTTGGTGATGCCCTGCTCGGGATAGAGCACCTTGTCGGGGTTGGTCAGCCTCACCCCCTCGACGATCCGTTCCGGCTTCATGAAATGGCCTTCAATTGGGCGGCCAGCGTGTCCGCGGCGGCCTCGGGCTGGAGCTGGTCCATCCGGCACTGGGCCGGCGCCTTGTCGGGCCTCCAGCGGAGGAACTTGGTGCCGTGTCGGAAGCGCCGGCCGGTGACATGGTCGTAGCGGACCTCCGCGATCAGCTCGGGCCTCAGCGGCTGCCATTCCCCGGTGCGCTCGGTCGACCAGCGGCTCGGCCCGCCCGGGGCGTCGCCGGTGAAGCCGGGCGCCTCGACCAGCGCCTCGAGCCGCTCGGTCAGAGCCGCTTTCTCCTGCGCCGGGATGGCGGAGGTGAAGCCGACATGGTGGAGCAGCCCGGCCTCGTCGTAGAGGCCGAGCAGGAGCGAGGCGACCTCCTTGCTCTTCGTGCCGTAGCGGAAGCCGCCGACCACGCAGTCCGCGGTCCGCATCGCCTTGATCTTGAGCATCGCCCGCTCGCCCGCCTCATATTTTCCGTCGAGCCGCTTGGCGATCACTCCGTCCAGGGCCGCCCCGACCTGGTCGAGCCAGGAGCGGGCCACCGCGATGTCCGAGGCGCAGGGCGAAAGCAGCAGATCGTCATGCTGCTCGGCCGCGTAGATGATCTCGAGGCTGCGGCGGCGAAGCTCCAGAGGCGCGTCGAGATAGCTCGTCTCCTTCGAGAAGAGCAGGTCGAACAGCATCAGCTGCGCGGGGGTCTCCCGGGCGAGCCGGTTGACCCGGCTCTCGGCGGGATGGAGCCGGAGCTGCAGGGCGTCGAACGACAAGGCCCCGTCCACCGGGATGACCAGCTCGCCGTCGAGGACGACCCGGTCGGCCTCCATCCCGAGCACGGTCTCCACCACTTCGGGGAAGTAGCGGCCGAGCGGCTTCCCCGACTTGGACATGAGCGCCACTTCGGGCCCGTCGCGGAAGATCAGGCAGCGGAAGCCGTCCCATTTGGGTTCGTACTGCCACCCCTCGCCCTCGGGCAGGGAATCGACCAGCTTCGCCTCCATCGGCGCAAGCCCGGGCTTCACTTCAAGGCGATCGAATTCGGTCACATGCGAGTCGAAAGACGCTTCCACGGCCCGCCGGGTTCCCCGCACGCTTCGCCGCCGCCGTTACGCCCGGTAACCAACCGGGGCCGTAATCAATGCGATGAGTCGCGGCGCTTACGGGATGAACCGGCTGCAGTTCACTGGAACTTAAGGACAAAAGCTCTAACTATGATTCCAGAGCTGAGGGGAAAATCTTGATCTACTCGCGCAGGCACTTGCTTGGTGCCGGTCTTTCGGCCGGTTTTCTCGCCACGGCGGCCCAGGGCCAGACGCTGGCGCAGATCGTCGCCGGCCTCAAGGATCCGGCGCCGAAGCCGCTTGCCGTGGCTCCGATCCATCCGCGCAGCATTCCCGCCCAGCCGAGGATCGTCGTCGACGGAGCCATCGATCCGCGCCTCCTCGCCCGCGCCCGCGCCTCGTTCGAGCGCCATCGCTCGCAGCTTCGCCACACCGACGTCGTCGGGATCGCCGATTTCAGCCGCCCCTCCAACGAGCATCGCTTCTTCCTTCTCGACACGCGTTCGGGCCGGGTCAGCAACCATCTCGTCGCGCACGGCCGCGGCTCCGATCCCGCCCATAGCGGTGCGCTTCAGCGCTTCTCGAACCAGATCGGCTCCGAAGCCTCGTCGCAGGGCGGCTACCGCACCGGCGAATATTATCACGGCAAATATGGCCGTTCGCTGCGTCTCTCGGGCCTCGACTGGAGCAACTCCAACGCCCACGCGCGCGCCATCGTCGTCCACTCCGCCTGGTATGCGGAGCCCGAGCAGGTCGCCGCCCACGGCAAGCTCGGCCGCTCGGAGGGCTGCTTCGCCCTCCCCTATAACAGCCTCCAGCAGGTCCTCGCCCGCTTGGGCCCGGGCCACTTCATTTACGCCGACAAGCTGGCTTAGGCTCACCGGAAAGCACGTAGTTTCAACATATCGCCGGCCCTCCGCCGACGTGACAATTTCCGTCGCGTCGAAATATGGGGGACGGGCAATGCGGAAACTTGGACTATTGGCGCTGACCGGCGCGCTTTTCGCCGGCGAGGCGGCGGCTTGCGAAAATTCGAAGCCGGCGGTGGTTGGGGCGCGGGCGAACGCCGATCTGGTCAGCCTGTTCAGCGATCAGGACTATCCCCCCGCCGCCCTGCGCACCGGCCAGCAGGGCGCGGTCGGCTACACTCTCGACGTCGGAGCGAACGGCCGGGTCACCGGGCGCACCGTCACGCAATCGAGCGGCTCGGCCACGCTGGACGACACGACTTGCCGCCTGCTCAGGTCGCGCGCCCGCTTCACCCCGGCGCTCGATGACGCCGGAGCGGCGGTCCCGGACCACGTCAACGGCCGGATAGTCTGGATCCTGCCCCCGCCCCCGCCCCTGCCTCCGGCCCCGGCCGACTGACGCGAGGAGACTGAGAATCCTCCCCATGCGAAGCATGGGAGGGGGACCATGCGAAGCAGGGTGGAGGGGTAGCTTCCGAGGCCTGGGAGGTTCGCGCACGATACGGCGAAGGCCTGCGCCATTACCCCTCCACCACCCTGCGGGTGGTCCCCCTCCCCACCGCTTCGCGGCAGGGAGGATGTCAGTCCTCCCTCACCCTTCCTCCGTCTACCTGGATCAAGCGGTCGCAGGCCGCGAGAGTCGTCGCTCGATGCGCCACCGTGACCAGGGTCATATCCCCTCTCAGCCCCTGCAGCGCGGCGAGCACCGCCCGCTCCGTTCCCTCGTCGAGCGCGCTGGTCGCCTCGTCGAGGATGAGCAGGCGCGGCCGGCGGTAGAGGGCGCGGGCCAGGCCGATGCGCTGGCGCTGGCCGCCCGACAGCCGGACCCCACGCTCGCCGACATAGGTCTGGAGCCCGTCGGGCAGGCCCGACAGGAACTCCTCCAGCTGGGCCGCCCGAACCGCCGAGGCGAGAAGCTCCGGGTCCATGCCCTCGGCGCCTCGCGGGAAGGCGATGTTGGCGGCGATCGTGTCGTCGGCGAGGTAGATGGCCTGGGGGACGTGGGCGAGGCCCGACTGCCAGGCCGGCCGGGTCGCGGCGTCGAGCGGGCGGCCGTCGACCCGGATCGCGCCTTCGTCCGGCTCGAGCAGGCCCATCAGCAGGTCGAGCAGGGTCGACTTGCCGCCCCCGGTCGCTCCGGCGATCCCGACATGCTCGCCGGCGCGGATCTGGAAGCTGACGTCGCCGAGAGCGAAGCGGCCCTCGGGATAGCGGAAACCGACGCCCTCGAAGGCCAGCTCGCGCTCGATGGCGAGCGGCGGCGCTTTCGGCTGGGGCGGCGGGATCGGCGCTTCCATGATGTCGACGACATCGCGGAACGCGCGGTAATTGCCGCTTGCCAGGGTCCAGCCGGAATAAGCCTGCTGGAGCAAAGGCAGGAGCCGCTGGGCGCCGAGCGCGAGAGCGCCGAGCACCGGGATCGCCTTCACCACCCCGCCCGGCTCGAGGCTCATCGCCAGGGTCACCAGGGCGATCGCCACCAGCCCCGCCGATTCGACGATGAACCGGGGAGCGCCGGCCACGAACTGGGTGGCCGCCTGGGCCCGGCGGTAGCGGCCGTCGAGATCGCGGAACTTGGCCTCGAACAAGGGCTCGGAGCGGTCGAGGATGATGTCCCGGATCCCGCCCAGGCCCTCCTGCACGGTGCGCGTTCGCTCGACCATGGTTCCGGCCAGCAGCTCGGAATTGCGCCGAAGCCGTGGCCTGACGAGCAGGCTCACTCCGACATAGGCGAGAACGACCGCGACCGCTGCGAAGCCGGCGGCCCTGGCATCGATCCTGAGAAGCAGTGCGAAGACGCAGACGGCGATGAAGGTTCCGATGACCCCCTGCATCGCCGGCTGGAGCATCCCGAACACCACCCCCTGCACCTTCTCGATTGCGGCGAGGGTCTGGCTGGAGTTGCGCCGCACCTGCTCGGAATAAGGCTGGCGAAGCATCCGGCTGAAGACGGCTCCAGCCATGTCGTGGCCCGTCGCCATGACCAGCCGTTGGCTGCCCCAGGTCAATGCGAGGCGGATCCCGGCCGCCCCCAGCGCGGCGACGATTAGAAGCACGGCTGCGCCGACCACCGGCGATCCGCCGATCGCGTTCAATACGCGCAGGAGCCAGGGGGGAACCAGATTGCTGCCCGGATCGGCGACCAAAGCAAGGAAGGGCAGGGCCGCCCCGATCGTCACCATCTCCGCCGCCGCCCCGAGCAGCATCAGCCCCAGGGTCAGCCCGAACTGCCGGCGCCGAGCGGGCGAGAGCAGCCGGAAAAAGGCGGAGAATGCGTCCATGTGAAGATCAAGGTTTCCTTCGGCGCGGCCCTTATCCTCCCTGTCCGCGAACCGGACGGGGAGGGGGACCACCCGCAGGGTGGTGGAGGGGTGGCCGGCTCAGTTCAAGAGGTTCTCGCGCGAACCGCCGGGCGGCCGCGCCAATTACCCCTCCACCACCCCTCGGGTGGTCCCCCTCCCCCCGCTTCGCGCGGGGAGGATAAGCGCCCCCTAATTCCCCGACGAAGCCAGCGCGGTCCCGCTCTTCCTGTCGGTGAGCGCCGCGAGCGCCTTGCCGTCGCGGCTGTACATGTCGGCATAGCTGTTCGGCGGTCCGTCGCTGGTCGCGGCGACCGTGAAATAGACGATGTAGACCGGCACCGGCGCCGCGAGATTCGCCTGGGTCGCCTTGCCGGACGCAAGAATCTGGTCGATCTTGCCGCGATTCCAGTCCGTGCCTTCCAGCAGGGTCTGGGCGAAGCCGACCGCATCCTCGGTTCGGATGCAGCCGTGGCTGAAGGCGCGCGCCTGTCTGTTGAACAGGTTCTTGGCGTTGGTGTCGTGCAGGTAGATGGCATAGGGATTGCCCATCACCAGCTTCATCCGGCCGAGCGCGTTGGACGGTCCCGGGGGCTGGCGCCAGCGGATGACCTTGCCCGAATCGTCCTTGACCGCGACATAGCCCTTCTTGCCGCGAACCTCGGGTGTGATGCTCTGCGGAACCTCCCACCAGGGGTTGAAGATGGCGCCGGTGATCACTGCGCTCAACGACGGCGTCGGAGTCTTGATCGCTCCGGCGACCGCCCGGCGGCGATTGATGGTCTGGCCGTTCTCGACCAGGGCGACCGTATAGGCGGGGACGTTGACGATCACATATTTGGAGCCGAGATTCTGGGGAAGCCAGCGCCAGCGATCGAGGTTGATCCGGACCCGGTCGCGCGTCCTGGAATCGAGCGACTTGTCCGCGAGCAGCGCCTTCAGGGCCGCATATTGCGGGTGGGTCGGATGAAGCGACTCGAAAGCCTCGGCGACGTCCCCCTTCACCGCGCGGTCGAGCAGGGCCTGCTGGTCGTAGACGTTCCAGCTGTCGTCCTTGACGTGCCAGTCGACCCGGCCGGAGTCGCGGACATGGCCGAACTTGAGGTCGGAAGCGACCTTGAGGAAGGTCGAGGTCGCGAGCCGGCTCAGACCGTCATCCTCGGAATCGATGGCTTCGCGGAGCGCCGCCATATTGTAGTCGGCCGGGTCGAGCCCTTCCGAGCCGATCCCCTCGACGTAGCGCAGCAACTCCCCAGCGTCCTTGCGCGACCAGTCGGCGCCGATGACCGGAGCGGCGGCGGGCGCCGGAGCCGGAGCCGGAGCCGGTGCGGCCTTGGGGCCGGTCAGTTCGGCGGCGCTCTGGGCGGAAACGGGCGCCAGCGTCGCGGGCAAAGCGGCCCCGAGTGCGAGGAGGGCGAGAAAGCTACGGCTGAACATGGTTTATCCCCGTGGATGGCGGCCGCGAAAAAGCTTCGCGTGGCAGTGCGCCATTATCCTATGATAGCCTATTAAAGCGCGCTGAACGGACCCGCAAGGTCTGGGCCAAGCCTTGAAAAGAAAAGGGAAACGGCCCGGCGCAAGGCTGGGCCGCTTCGTCCCCGACCCGTCATTGCGAGGAGTGCAGCGACGAAGCAATCCAGTTTCGGCGACCTGAGCCGCTGGATTGCTTCGCTTACGCTCGCAATGACGGGGCCGCCGTCAAACCTGGTCGCCCGCGGTGTCGCGATTGACCCAGCCGAAATAGGCCGCGACGAGGGCGAGCAGAGCGTGCAGCCACACGTCGTTGCCGTAGAGCGGGACGAGGCCGAATGCATTCTTCGTGGGCTCCAGCAGCCCCATGACCATCAGAACGGCATAGACTATTGCGACGACCCGGAAATAGGAGCGGGATCCGCCGTAGCTCTTATAGGCCATGACTCCCCAGATGCCGAAGAGCAGGTGGACGATGTTGTGAAGCGTATTGACCGGGAACAGGCCGAGCTCATGTCCGAAGCCGTGCCGCATGGAGAGGCCGGGGTCGGGGGTCGCCGACTGCAATATCCCCGGAATGAAGCCGCCGGCGCCGATGACGAGGAAAACGATTCCGAATATCAGGGCGAAAGTCCGCGTATTCATGATCAACTCCCCTGAGTTCGAGTTTTACGCGTACTATGTCCCTCGCAAGAACGGTCCCGTAACCAGCCGGGTTCCCCGCGAGGCGGATCGGTTCCGCGTTCTAAATCCTCCCCGAGATTTCTCGGGGAGCGGGACCGCGCCCTTCGACGCCACCTGCGGCGGCGCTCAGGATGAACTGCGCCTTCGGCGCAGCGCGGTGGAGGGGTTCTTCCGGCGCTTAAGGAACCCTCCACCATGCTTCGCATGGTCCCCCTCCCCCGGAAATCCGGGGGGAGGAATTCAAATCGCCGCGACCACCGCCTCGGCGAAACGCCTCCCCGCCTTTTCGTCAAATCCCAGGTAGAGATCCGGCTCGATCAGCTCCAGCTCGATGAGTTGGGGCGCGCCCTCCAGCCCCCGAACCAGGTCGATCCGGGCGTAGAGGAGCGGCTCCTCCACCGCGGCGAGGACCCGCTCCGCCGCCTCGTGCTCGGCCGGGTCCGGCCGATGCGCCGCGATGATCCCGTCAAACTCAGGCTGCACCCGGAAGTCGCCCGGCTGCGGCCGCTTGCAGATGGAATGGCTGAACCGTCCGCCGAAATAGATCAGCGAGACCTCCCCCGAACGCTCGATCTCCGGCAGATAGGGCTGGACCATCGCCGCCCCCTCCGGCCCGCCCGTCAGCGGCGCTCCGGGTGACCAGCGGATCGTCTGCCAGGCGCTCGAGGAGATGCGCGGCTTGGCGACCAGCCGGTCGGTCCCGAAGGCCCGCGCCGCTTCCTCCAGCAAAGCCTCGTTCAGCCGGGCATGATGGCGGGTGGGAACGACCGGCGCGCCGCGCTCGGCGAGCCGCTCCAGGTAGATCTTGTCCGCGTTCCAGCGAAGCACCGAGGCCGGATTCCGGAGCCGCGCCCCCTCGCCGTCCCAGCGCTCGACCGCCTGCGCCCATCGCTCCGGGGCCAAGGGGTAGCCCCAGACGAGGAGCGGAAGGACGAGGTCGAAGCCGGCGAGGTCGCGGGCATCGGCCCAGTCGCGCGCCTCGACCTCGAGCCCCGCCTCGCGGAGCGGAGCCGCCTCGCGCTCGAACACGTCGCGCCAGCGGGTCCGGAAGCCCTCGCCGGTCTCGTCGGGAGTGAGGATCGCGACCCTTGCGCTCATGGCATTTCGAAGTTGACGCCCTGGGCCAGCGGAAGCTCCCGGCTGTAGTTGATCGTGTTGGTCGCCCTTCGCATATAATTGCGCCAGGCGTCGGAGCCGCTCTCCCGGCCGCCGCCGGTCTCCTTCTCCCCTCCGAAAGCGCCGCCGATCTCGGCGCCCGAGGGCCCGATATTGACGTTGACGATCCCGCAGTCCGAGCCCGCTGCGGAAAGGAAGGTCTCCGCCTCGCGGATGTCGTTGGTGAAGATCGAGGAAGCGAGGCCCTGGGGGACGTCGTTATGCGCCGCGATCGCTTCGTCGAGCGTGGCGTAGCGCATGACGTAGAGGATCGGGGCGAAGGTCTCGGTCAGGGTGATCCCGGTCTGCCCCGGCATCTCGACCAAGGCGGGGCGGACGAAGCGTCCCTCCAGCCTTTCCCCGCCATGCACCTCGCCGCCCTCGGCCCGCGCCCGCTCCAGCGCCGACTGCATCGCTTCGACCGCCGCCTCGTCGATCAGAGGCCCGACCAGGGTCCCTTCCTCGAGCGGATTGCCCACCGGCACCCCGGCCCAGGCCTGCCGGAGGCGCGGCATCAGGCGGGCGTAAATCTCGTCGTGGACGAACAGCCGCCTGAGGCTGGTGCAGCGCTGCCCCGCGGTCCCGACCGCCGCGAAGGCGATCGCCCGCTCCGCCAGCGCCAGGTCGGCCGAGGGCGCGACCACCATCGCGTTGTTTCCGCCCAGCTCGAGAAGGGTCCGGCCGAAGCGGGCCGCCACCCGGGGCGCGACCGACCGGCCCATCCGGGTCGAGCCGGTCGCCGAGAGAAGCGCGACCCGCGGATCGTCGACCAGAGCCTCGCCCGACTCCGGTCCGCCCTGGACCAGCTGGCCGAGCGCCGCCGGGGCCTCGCCGAACCGCTCCGCCGCCCGTTCGAACAGGGCCTGTACCGCATAAGCGGTGAGCGGCGTCTTCTCCGACGGCTTCCAAAGGACGGAATCGCCGCAGACGAAGGCCAGGCAGGCGTTCCACGCCCACACCGCCACCGGAAAGTTGAACGCCGAGATCACTCCGACGACTCCGAGCGGATGCCAGGTCTCCATCATCCGGTGCCCCGGCCGCTCGGTGGCGATGGTCAGCCCGTAAAGCTGTCGAGACAGGCCGACCGCGAAGTCGCAAATGTCGATCATCTCCTGGACTTCGCCCAGCCCCTCCTGGAGAATCTTGCCGGCTTCCAGGCTGACCAGCCGCCCGAGCGACTGCTTCTCCTGTCGAAGCACCTCCCCGAACAGTCGCACCAGCTCGCCGCGGCGCGGCGGCGGGACGGTCCGCCAGGCGAGGAAGGCCTCCTGCGCGCGGCCGACGGCGGCGCCTACGTCCGAGGCCGAGGCGGTCGGGACGGAGCCGATGACCAGGCCGTCTATGGGCGAGCGGGATTCGAGGTCGCCCTGGGGCAAGGGAATTCCGAGGCGCTCGAAGACGGCGCGGGTCTCGTCGGTTGAATTGAAGGTCATTGCGGGGCTACTAACCGACGATCCCCGTCATTGCGAGGAGCGTAGCGACGAAGCAATCCAGCGCGGCGCAATCGACAGGCTCAGCACTGGATTGCTTCGCTACGCTCGCAATGACGGGTCCTAGGCGAACAGCCGCCTCGCCTTCCCCATCCGCTCTACCCCCGCCGCCAGGGTCTCCGGCTTCTTGGCGAAGCAAAGCCGAACCACGCTCGTCACCGGATCCTCGGCGTAGAAGGCCGAAAGCGGGATGGCCGCCACTCCCGCCTCGCGCACCGCGCGCTCGCAGAAGGCGACGTCGTCCGCCTCGATCCCCGACGCCGGCAGGTCGACCCCGACGAAATAGGTGCCCTCGGCCGGGAGGGGCGCGAAGCCCGCCTCGCGAAGGCCCGAGACCAGGATGTCGCGGGCCGCGGCGAAATCCCCTCGCATCCGGTCGAACCACCCGGCCTCCTTGCCCAGCCCGTAAGCGACAGCCGACTGCAGGTTGGGCGCGGTCGCGAAGGTGAGGAACTGGTGCGCCTTGGAGATCGGCCCGGCCAGCGCCGGCGGGGCGGCGACCCAGCCGACCTTCCAGCCGGTCAGCGAGAAGATCTTTCCGGCCGAGCCCACTTTCACCGTCCGCTCCGCCATGCCCGGAAGGCCCGCCAGCGGGATGTGGCGGCGGCCGTCGAAGGCGACATGCTCCCAGACCTCGTCGGTGAGCGCGATCGCGCCGTTGCGGACGCAGGCCTCGGCCAGAAGCCCGAGCTCGTCCGCCCGGAACAGGCGCGAGGACGGGTTGTGGGGATTGTTGAAGACGACGAGCCTGGTCTTCGGAGTGAAGGCCTCGGCCAGCAATTCGCGGGTGATCCGCCAGTCCGGCGGAGCAAGCCGGACGAAGCGCGGGACTCCGCCGGCTCGAAGAACCATCGGGAGATAGAGGTCGTAGAGCGGCTGGAAGAGGAGAACCTCGTCGCCCGGCTCGATCAGGGCGATCAGCGAGGCCGCCAGAGCCTCGGTCGCTCCGGAGGTGACGACGACCGCCTCGGGCTCGACCTCGACGCCCTGATGCGCCCGATAATGATCTGCGATCGCCCGGCGCAGCTCCGGCAGCCCGGTCATCGGCGCATATTGGTTCGACCCGGAGATCAACGCCTCCGCCGCCCTGGCGACGACGTCGTCCGGCCATCCGAAATCCGGAAAGCCCTGGCCGAGATTGACGGCCCCATGCTCCACGGCGAGCGCCGACATCCGGGTGAAGACGTTGATCGGCATGTTCGCGAAGAGCGGGTTCATGAGTCTGTCCTAATCCTCCCCATCGCAGATGGGGAGGGGGACCATGCGAAGCATGGTGGAGGGGTAATGGCGCAGGCTTCTGCCAGCTACCCCTCCACCACCCTTCGGGTGGTCCCCCTCCCCATGCGCTGCATGGGGAGGATTACAAACGCTCGATCAGCGCTTCGGCCGCCGCCGGATTGCGCGCTTTCTCGCCGGAGATGAAGAAGACGTAGGTCTCGCGCGGCCGGACTTCCGGAGGCTTCGCGGCATAAGGGAAACCTTCCGGGCTCTCGCCCTGGGCCCAGCCTTTCGCGACCTGCGCCCAGCGGTCGATCTCGGCGAGCGGATAGCCCGTCTCCACGTCCCCCCGGCTGCGCTGTAGCCGGGCATAGACGAGCCCCCCGGACAGATCGGCTATGCAGGGGAATTCGTCGGAATCGGCGAACACGATTCCAACCCCCGCCGCCCGCGCCATCTCGACGAACGCCGGGTCGCGAAAGCTTTCGTGCCTCGGCTCGACGACGTGGCGGAGCGGCACGCCCGCCACTTCGCCCGGAAGCAGCGCCAGGAAGGCTCGGAAATCGTCCGGCTCGAATTTCTTCGTTCCCGTGAACTGCCACAGGACCGGCCCGAGCTTGTCGCCGAGCTCCGCCAGCCCCTGCCCGCAGAAACGGCCGACCGACTCGCCCGCCCCGCCGAGCACCTTGCGGTTCGAGCAGAAGCGCGAGCCCTTGATGGCGAAGCGGAAGCCGTCCGGCGCGGCCTTGGCCCAGCGCTCGAACAGCTCGGGCCTCTGGAGCTTGTAATAAGTGGCGTTGATCTCGACCGCGGTCAGGCGCGCCGCCATATGCTCGAGCTGCTTCGACCTGGGCAGCTTAAGCGGGTAGTAGCTCTCTCGCCAAGGATCGTAATCCCAGCCGCCGACCCCGACTCGGACGAGGCCCCGGCTCATCGGAAAAACGGCATCCTAATCCTCGAACCCCCTTCGGCTCCGCACATCTCCGCACATAACCGCACGCCGCCGCCGAGGCCAGCCGCCGCGGCCCGGCCGATGTGCCGAAACTTGGCCTTAATGCTGGTGGCGGCGAGCCGGCGGACGGCCTTATCCTGCAGTCAATCGAGCAGGAGCGGGACGATGGCGACGGTCACGGCTTTGGGAACCCAATACGGGGCGAATCGCGCAACGTCGAAGCTTCCACTTTCCGCCTCGCGCGGCGCGATCGGAGCCGTTTTGTTCCTGCTCATCGCCTTCATCCTGCTTGCCGCGGGGGCGGCCGCCGGCGCGCCGCAGGGGAGCGGCGCGCCGGTCGAAGCCGGAGCGTTCATCCTCGACCCGTCGATCGGCCCGGCCCGGACCTGAGCATGATAGCTCAGGTCTGAATCACTTCCGTCATCGCGAGCGTAGCGAAGCAATCCAGGGCGGCCCCGGAGACCTGCTGGATTGCTTCGTCGCCTTCGCTCCTCGCAATGACGGATCAAGCTAAGCCGTCATGCTCTATGCACCTCGCTCCCCTGTTCCCGATCCCATCCGGTGCTTCGGAAGGTGCGGGCTGGAACGGGGCGAAATATTGATCTAGATTGCCTCGAGGGAGGCACGCGATGCAGTCCATCATCAACGACGCAGTGACGGTCATCGTCGTCTGCCTGGCCATTGCGGTCGTCGTCAGCGCGCTCGTCGTCTTCCGCCCCTGGAAACGCCGCCAACGCCAGCGCAGGCGCCATTCCCGCCGTCCGAAAATCGACCTGCTGGGGTCTAAGGCGCCGGAACCGACCTCCAAGGTGGATGCATAAAATTCAAGATATTGCATAATTATGCAATGTCTCCCATTAGCGGATCCATGATTCGCGTCGCCATCCTGGGAGCCTCCGGCTTCGTCGGTTCGGAGTTGCTGAGGCTTTGCGCCCAGCATCCCCGGCTGCGCCCGACGAAGCTGTTCGGAAGCAGCCAGGCCGGGCAGAAGCTGGAATCGGTCCACCCGCAGCTTGCCCTCGCTTATTCCGACGCCGTCCTGAATAGTTATGCACCGGAGGCTCTGGACGAAGGGGTCGATCTCGTCTTCGCGGCGCTTCCCCACGGCCATTCCCAGGCCATCGCCCGGGACGTCATCGCCCGCTCCATCCCCTTCGTCGATCTCGGCGCGGACTTCCGGCTCGACAGCGCGGCGGACTACCAGCTCTGGTACCGGGAACCGCATTGCGCCGGCGACCTCATCGGCCGGTTCGTCTACGGTATTCCGGAGCTCAACCGGGCTTCGATCGCCGGGTCCGCGACGGTCGCGGCGGCCGGATGCTACGCGACCGCGGCGATCCTCGCGCTCAAGCCGCTCATGGAGCTGGTCGAACCCGGAAGCCTCGTCGTCGACGCCGCCTCCGGGGTCAGCGGCGCCGGCAAGGCGCTGAAGGAGGAAAGTCATTTCAACAGCGTCGACGAAAGCCTTTCCGCCTACGGCCTGCTCTCCCACCGCCACACCGCGGAGATGGAGATGGCGCTCGGCGGCAAGCTGCTCTTCACTCCCCATCTCGCTCCGATGAACCGGGGTATCCTCGCCACCTGCCATGCCGTCGCCAAGGGGCCCTGCGATCCGCTCGCCGCGCTTCGCGAGGCCTATTCGGACGAGCCCTTCATTCACGTCTCGGAGCGCCCGCCGGCGACCAAATGGACCCTGGGCTCCAACGCCGTCCACCTCACCGCCCGCTACGACGAGCGGACCGGCCGGGTGCTTGCGATCGCGGCGCTCGACAATCTCGTCAAAGGCGCCGCGGGCCAGATGATCCAGTGCGCCAACCTCATGCTCGGCCTCGAGGAGACGGCCGGCTTGCCTGTCGCGGGAGTCTATCCATGAGCGTGCCGACCAAAATTCCTCCCTTACATTGCCTAGGTCGCCGGCTCTTAGCCCCTCCCCTTCAGGGGAGGGGTTGGGGTGGGGACTGTCTGTTCATTTCACCGGCGGCAGCGAACAATCTCCCTCACATTCCCCACCCCAACCCCTCCCCTGAAGGGGAGGGGCTTTGCCTCAGAGCACTTCGCCAGCCTTCTGCAACGGTTTTGCAAATGCAGGGGAGGATTTCGCAATGAGCGTCACTTCGGCCGAGGGCTTCGTCGCCGCGGGCTGCCATGCCGGGATCAAGCGGCGGCGCTTCGACATGGCCATGGTCGCCACCGAAGATCGCAAGCCTGTGGCGGCGGCGGCGGTGTTCACCCAGAACAAGTTCGTCGCCCCTCCGGTCGTCCTGTGCCGCGGCCGGCTCGCGGACAATGGCGGCCGGGCTTCGGCGATCCTGGTCAACAGCGGCAACGCCAATGCCGGGACCGGAGCCGCCGGCCTCGCCGACGCCGAGGCGATGGCGGCGGCGACCGCGCAGGCGCTGGGGGTGCCGGCGAAGGAGGTGCTGGTCTGCTCGACCGGGATCATCGGAACGCCGCTTCCGATGGACGTCATCCTCGCCGCCACGCCCAGGATCGCGAAGAAGCTGTCCATCGGCGGAGCCCATGACGCGGCGCGCGGGATCCTCACCACCGACCACAAGGCGAAGGAAGTGCTGGTCGAGGGCTCGACCTTCACCCTGGGCGGAATGGCAAAGGGCTGCGGGATGATCGCGCCCGACATGGCGACGATGCTCGCCTTCCTCACCACCGACGCCGACGTTTCCGCCGAGGAGATGACCGGCATCCTTCGCGACGCCTCGGACCGGACCTTCAACACCCTGAACGTCGACGGAGCCACGTCGACCAACGACACCGCGATCCTCCTCGCCTCTGCAAGGCGCGGGCGGCCGGACATGGGGGAGTTCGCCGACGCCGTTCACCGGGCGTGCGAGGACCTCACCCTTCAGATGGCCCGCGACGCGGAAGGGATGACCAAGATGGTCGCGCTCGCCGTCACCGGGGCCGCCTCGGATTCGGAAGCGCGGACCGCCGCCAAGCGGATCGCGGAGAACAATTTGGTCAAATGCAGCTGGTATGGCGGCGACCCTTATTGGGGCCGGCTGCTGGCCGCGGCGGGCTCGGCCGGGATCGACTTCGAGGCGGCAAAGGCGACCGTCGCTTATGGCGGGACGATCGTCTCCAGGGGCGGCACGAACGCGGATCACGATTCCGAGGCGGTCGCCCGCCACATGAAAAGCGAGCGGATCGAGATCGAAGTCGCGCTCGGCCTCGGCGCGGGCCGGGCGCAGGTGATCGGGATCGACCTGGGCCCCGGATACATCAAAGAGAATTCGAGGACGTCATGAGGAAGGGCACCGGTCTCGCCGACTTTATCCTCCCCATCGCCGAAGGCGGTGGGGAGGGGGACCATGCGAAGCATGGTGGAGGGGTAATTGGCTCGGCCTGCGCCAGCTACCCCTCCACCACCCTTCGGGTGGTCCCCCTCCCCGCCGCTTCGCGGCAGGGAGGATTTGAGCAATGAGGTCCCCCACCGAGACCGCCTCGATCCTCGTCCAGGCCCTTCCCTACATCCAGCGCTTCCACGGCCGTTCGGTGGTTGTGAAGCTCGGCGGCGCCGCGATCGACGAGGCGCTCGACCGGGCGCTGGCCCAGGACGTGCTGCTGCTCAGAAGCGTCGGCGTCCGCTGCGTCCTCGTCCATGGCGGCGGGCCGCAGGTGGACAAGATGATGCGCCGGGTCGGCAAGGAGCCGGAGTTCCGCAACGGCCTCAGGGTGACCGACGCGGAGACGCTCGAGATCGTCCGGATGGTGCTCGTGGGCAAGATCAACCGCGACCTCGTCGCGACGATCAACCGCGAGGCGCCCCTGGAGCCGGTCGCGGTAGGCGTGTCGGGAGAGGATGCCGGGCTGCTCACCGTCACTCCGCGAGACCCGGCCCTGGGCTTCGTCGGCGACGTCAGCCACGTCCGGGCCTCGGTCCTGGAGCGGCTGCTCGACGAGGGGCTGAGCCCCGTCGTCTCGACGATCGGCGCCGACGAGACCGGCCAGCCCTTCAACGTCAACGCCGACGAGGCGGCCCGGGCGATCGCGGTCGCGATGGCGGCGGAGAAGATCGTCTATTTGACCGCGGCGCCGGGGCTCCTGGAAGACGTCGCCGACGAGTCCAGCCTCGTGCCCCGGCTGACCTCGGGCGAGCTTCGCGACCGGATCGAGCATGACAGCGTGTCCGCGGGCATGATCCCGAAGCTCCGCGCCTGCGCCGACGCCGTCGACGGCGGAGTCGGAACCGCGCACATCATCGACGGCCGGGTGCCGCACGCTCTGCTGATCGAGCTCCTCACCGACGAAGGGATCGGCACCATGGTCAAGCGGGAGAAGAGCTGGTGACGCACCTTCTCGACGTCGCCGATCTCGGGCGCGAGAGCCTGGACGAGATCCTGGCCTTGTCGGAGCTTCCGGACCTCGGCCTGCCGCTCGCCGGCAAGGGGGTCGCACTGGTCTTCCAGAAGCCCTCGACCCGGACCCGCAACTCGATGGAGGTCGCCACCATCCAGCTTGGCGGCCATCCGGTCTATATCCGGAAGGAGGAGGTCGGCCTCGGCACCCGCGAGACCCCCGAGGACGTCGCCCGGACGCTCGCCTGCTACCATTCGTTGATCGCGGCCCGGGTGATGGACCATCGGGACCTGGAGACGATGGCCGCGGCGACGGCCAAGCCCCTGCTCAACATGCTCTCCGACCGTGCCCATCCGCTCCAGGCGCTTGCGGACCTGCTGACGGTGAGGCAGCTGCTCGGCCGGCTGGAAGGCGCCCGGATCGCTTATGTCGGCGACGGCGACAACAATGTCTGCCGATCGCTCGCCGAGGCCTGCTCGCTGGTCGGCGCGGAGCTCCGGATCGCGAGCCCGGAAGGCTATGGGCTCGGCGATCCGCCCGAGAATGTGACCCAGCTCGCCGATCCGGCGGAGGCGGTTGAAGGGGCGGACATCGTCTACACCGACGTCTGGGTCTCGATGGGCCAGGACGAGGAGGCGGAGGCCCGGTTGAAGGCGTTCGAGCCCTACCGGGTCGACGAGGCGCTGATGGAGCGCTGCCCCGGCGCCCGCTTCCTCCACTGCCTCCCGGCGCGCCGGGGCGAGGAGGTGAGCGCCGGGGTGATCGACGGGCCGCGAAGCGCCGTCTGGCTCCAGGCCGAAAACCGAATGCACACGGCGCGAGGGGCGCTGGCGTGGCTGATGGGAGTGAGGCCGTGACTTCCCCTCCCTGGAAGGGAGGAGCCGGGGGTGGGTCCGCCGAAGGCGGCCGAAACTCCGGGTCCGCAAGCAGTCTCGCTACGCTCGCCTACCCACCCCTGGCCCCTCCCTTCCAGGGAGGGGAATTATGACCGAATCCCGTCTCCGCCGGCAGAAGGCGATCGCCGACCTCATCCGCTCCGAGCCGCTCGGAAGCCAGGAGGAGGTCACCGCCCGGCTCGGGACGATGGGCCATTCGGTCACCCAGGCGACGGTGTCGCGCGACCTCGACCAGATGGGCGCGGTCAAGGTGAAGCGCGGCGGTGCCCTGAGCTACGCGCTTCCCGACCAGCTCGGCGACAACGACTGGGCCGCGACCCGGCTCCAGCGGCTCCTCCGGGAATGGGTGCTTTCGGTCGAGGCGGCCGGCAATCTGCTCGTCATCCGAACCCCGCCCGGCTCGGCCCATCTCGTCGGCCTCGCGCTCGACCAGGCAAGGCTCGAGGAGGTGGCGGGGACGATCAGCGGCGACGATACATTGTTCGTGGCCCTACGGGACGGAATCGACCCGGGCATCATGGCAGGCCGCTTCCGCAAGCTTTCGCAGGAAAGCTCATGACCTCCCCTCCCTGCAAGGGAGGGGCCGGGGGTGGGTCCGCCGAAGGCGGCCGAAACTCCCAGTCGGCAAGAAGTCTCGCTCCGCTCGCCTACCCACCCCTAGCCCCTCCCTTGCAGGGAGGGGAATTCTGATCGCAGGAAATTCATGATGAACCTCCCCGCCCCTAAAAAAGTCGTGCTCGCTTATTCGGGCGGGCTCGACACGTCGATCATCCTCAAATGGCTCCAGACCGAATATCAGGCCGAGGTGGTGACCTTCACCGCCGATCTCGGCCAGGGCGAGGAGGTCGAGCCGGCCCGGGCCAAGGCCGAGCTGCTCGGCATCAGGCCGGAGAACATCTTCATCGAGGACCTGCGCGAGGAGTTCGTTTCCGACTACGTCTTCCCGATGTTCCGGGCGAACACGGTCTACGAGGGCCAGTATCTGCTCGGCACCTCGATCGCCCGGCCGCTCATCGCCAAGCGCCAGATCGAGATCGCCCGGGCCGTCGGAGCCGACGCGGTCTGCCACGGCGCCACCGGCAAGGGCAACGACCAGGTCCGATTCGAGCTCGGCTATTACGCGCTCGAGCCCGACATCCGGGTGATCGCGCCCTGGCGGGAATGGGAATATGCGAGCCGCGAGCAGCTGATCGACTTCGCCGAGAAGCACCAGATCCCGATCTCCAAGGACAAGCGCGGCGAAGCCCCTTTCTCGATCGACGCCAACCTCCTCCATTCCTCGTCCGAGGGGAAGGTGCTCGAGGATCCGTCTCTCGAGGCTCCGGAATATGTCCATCAGCGCACCATCTCGCCCGAGGACGCGCCCGACAGGCCGACGGTGATCGAGATCGGCTTCGAGGCCGGCGATCCCGTCTCGATCGACGGCGAAACCCTGTCGCCGGCCGAGCTTCTCACCCGCCTCAATCAGCTCGGCCACGACAACGGGATCGGCCGTCTGGACCTGGTCGAGAACCGTTTCGTGGGAATGAAGTCGCGCGGGGTCTACGAAACGCCCGGGGGAACGATCCTCCTCGCCGCCCATCGCGGCATCGAATCGATCACGCTCGACGGCGGGGCTGCGCATCTCAAGGACGAGATCATGCCGCGCTACGCCAGCCTCATCTACAACGGCTTCTGGTTCTCGCCCGAGCGCGAGATGCTCCAGGCGCTGATAGACAAGAGCCAGGAGCATGTGACGGGCAAGGTCCGGGTCAAGCTCTACAAGGGCAATTCGACGGTGATCGGCCGGGAGAGCGAACTCGCCCTCTACGACCAGGACCTCGTCACCTTCGAGGAAGGCTCGTCGAGCTACAGCCAGCGCGACGCGGCCGGCTTCATCCGCCTGAACGCGCTGAGGCTGAGGATCGCGGCGAAGAGGGACAGGAAGGCGGACAGGTGAACTCCCCTCCCTGCAAGGGAGGGGCCGGGGGTGGGTCCGCCGAAGGCGGCCGAAACTCCGGGTCAGCAAGAAGTCTCGCTACGCTCGCCTACCCACCCCCTACCCCTCCCTTCCAGGGAGGGGAGTTGACTTCGATCAATGCCGGTGGGATTTTGCGGACCGTGGGGGCGTGGCCGAGCGCCGCGCCGAAGGGAATCGGCGAAATCGCAAGCCAGCGCGATCCGGGCGTTCCGCCCCGGCCTCCGCTCGGCGAGAGAAGGAGCGTCCTATGATCACCGCGTTGAACATGACCGTACCCCTGAAGCAGGATCCGGAATCCCTGGCCAAGCTCCAAAAGCTGAAGGAAGTGTTCGCCGACCATATCCAGCCCGAGATCGACCGGGCGCTTCGCAAGTCGAGGATGGTCCATTTCGCCCGAGTCCTCGTCATCCACGACAGGTTCCTTCAGGTGATCACCGAGTTCGACGGCGATCCGGTGGAATATACCGAATTCTTCCGGCGCGAGCTTCCGCACGTGTTCAAGCCGATCTTCGAGCTCGCCGAGGGCGCTCCGCCGTGGGACGAGCTCAACGACCAGGACAGCTTCTTCGAAGCCTCCAAGCATCTGAACGTGAAGGCGCTGGGCCGGTCCGAGGACGGCCGCGAGGAGCAGGGCTGGCTGTTCAGCCATTTCCCGCGCACCGTCCGCGAGATCGAGGAATCGCTGAGCGGCGGCGGCGGGAGCGATGCTCCGGCGGTCGGAGAAAAGCCGACGGCCGGGCAGGCGCCCACGAGCGGCGGAGCCCATGCCGCGGCGCTCCACGCGGCGGCGGCGGCGCTTACCGCTGCGGCGGCGGCCTTGACGGCGGCTGCGGGCGGGAGCTCGCAAGGCGGGGTATGACTTAAATTCCTCCCCTGCATTTGCAGGGGAGGGGGACCATGCGAAGCATGGTGGAGGGGCTCTTCCAGCGTTTGAAGAACCCCTCCACCAGCCTTCGGCTGGTCCCCCTCCCCCGGAAAACCGGGGAGGAATAACCGGAGAACAACGGATGAACGTCGATACGGGCGATCTCCAGGCCATGGTGCTCGGCAACATCGCCGGCTACCCTCTGGTCCGGCACCTCGTCTTCTCGGCTCCGGACCCCGCTTCGCTCCGGCGCTTCGTGAACGAGATCCGGCCGCTCCTCCTGTTCGGGACGAACAAGCCGACGACGGCCCGGGGCTGGGTCGTCAATCTGAGCTTCGCCGCCGGGGCCATGGCCCAGCTGCTTCCGCCCGAAATCTATTGCAAGCTCGAGAGCACGTTCCGCTCGCCTCCCGACGCCGAACGGATCGGCGATCTCGGCGCGAGCGCCCCCTCCCAATGGTGGGAGGGTCGGTTCCGGGGCGAGGAGGTGAGCTGCTTCGTCCATATCCACGCCGTCGGCGAGGCCCAGCTCGAAGCCGCGACGGCGGAGATGCTCGAGGAAGCCGCCGCCGCGGGCGTCGTCGAGAGGATCCCCCGAGCCTCGGGCGGCCGCCTCGACGGTGCGTTCCTGGGCTCCGGCCCCGCCGGAAAGGGGGCCCGGATCCATTTCGGCTATGTCGACGGCCTTTCGAGCAGCAAGATCGCCTGGGAGGGCGCGCCGAGCCCCGAGCGGCCCGTCGACTATCGCTCGGTGGTCATCGGCTATTATGACGACCGCTTCCCATGCGCCCCGGCCCGGGAGCCGGCCGCGACCGTCCTTCGGGACTCCTCCTATCTGGTCTTCCGCTGGATCTACCAGGACGTCGCCACCTTCGAGCGGTTCCTGGCGAGCAAGGCGCCGCCGCTCTTCCCGAAGCTGGATCCGGCGCAGGCCCGCGAGCTGCTCGCCGCCAAGATGATGGGCCGCTGGCGCGACGGCACCCCCCTGTGCCTCTCCCCCGACGCCCCGGATCCCGGCCGCTGCGAGGAAGGCTTCGCCTTCGCCGAGGACGTGCAGGGGATCGCCTGCCCGGTCTCGTCGCACATCCGGGTGATGAACCCGCGCGACCAGTCATTGTCGGGAATGTCGGCGACCACCGGGGTCCCGCAGATCGTCAGGCGCGGAATGCCCTACGGGCCGGAGCTGAAGGGCGAGAAGGACGACGGGGTCGACCGGGGAATATTGGGGGTCTTCGTCTGCGCGTCGATCCGGGAGCAGTTCATGCGCCTCGCCGCCTGGGGCCAGCGCAACAATTTCAGCAACGCCTTCCCCGCCCACGGCCGCGACCAGGACGCGCTGATCGGCAACCGGGCGGTGCCCGACGCGACCCGGGAATTCCGGATCCCCAAGGGCCCGGCCGGCGGAGGCACGGCGACCGGCCTGCCCGACTTCATCCGGACCAAGGGCACTCAATATCTGCTGATGCCGAGCGGGCGGACCTTGTCGAAGCTGGTTCCGATGGGGTGAGGAGGGAAAGCGTCCTGCGGGACTGAATTCCTCCGTTCGGGCTGAGCCTGTCGAAGCCCTTCCCTTCAAAACTTCCGGGCCGGGACGAAGGAAAGCCCTTCGACAGGCTCAGGGCGAACGGAGCAGGTTGCGAGGCCGAGCTATTGCTCCAGCGCCCGCTTCGCCCGCTCCACCTGCTCCCTCACCCGCACCGGCGCCGTCCCGCCATAGCTGGTCCGGCTCCCCACCGAAGCGTCCACGGTCAGCACCCCGTAAACCCGATCGTCGATCCTCGGATCGATCGCCCGAAGCCTCTCCAGCTCCAGCCCCGCCAGACCCACGCCCCGCTCCTCCGCCGCAGCCACGGCCCGGCCGACGATGTGATGCGCCTCGCGGAACGGCACCCCCGCCTCCCTCACCAGCCAGTCGGCAAGGTCGGTGGCGGTGGCGAAGCCGGCTTCGGCTGCGGCCCGCATCCGCCCCTCGTCGAACCGGGTCGACTCGACCATCCCGGCGAGCACCTGGAGCGACAGCAGGAGCAGGTCGTGCGCCTCGAAGACCGGCGGCTTGTCGTCCTGCATGTCCTTCGAATAAGCGAGCGGAAGGCCCTTCATCGTCATGACGAGCGCGACCATGGACCCGGCGATCCGGCCCGAATGGCCCCGGACCAGCTCGGCCGCGTCGGGGTTGCGCTTCTGAGGCATGATCGAGGAGCCGGTGCTGAACTGGTCGGGAAGGATCGCGAAGCCGAAGGGCTGGCTCGCCCAGACGATCAGCTCCTCGGCGAGCCTGGAGAGATGGAGCGCGCACTGGGTCGCCGCCATCAGATAGTCGAGCGCGAAATCGCGGTCGGAGACGGCGTCGAGGGAGTTGGCGCTCGGCCGGTCGAAGCCCAAAGCTGCGGCGGTGGCGTCGCGGTCGATAGGGAAGCCGGTGCCGGCCAGGGCGGCGGCGCCGAGCGGGCATTCGTTGAGCCTGTCGCGGGCCGCTTCGAACCGGGAGCGGTCGCGCGCCAGCATCTCGTAATAGGCCATCAGATGGTGGCCCAGAGTGACCGGCTGGGCGGACTGGAGGTGGGTGAAGCCGGGCATCACCGTCTCGCCATGCTCCTCCGCCCGTACGACCAGGACCCGCTGGAAGGCGGCGAGAGCGCCCTCGGTCTCGTCGATCGCGCCCCGGACCCAGAGCCTGAAATCGGTTGCGACCTGGTCGTTGCGCGAGCGGGCGGTGTGGAGGCGCCCCGCGGCCGGGCCGATCAGCTCGGCGAGCCGGGCCTCGACATGCATGTGGATGTCCTCGAGCGCCGGGTCCTCGTGCACCCCCATCCGCGCATATTCGTCCTCGATCCGCTCCAGCCCCTCGGCGATGGCCGAGGCGTCCTCTTCCGGGATGATTCCCTGGGTCTCGAGCATCGCGACATGGGCGAGCGAGGCTGCGATGTCCTCGCGCCACAGCCTCTTGTCGAAGCCGATCGAGGCGTTGATCTCGCGCATCAGCGCCGCCGGCCCCCCGGCGAAGCGGCCGCCCCACATCAGGTTGCTTGGCTTGTCGTCGGAAACGGTGCTTCTCCTTCGAGGCGGCGATAGGGCAAAGCGGGGTGGAGGCTCAAGCCGGACTGATCCTCCCCGCCGCGAAGCGGTGGGGAGGGGGACCACCCGAAGGGTGGTGGAGGGGTAGCTGCCGTGGACTCCGAGGATCGCGCGTGAACCCACCACATCCGCGCCTTTTACCCCTCCACCACACTTCGTGTGGTCCCCCTCCCCATCTGGCGATGGGGAGGCAGAGGCGCTAATCCCCCTCCATGCGCCAAGCCACCGGCACCCTCCACTTCGACACGCCCCGCCAGGGCCTTCACGAAATCACCCGTGACGTGACCGGCTGGACCGAAGCCCAGCACCTGACCGAAGGCCTGCTCACCCTCTTCTGCAGGCACACCTCCGCCTCGCTCCTCATCCAGGAGAATGCGGCGCCCGAAGTGCGAACCGACATCGAGACGTGGATAGCGAAGCTCGCCCCCGAAGACCCTTCCGCCTACGCCCATCGCGACGAGGGTCCGGACGACATGCCCGCTCACCTCCGGACCCTCCTCACCCAGGTGCAGCTCGCGATCCCGCTGATCGGCGGCCGGCTCGCGCTCGGCACTTGGCAGGGCGTCTATCTGTTCGAGCATCGCCGCCGGCCGCACCGGCGAAGCCTCGCGCTCCACCTGATCGGGGAGTGAGCCGATGAGCCTCGAATCCGTCCGGGCCTGGCTCGCCCTGAACGCGCCCGACCTGCCTCTGATCGAGGTGACGGAGAGCACCGCGACGGTCGAGGCCGCGGCCCTGGCGCTCGGGGTCGAGCCGGGGCGGATCGCCAAGACTCTCGCGGTCCGGGCCGGCGAGACCGTCTTCCTGCTCGTCGCCCGAGGCGACGCCCGGCTGGACAACGGCAAGTGCAAGGCGGCGCTGGGCGCCCGGCCGCGCATGCTCGGCCCGGACGAGACCTTGGCCCTGACCGGCCATCCGGTCGGCGGAGTCTGCCCGTTCGGCCTGGCGACCGAGCTGCCCGTCTATTGCGACCTGTCGCTCAGGCAGTTCGACCTCGTCTATCCGGCCGCCGGCTCGCTCAACAGCTCGGTCGAGGTGGCGCCTCAGCGATTGTTCGAGCTTGTCGGCGAGCGCTGGGTCGACCTTTGCCGCCTTCCGGAGCAGACTCCGGAAGAACTCCCCTCCCTGTAAGGGAGGGGCTGGGGGTGAGTCGGCCGAAGGCCGCCGAACGCCCGCCGGAAGGCTCGCTGCGCTCGCTCCCACCCCCGCCCCCTCCCTTGCAGGGAGGGGAGGACCGATCCTATGATCGCTCGATGAAGCGCCCCCTCCTCCTCCTTGCCCCGCTCCTTCTCGCCGCCTGCACGACCGACGGAAGCGGTCCGGCCGCGGCGGTGCCGGCGGCCACGCAGGGCTGGCGCTCGATCGCCACCGACCATGACCTCGAACGGGCGCGCAAGTGGCGGACCGCCTGGGTCCGGTCGCTGGCCGAGGCGAGGGCGGCGGGGCATTCGGCCGAAATCGCCCGGGAGGGCGTTCTGCTCGATCCCGATTCGGCGCTTCGCGGAGTCGCTCCGCCGGCCGGCGACTATCGCTGCCGGGTCCTGAAGATCGGGGGGCAGGGCGAGGGGCTGCTCGACTACGTGACCTACCCCTATTTCGACTGCCGTATCTCGGCCGGCGCCGGCGCGATGGATTTCGTCAAGCTGACCGGCTCGCAGCGCCCGGTTGGCCGGCTGTTTCCCGACGGCGACCGGAGGCTCGTCTTCCTCGGCACGCTCCAGCTCGGCGACGAGCGGGGCAATCTGCGCTACGGCCACGACCGCCAGCGCGACATGATCGGACTTCTCGAGCGGATCGGCGAGCGCCGCTGGCGGCTGGCCTTCCCCTATCCCGCCTTCGAATCCACCCTCGACGTCCTCGAGCTCGTGCCGAGGGACTGAGTTCTGCTTCGGGGAGCGCCGTCATTGCGAGCGAAGCGAAGTAATCCAGTTCCGCTTCCGAGGCCGCGCTGGATTGCTTGGTCGCTTCGCTCCTCGCAATGACGGGGGAGGACGGATTTACGGCGATGACCTACCGGTCGGTTGAGACTAGAAGACATCGAATGCGCCATTTCCCCCTGCTCGCCCTCCTCGCCATCTCCGCGCCCGCGGCGGCCGATCCGCTCGCCGACCAGGTGAAGCAGGACCTGCCGTCGCTCATGACCCTCTACCGCGAGCTCCACGCCAATCCAGAGCTGTCGATGCAGGAGGTGAAGACCTCCGCGAGGCTCGCCGCCGAGGCGAGGAAGCTGGGCTTCGAGGTGACGACCGGAGTCGGCAAGACCGGGGTCGTCGCGGTGATGAGGAACGGGCCCGGCCCGGTGCTCCTGATGCGCGCCGACATGGACGCGCTGCCGGTCGCTGAGCAAACCGGCCTGCCGTTCGCGAGCAAGGTCAAGGCGACCAGTCTCTCGGGCACCGAGAGCGGGGTCATGCACGCCTGCGGCCACGACACCCACATGACCGGCTGGCTTGGCACGGCCCGGCGGATGGCGGCGATGAAGGCCCAATGGTCGGGCACCCTGGTGATGATCCTCCAGCCCGGCGAGGAGACCGGCGAAGGCGCCCGGGCGATGCTCGCCGACGGCCTCTTCACCCGCTTCCCCAAGCCCACCCACGCACTCGCCTGGCACGATAGCGCCTCGCTCCCCGCCGGAGTGCTCGGGATCACGGTCGGCCCGGCCTTCGCCAACGTCGACAGCGTCGACATCGCGGTGAAGGGGGTCGGCGGCCACGGCGCCGTGCCCCAGAATACGCGCGACCCGATCGTGCTCGCGAGCCGGATCGTCGGCACCTTGCAGACCCTGGTCAGCCGCGAGCTCGATCCGCAGGACGCCGCGGTGGTGACGGTGGGCAGCTTCCAGGGCGGGACCAAGCACAACATCATCTCCGACGAGGCGACGCTGCTGCTGACGGTTCGAAGCTATAGCGAGAAGACCCGCCGTGCCCTGCTCGACGGGATCCGGCGGATCGCCCGGGGCGAGGCGATCGCCGCCGGGATGCCGGACGACAGGATGCCGGTGGTGACGATCCGCGAGGGCATGTTCACCCCCGCGGCGATCAACACGGAAAAGCTCAGCGCCGACACCGTGGCCCTCTTCCGGACCCGTTTCGGCGCCGAGCGGGTGCGGGTTGTCCCTCCGCCGATGGTGGGCGAGGATTTCGGCCGCTACCACCTCGCCGACAAGACTATCGAGAGCCTGATCTTCTGGGTCGGCGGGGTGCCCAAGGCGAAGTGGGACGCGGCCGGCGGCGACACCTCCAAGCTCCCTTCGCTCCACAGCCCCTTCTGGGCGCCCGAGGCGGAAACGGTGATCGCCACCGGGATCGAGGCGATGGTCACTGGGGCGATGGGGGTGCTGGGCAAATAGAAATCCTCCCTGCCGCGAAGCGGTGGGGAGGGGGACCAGCCGAAGGCTGGTGGAGGGGTAGCTGGCACGGAACGAGGGGATTAGGGCAGGTGACGGCGAAGGCCTGCGCCAGCTACCCCTCCACCATGCTTCGCATCGTCCCCCTCCCCATCTTCGACGGGGAGGATATCAGCCGGCGCCGTCCAATATCGCCTCGATCGACCGCTCGACTTCGCCGATATGCGCCATCCCGTCGACCCGGCGGACCAGCCCCCGGGAATCGTAATAAGGCAGGATGGGCGCGGTCTTGGCGCGATATTCGGCGAGACGGGTCCGGACCGTCTCCTCATTGTCGTCGGGGCGGCGCTTGAATTCGTCGGAACCGCAAACGTCGCAAAGAGTGGCGATCTTCGGCGATTTGTAGCGGTCGTGATAACCTTCGCCGCATTTGGCGCAGGAGAAGCGGCCGGTGATCCGGTCGACCAGGGCGTCGGCGTCGACGTCGAGCTCGATGACATGGTCGAGCTTCATTCCGCGCTCGGAGAGCAGGGCGTCGAGCGAGACGGCCTGGGCCTCCGTGCGCGGGTAGCCGTCGAAGATGAAGCCGGAGCCGGAATAGCGCTCGGGCAGATCGAGCCGGTTGGCGATCAGCTCGTTCACCACCTCGTCGGGGACGAGCTCGCCCGCCTCCATGATCGCCTTGGCTCGAAGCCCGATCGGGCTTCCCGTCCTGATCGCTTCGCGCAGCATGTCGCCGGTCGAGAGCTGGACCAGCCCGCGGTCGGCGATCAGCCGGCCGGCCTGGGTGCCTTTCCCCGCCCCGGGAGGTCCGAGGAGGATGATGTTCACGAGCGGGCGCTTGCCGCGAACGCCGAAATCATCGGCCGCGCCCGCCCTTGAGCTTCGCCTTCTTGATGAGGTCGCCATATTGATGGGCGATGAGATGGCTCTGGATCTGGGTCACCGTGTCCATCGTCACGTTGACGACGATGAGCAGGCTGGTCCCGCCGAGGTAGAAGGGGATGCCCGCCCGGGCGATGAAGAATTCCGGCACCAGGCAGATGATCGTCAGATAGGCGGCGCCGATGACCGTGATCCGGGTGAGGACGTAGTCGAGATATTCCTCGGTGCGCTTGCCCGGCCGGATCCCCGGGATGAAGCCGCCGTAGCGCTTCAGATTCTCGGCCGTCTCCTCCGGATTGAACACGACCGCCGTGTAGAAAAAGCAGAAGAAGATGATCCCGGCGGCATAGAGCGCCATGTAGAGCGGAGCGCCGTGCTGGAGAGCGGTGGTGACGGAGATGAGGACGTCGCCCCACATGCTTTCGCCGGTGTCGCGGTTGCCGGCGAACTGGGCGATGGTCAGCGGCATCAGAAGCAGCGACGAGGCGAAGATCGGCGGGATCACGCCCGACGTGTTGATCTTGAGCGGGAGATGGGACTTCTCGGCCTGCATCTGGCCGCGGGCGGTCTGGCGCTTGGGATATTGGATCAGCACCCGGCGCTGGGCCCGCTCCATGAAGCAGATGAACAGGATGAGGATCGCGGCCGCGGCGACCACTCCGATGATGACGAGCGGCGACAGCGTTCCGGTCCGGCCGCTCTCGAACACCTGGGCGAGGGTCGTCGGAAGCTGGGCGACGATCCCGGCCATGATGATCAGCGAAACTCCGTTGCCGATCCCGCGGCTGGTGATCTGCTCGCCGAGCCACATCAGGAACATGGTGCCGCCGATCAGGGAGACGACGGTGGTGATCCGGAACATCATTCCCGGATCGAGAACGGCCGAGCCGCTGCTTCCCTGGCCCCAGCCCTCGAGGCCGACGGCGATGAAATAGCCCTGGATCGCGCACAGGAAGACGGTGCCGTAGCGCGTATATTGGTTGATCTTCTTGCGGCCGCTCTCGCCTTCCTTCTTGAGGGCCGCGAGCGTCGGCGACATCGAGGTGGCGAGCTGAACGACGATGGAGGCCGTGATGTAGGGCATGACGCCCAGCGCGATCAGGCTCATCCGCTCGAGGCTTCCGCCCGAGAACATGTTGAAGAAGTCGAGCACCCCGCCGCGGGTCGTGTCGAAAAGGTTGGCGAGCGAACGCGGATCGATCCCGGGCAGCGGAATGAAGCTCAGGAGCCGGAAGATGATCAGCGCGCCGAGAGTGAACCAGAGCCGCTTCTTGAGATCCGTCGCCTTGGCGAAATTCGCCAGGCTGAGGTTGGAAGCCATCTGTTCGGCTGCGGATGCCATGTTCGTTCGATCCCTTGGAAGCTCGGGTTCATATAGGACCCTGGGCCGTCATTGCGAGGAGCCTTTCGACGCCGCCTGCGGCGGCGCTCAGGATAAACTTCCGCTACGCGGAAGCGACGAAGCAATCCAGCGGGTCTCGGAAGGCCACACTGGATTGCTTCGCTTCGCTCGCAATGACGGGCTTAGGCGTCCTTGCGCTTCTTGACGCTGTTCTTCTTCGCCGCAGCCTTTTCGGCGGCCGGAACGACCTCGATCAGCTCGATCGATCCGCCGGCGGCTTCGACCGCCTCGCGGGCGCCCTTGGACACTCCGGCGACCCGGAAGGCGAGCTTCGCGGAGAGGCTGCCCTTGCCGAGCAGCCGGATGCCGTCCTTGCCGCC
The DNA here is from genome assembly GCA_035638835.1 of Allosphingosinicella sp. GTDB lineage: Bacteria > Pseudomonadota > Alphaproteobacteria > Sphingomonadales > Sphingomonadaceae > Allosphingosinicella. The sequence continues at coordinate 1,372 of DASQZF010000148.1, read as the reverse complement.
GCGCGACAGGCCGGCGGCGCGAAGCGCCTCCTGGTCGATCGTCCCGTCGGCTGAGAGCGTTCCGGCATCGATCGCCTTCTGGATCATGCCGATGTTCACCGCGGCATAATCCTTGGCGAAGATGTTGTTGAAGCCGCGCTTCGGAAGCCGCATGTGGAGCGGCATCTGGCCGCCCTCGAAGCCGAAGACCGACACGCCCGAGCGCGACTTGGCGCCCTTCTGGCCGCGGCCGGCGGTCTTGCCGAGGCCGGAGCCAATTCCGCGGCCGACCCGGACGCGCGACTTGCGGGCGCCCTTGTTATCCCGGAGATCGTTGAGTTTCATGTGTCTGCACTCGCTTTCGCTTTGGTCGCGCTTCTTAAAGCCCCTCCCCTTCAGGGGAGGGGTTCGGGGTGGGGCCTGTCGGAGAAGATCATGGGCCGCGATCGCGACCTACACCTTCCCCACCCCAACCCCTCCCCTGAAGGGGAGGGGCTATAGGGCTACTCCGCCACCCTCACCATGTGCTGCACCTTGCGGATCATGCCGCGGACCTCTGGGGTGTCCGTCAGCTCGACCGTGCGGTGCATCTTGTTGAGCCCCAGCCCGATCAGCGTCCTGCGCTGGTCGGGCGTGCGCCGGATCGGCGATCCGGTCTGGGTCAGCTTGATCGTCGCCATCATATTACTCCGTCACCAGCTCGGCTTCGGCCGAAGCCTCGGCGCCGGTCAGGCCTTCGCGGCGGGCCATCAAATCGGCGACCTTGCGGCCGCGGCGCTGGGCCACCGCTTTGGGACTGGTCTGCTCCTTGAGCGCCTCGAAGGTCGCCCGGACCATGTTGTAGGGGTTGGACGTGCCGATCGACTTGGTCACCACGTCGGCGACGCCGAGGCTCTCGAACACGGCGCGCATCGGGCCGCCGGCGATGATCCCGGTTCCGGCAGGCGCCGAGCGGACATAGACCCGTCCGGCTCCGAAATGGCCGAGGCCGTCATGGTGAAGGGTCCTGCCCTCGCGGAGCGGAACCCGGACCATTGCCTTCTTGGCCGCGGCGGTCGCCTTGGAGATCGCCTCGGGAACCTCGCGGGCCTTGCCGTGGCCGAAGCCGCAGCGGCCCTTGCCGTCGCCGACCACGACCAGGGCCGCGAAGCCGAAGCGCTTGCCGCCCTTCACGGTCTTGGAAACCCGGTTGATGTGGACGAGCTTCTCGATCAGCTCCTCGCCGCCGTCGTCGTCGCGATTGCCGCCACGTCCGCCGCGCTCGTCGCGCCGGCCCCGGCCTCCGCGGTCGTTCCCGCCGCGTCCGCCGCCGCCGCCGCCGCCACGGCCACCGCCGCCGCCGCCGCCGCGACCACCCTCGTAGCCGCCGCCGCCGCCGGAGTCACGATCGCGG
>DASQZF010000147.1:0-2948 GCA_035638835.1 Allosphingosinicella sp. | reverse complement strand
CCCGGAAGTTAGGATCCGCCGGGCTGGTCGCCACCGCCGCCGCGGCGCACTGCGCCGGGGTGAGCGTCTGGACGCCTATCGTAGTGAAGTCGAAATCGTTGCTCGCGCAGAATTGCGCCCGGGCTCCGGCCGGCAGGAACGGGCTGCTGACCGGGATCAGAGCCAGCTGGCCGAAGATGCCCGACGGAGCGATGATCGTGTTGACGACATTCTTGGAGAACATGCCGCGGGTATAGACCTCGACATTGTCGGCAACTTCGTAATGGCCCGACGCGAAGATGTTGTAGCGCTTGAAGGGCGTCTGGAAGATGTTGAACGGGTTGAAGTTGAAGGCGTCGGTCGATCCGACATAGGGCCGGGTCAGGCCGGTACCCGGAACGATGGTGTTCTGGCCGAGGCCTGGACGGGTGAAGCGAGCCGGGACGGTCGTTCCCGAGCCGCCGACAAAGCCCGACGTCGAGGTGTAGTTGTTGCGCGAGAAGGTGCGTGCGCCCTGATAAACGGGATCCGCTTCCTGGTAGCCGACCGAGAGCACCGCGTTGCCGCGGCCGTCGTCGAAATTGGCTCCGACGGTGAGGTCGGCGCGGAAGATGTGGCCGTCGCCCTTCTGGGTGATCTGGTTGCTGGCCTGGAGCTCCATGCCCGCGAAGTCGCTGCGGGTGATGAAGTTGATGACGCCCGAGACGGCGTCGGCGCCGTAGGTCGTGGCGGCACCGCCGGTCAGGGTGTCGACCCGCTCGACGAGCGCGAGCGGGATGTTGTTCAGGTCGACTCGGCCGAAGAAGTTGGACGGAACGATGCGAACGCCGTCGAGAAGGACGAGGTTGCGGAAATTTCCGAGGCCGCGAAGATCGGCGAAGGACGAGCCGCCGTTGCCGTTGTTGACGGCGGAGCCGATGCTCGGGGCGACGCCCGGAAGATCGCGAAGGATCTCTTCGGCGACGTTGGTCTGGCGAAGCTGGAGCTCGTCCTGCCCGACGACGGTCACGGGCGAGGAGGAGACGAGGTTCGGATTCCTGATCAGGGTGCCGGTGACGACGATGTCGCCCGTCGAGTCCTCAGTGGTCTCCACAGCCTCCTGCGGCGCGATCTGCGTGTCCTCGGCGGACTGCTGCGGAGCATCGGCAGGCTGCTGCTCCTGCGCGAAGGCCGGATTGGCGAAGCTCATGCCCGCGATCATGGTCGAGGCAAGGAGCGTTTCCCTGAACTTGAATTTCGACATCTTTGGCGTCCCCTTGGTGTTCACGAAGGTGCACCGGGCGCAGTTTCGCCCCCCACCCATCCGGCATCTGTTTATGTCGAGGGTGTAACGGCACGCAAGCAGGGCCAAGGCCGGCGCGACATTCTTGTACGGCCTGTAACTTTTCAGCCACAGTCTTGCCGCGCGACTGCCAAGCCCATAACCTTCGCTGGAAGGCGGAGGGCGAATTCATGAAGCGTGGCGGCAGGATCGTTGCATATATGGCGCTGGCGGCGCTGGCCTCGGGCCCGGCCATGGCCAAGCCCAAGCTGAAGGACGCCCAAGGCAACGCCCTCCTCCAGGCGCTTTCGGCCTGCCGCGGGGTCGCCGACGAGAAGGCGCGGCTCGACTGCTATGATCAGGCCGGCGCCCGCCTCGCCGAAGCGGTAGACCGGAAGGACCTGGTCGTCATGGACCGGCAGGAGATACGCGAGACCCGGCGCTCCCTGTTCGGCTTCAGCGTCCCCAACATTCCCCTCTTCCGGGGCGAAAGCGGCGGCGACGACGGCAAGCTCGAGACCGTCGTCGCCGGCGCCAGTCGCCTCGAAGGCGGCAAATGGCAGATACGGCTCGAGGACGGCGCCGTCTGGCAGACCACCGAGACCCGCCTGAACTTCTCCGATCCCCGCCCGGGCCAGAAGATCGTCATCCAGAGGGGAACGCTGGGCAATTACTTCCTGCGCATCGACGGGCAGCGGGGGATACGCGGGCGGCGCACCGGCTAGGCGAGAGAGGGGCAGGATCGACATGCGCGGACCGCTCGCCTTCGCCCTGGCCCTGCTCGCGGGATGCGGCGGCCCTCAGAGTCCGCCGCCGCCTCCGCTCTGGTTCGAGGGCCTGCCCGTGAGCGGCAGCCTGGCGGATTCGAAGAAGGCGGGGTTCGTCCGATGCGCCGCGGACAGGGCCTCGATGCGTTGCCGCAGGGACGGCGTCATGCTCCTCGGCCAGGGCCCGTACGACGCCGCGCTGGACCTGGTCGGAAGCGATGGCGCCGGCGGCTTCGATCAGCTCACCTTGTGGCATGCCCGCGATCAGGGCGCGGTGCTCGCGATCACCGCCGTCCTTGAACGGCAGGGCTGGCGGTCCTGCTATACGGGCGAGGACAATAAGGGCGATCAGGCGATCTACTCGCTCGAGGGTTCGCCCGTGAAAATTTCGATGGACATCAGCTACTGGGCCAAGCGCCGGTTCAGGGTGATCCCGGCGGGAGACAGGCGGGAGAAGGCCTGCTCGCCCGGGCGTTGAGCGTTTGAATGGTCGCGCAGGCCGCCGCGGCGTCCCCGACGAGAAGGCCAGGCCGGACTGCTGCGACGGGAATCTCTGGTTAAAGGCGAGCGCCGCCGCTATCGCCTTAGAGCAGCGTCGATCAAATCTCCTGCAGGACTAAGAAATGCTTTGCCACATGGCTATCCAACGCGGCGGCAAGTGTATGAAGCTCCGACGCGTATCGTAACGCCCTTTTCAACGTCAGGGTGGGGCCACCCCCATGGGCGATCTTGTTCCTAATGTGTCGTATGTCCTCGAGATTCGATCTATCGCTCGACGAGAGTGGGTAGAGGAACGCCGATTCCAGGATGTCGGGAATCTCGTACGCCTTGAACCCGCGCTTCTCGTCGGCTTTCAGGATGAAACTGGCCGCCCCGTAGTGCGCGAGAAGGTCGGTCGGAAAGCGAAAGCCCACTTTATCCAGCACCCGCCCGTGCTTCTG
>DASQZF010000146.1:0-28262 GCA_035638835.1 Allosphingosinicella sp. | reverse complement strand
CGAAGCCGCCTCGCCGGCTTCGGCTGCCTCGTCGCCGAGGGCTTCGATCCGGCGCTCTATCTCCTGCGGAGCGTCGGCGAGCCGTCCGGCCTCGCCCTCCGCTTCATCGATGCGCCGGCCCATGTCGGAATGGCGCTTGCCGGCTTCGGCGGACCGGACCCGCCAATCGGCGGCCTCCTTCGACGCGGCATCCGCGCGCTGCTTGTCGGCGCTGACCGCCCTGGCGTGGGTCGCCGCTTCGGCCCGGACTTCCGCCAAAGCGAGCTGGGCGGCTTCGGCGGCCCGGCGGAGATCGGCCACCCGCGCCTCGGTGGCGGCGTGGTCGGGCAGATCGGAGACGATTCGCCGGGCTTCGTCCTCGCCGCGCCTGGCTTCCGCCAGATCCTGAGCCGCTTGCTCCAATCGCTCGGAAAGACCGGTGCGGCGCAGGGCGAGCCGCTCGATCTCGACCCGCGCAGAATCCTCGGCGCGGCCGGAGTCGCGGATCTCTGCGGACGCCTCCGCTTCGCCCTTGCGCGCCGAATCGGCGGCCTGGCGCGCGACGTCCATGTCCGCGAGCGCGGCTGCGATTCGCCCCTGGGCGGAGTCGACGGCCGCGGCGGCCGGTGGAAGCGCCCGTTCGATCTCGGCAAGCCGGTTGACCCGGATCAGACGTTCGGCCGCCGCCGCTCCGAGCCCGGTGGCGACGAAGCCGTCCCAGCGGCGCAGGCGGCCGTCGCTCGTGACGAGGCGCTGGCCGACCGCCAAGGCGATCCCGTCGTCCCGCTCGACCACTCCGACCTGCTCGAGCCGCCGGCGGAGCGCGGGTGGGGATTCGACATGAGCGGCGAGCGGCTCGCAGCCCGTGGGCAGCGGCGGATCGTCGGGGAGGGTCTCGGCACCGGACCAGCGCCTTGCCGAATCGCCTTCGATCGCCGCTTCGAGATCGTCGCCGAGCGCCGCCGCGAGCGCGCGCTCGAAGCCCGGATCCGCTTTGACATGGTTGATCGCCCGGTCGCCGCTGGAGCCTTGCACGGCCTTGGTCAGCGCCCTGGCTTCCGATTCCAGAGCGGCGAGCGCGGCCCGCGCCGTCGACCCCTCGCTCTCGGCGGAATCCCGAACCTGCGCCGACTGCTGGCGGCGAGCCTCGGCAGCCCCGATCGCCTCGCCCGCCGCTTCGAGCCTCGCTTCGGCCTCCTCGCGGCGCCGGCGCGCGGCTCGAAGCGCTTCGACCAGCGGCGCCTCGTCGCCCAGGCCGGACATCTGCTCCTCGAGCCGGCGGCTCTCCGCTTCGGCTCGGACCAGCTTGGACCGGGCCGCTTCCAGCGCGGTCCGGGCGACACGGGCCTCCGCTTGCTCCGCCGCCTGAACGGCGCGGGCCTTGCCGAGCTCGGCCTCGGCTTCGCGAGCGGCATCCTCCAGCTCCACGGTCCGAACGTCGATGGTGCCGCGCGCAGCCTTCGCGACGGCGAGCCTCGCGGAGATATCGCGCCCCTCCTGCTCGAGCCGGGCCAGAGCCGCCTTGGCGTCCTCGCCCAGAGCCGCCTCCCGAGCGCGGTCGCCGAGAAGGGCGGTGCGCCGTTCGGACAGCTCGCGAAGGCGCCGGGCGATCGAATCGCGCTCCGCGCGCAGGCTGGCCAGCTGGTGGCCGAGCAAGGTCGAGCGGTCGCGGGCGGCCAAAGCGGCGGAGCGGCGGTCGGCGAGGGTCTTCGCCGCCTCGGTCTGCCAGGCTGCCGCGGCCCGTTGCGCCTCCGACGCTTTCTCGACCGCGGCTCCGGCGGCTTCCGAATCGCGCTTCGCGGAGTCGGCCGCGGTCGCCGCCTCGCGCCAGCGCGCGAAGATCATCCGGCCTTCCGCGATCCTGATCTGGTCGGAAAGCCTGCGGTAGCGCTCGGCCGCCTTGGCCTGGCGGCGAAGCGCCGAGGCCCGCAGCTCCATGTCGGCGAGCACTTCGTCCAGGCGGATCAGATTGGCCTCGGCGGCCCGCAATTTCTGCTCGGCGTCCTTGCGGCGGACGTGGAGCCCGGAAATCCCCGCAGCTTCCTCGAGCATGAGCCGCCGCTCGGTCGGCTTGGCGGCGATGACGGCGCTGATCTTGCCCTGGCTGACCAGAGCGGGCGAATGAGCGCCGGTCGCCGCATCGGCGAACAGCAAGGCGACGTCCTTGGCGCGGACGTCCCGTCCGTTGACCCGATAGGCGGAACCGGCGCCCCGCTCGATCCGGCGGGCGACCTCCACGTCGCCGACCGGCGCCAGGGTGACGTCGCCCGGCATGTCCTCGGCCTCACGCTCGAGGAGCAGCGACACTTCGGCGAAGTCGCGGGCGGGACGCGAGGTCGTACCGGCGAAGATGACGTCGTCCATGCCCGAGCCGCGCATCGACTTGGCCGAGCTCTCGCCCATCACCCAGCGAATCGCCTCGAGCACGTTGGACTTGCCGCAGCCATTGGGGCCGACCACTCCGGTCAGGCCCGGCTCGATCCGGAGCTCGGCCGGCTCGACGAAGCTTTTGAAGCCGGAAAGCTTCAGCCGCTTTATCTGCATGGCCGCCCCCCGGCTTCCATCCTAGCCCGCCGCTTCGCGCAATTTCGGCTCCAGCGTCGTCCAGGTGTGCGGGCCGATATTGGCGCCGTTGAGGAAGAAGGTGGGCGTGCCCTGGACTCCCTGCGCCGCGGCGGCCTCGTTCATCTTGCCGAGCCCGTCGAATGCCACTCGATCGGTGAGGCAGCGTTTCGCCTGGGCCGACGAGATGCCCTGCTGCGCCGCGATCTGGGGGATGCCCGCGAGGTCCGCCAGCCGGCCGAGCCGCTGGTTTTCCGGAAGCGCGTTCAGCGCCTGCTTCTGAGCGTCGGTGAGGGCCCTCACCCGGTCCTTCCATTGCGCCTGGGTCGCGTAGAGCTTGTCGGTCGCCGGGAAGAACCGGCCGGGCCCGCCGCAACGGGCCACCAGGGTCGCGGCGACGTCGAGGCCGTTCAGGATGAAGTTGCGATATTCGTAGCTGACCTTGCCGCTGCGCACATAGGTGCCGATCAGGGTTTGCATCCCCTCCTTCGCGAAGGTCGCGCAATGGCTGCAGGTCAGCGAGGCATATTCGACCAGCTTCACCTTGGCCGCCGGATTGCCCATCCGGAACCCGCCCTCGGGGGTGGCGACAACGGTGCGCGACCAGTCCACCCGGGCGGACGCCGGCTTGCCCGCCGGAGCGGCAGCCGCGGCCGGAACGGCGGCGCAAGCCAGCATGAGGAAGATCGCCTTATTCACCGAGCGCCTCCCGAAGCGCCGGCTGAAGGCCAACCCAGTTGGCGGGGCCTTCGTAGACCTTGCCGTTGATGAAGAAGGAGGGCGTTCCGTTCACTCCCGCCTCGTCGCCCTTGCGCTTGACGTCGGCGAGCTTCTCCAGCCCGGCGGGGTCGCTCAGGCAGGACTGGATCTGCGACGAGGGCATCCCGCGCTGGCGGAAGAATTCGTCGAGCCCGGCGGCCCGCACCATCTGCACCGCCGCCTCGCGCGGCGGCATGCTGCTGAGCGCCTGCAGCTGATCCTGGGGCAGGCCCTGGATCTTGCTCATCCAGCTGGCCTGATCCTTGTAGAGCTGACCCATTGCGGGGAAGAAGGCGTCTTCGCTCTGGCAGTTGAGAAGCAGCGAGATTCCCGGATCCGTCGGGAAGAGCAGATAGGGGCGGAATTCCCAGCTGACCTGGCCGCTCTTCACGTAGGTGTCGCGAAGCGCGGGCCCGGCCGCCTCCTCGAACTCGGCGCAATGGGGGCAGCCGAGCGAGCCATATTCGACGAGCTTCACCGGCGCCTCGGGATTGCCCATCCGGAAGCCGCCGTCGGGCGTCTTCGCGACCGTCTGGGCCCAGTCGCCGTTGTTCGGCGCCGGAATCTGCTTCAGGGCGCTGTACTCGGCGGGAGCCGCCTGATTGCCGCCGTCCCCGCCGCAGCCGGCGAGGAGGAGGGCCAAAGCGGCCGAACCGGCCTTGAGCATCGACTTCATCTTTTCGTTTCTCCACCAATTCTGCCGAGCACCGGAATGGCGACCGCCGCACCGAGGGCGGCTTCGTTCGCCGCAACGCCGCGGGCAAGGGATTCCAAACAGGCTCGAAGCTCCGGATCCGCCACCTCGCGCAGGGAATCGCCGAGCTCGACCGGGATCGGGCGCAACGACGGCGGCGCGGCCCGGCTTCTGGCTCGGGCAACCTGAACCAGTCCTTGCCTGAACGCGACCCGGGCCACCGCCTGATAGCCGAAGAAGCGGTTGACCCGCTCGACGATCACGGGCGCGACATGCTGCATCATGGGGGCATGGGCGCCCTCGACGATCAGGTTGAGGACCCCGTCGGAGCGCTTGCCGGCCGGGAAACGGATCGATTCGGGCGAGGAGACCGCCGCGTAGCGATCGCCGACGATCTCGCGCCAGCGGCTGACGATCGACGACTGGACGAAGCCGAAACGGCGGAAGGCGGCCCGCCCGATATCGGGCACTATGTCGGACACGGCCCGGGCGCGGTTCGCCCGTGGCGCCTCCGCCTTCTTTTTCGAGGTCCCGACCGATTTCGCCATCCACGATATCATGGCATAGGCGCGGCATGTCCGTCGATGCTTCCGATGCCCTGCTGCGGTGGTTTGCTGTGGATAAGCGCCGATTGCCCTGGAGGGTGGAGGGGACCGAACGTCCGGACCCCTATCGGATCTGGCTGTCCGAGATCATGCTCCAGCAGACGACGGTCGCCCATGCCTCGCCTTATTTCGAGGCGTTCACGCGCCGCTGGCCGAAGGTCGAGGCGCTTGCGTCGGCGCCGGACGAGGAGGTCATGGCCGCCTGGGCGGGGCTCGGCTATTACGCCCGGGCCCGAAACCTCCTCGCCTGCGCCCGCAAGGTCGCGAGCGAGCTGGGCGGCCGTTTCCCGGATCATGAGGAGGGGCTCCGCGAGCTTCCGGGCGTCGGCCGCTACACCGCCGCCGCGATCGCTTCGATCGCTTTCGGCCGGCGGGCGGTGGTGGTCGATTCCAATGTCGAGCGGGTGGTCGCGCGTCTGTTCGCGGTCGAAACCGCGCTCCCGGCGGCTCGAGAGGAGATTTATAGCCTCGCCGGCTCGATCACGCCCGAAACCGGCGCCGGCGACTTCGCCCAGGCGATGATGGACCTCGGCTCCGCCATCTGCACTCCGCGCTCGCCGGATTGCGGCCGATGCCCACTCGCCCGGCACTGCGTCGCCCGGTCGTCCGGCCAGCCGCAGCTCTATCCCCGAAAGGCCCCCAAGCCGCCCAGGCCGAGGCGGGAGGGGATCGCCTATTGGCTCGAGCATGAGGGCCACGTCCTCCTCGTCCGCCGTCCGGCCAGGGGCCTGCTCGGAGGGATGCTCGGGCTCCCGACCGACAGCGAAGGCGTTCCCCCGGAAGCGAGCTGGCCCACGGACTCGAGCTGGCCCGCGGACTTGAGCTGGATCGAGGCGGGGAGCGTCGACCACGTCTTCACCCATTTCGCCCTCACCATGAAGCTGCTCTGCGCCGATGCCGCCGAGAGGCCGAGCGGAACCTGGTGGCCGATCGAGCGGATCGGCGAGGCCGGCCTCCCGACCCTGTTCGCCAAGCTCGCTTCCCGCGGCGCCGAATGGCGGACCGCCGCATGAGGCCCGGCTTCACCGGCGCCGGGCTCGACCGCGCCGACCATCTCCGGCTCGACGAGGCGCGGCTCGCGGATCTGGCCTCCAGGCAGGAGTCCCGCCTCCTTCGCCTCAGCGGCCTCGACCCTGAGCTGGACGAGCAGGGCCGGCTCGGCTGGGGTCCGACGGCGGAGGCGGAGGAGCGCATCTTCCTCGGCTTTCGCGAGGGCGCCCCCTTGTTCGCCCCGCTGGTCCGGGTCGAGCCGGGGCAGCGGGCATGGTCGGTCTTCGCTTTGCTCGACCGGATGGCGGCGGACGACACCGCCGTCTGGGGAACCGCGCGAAGCCTGATCGAATGGCATAACCGCCACCTTTTCTGCGGCAATTGCGGCGCCCCGACCCTTGCCTTCCGGGGCGGCTGGGGCCGGCGTTGCGCGGGCTGCGGGCTGGAGCATTTCCCGCGGGTCGACCCGGTCGTGATCATGCTCGCCGAGCATGGCGGGCGGGTGCTTCTCGGCCGCCAGCCGCAATATCCCCCGGGCCGCTACTCGGCCCTCGCCGGCTTCGTCGAACCGGGCGAATCGATCGAGGAAGCGGTGGCGCGCGAGCTCGGGGAGGAAGCGGGCATGGAGGTGAGCGACGTCCGCTACGTGACGAGCCAGCCCTGGCCCTTTCCCGGCCAGCTGATGATCGCCTGCACCGCGACCGCGGCCGGCGACGAGATCATTCTCGATACGAACGAGCTCGAGGATGCGATCTGGGTGGATCGGGAGGGTGTCAGGGCGGCGCTGGCCGGGGAGCCGGGCGCACCCTTCGTGGGCCCGCCGCATTTCGCGATTGCCTATACCTTGCTCAGGCATTGGGCTGCTTAGATCCTCCCCGCGGGCGAAGCCCGTGGGGAGGGGGACCATGCGAAGCATGGTGGAGGGGTAATTGCCTAGGCATCCGCCAGCTACCCCTCCACCACACTTCGTGCGGTCCCCCTCCCCACCGCTTCGCGGCAGGGAGGATGAGCGGCGTCTTGCCCCGTTCCGCTCCCCCGCCTAAAGGGGCTCGCTTATTCCCTATGTCCCGCGCATCGCCGCGGGGCGCCCTGGAGGTCTTTGAAGGCATGGACAACCGCTCCAACACGATTGCGGGCTGGGTGCTCGGCGCGGGCATCGTCGCGCTCGGCGCCTCGATCGTCTCCGGCGAGATGTTCCACCAGGAGCGGCCCGAGAAGATGGGCTATCCGATCGAGGGCGTGGTCGTTGAAGGCGAAGGCGGCGGAGCCGCGGCCGAGGTTCCGATCGCCAATCTCATGGCGGCCGCCAGCGCCGCCAAGGGCGAGGGCCAGTTCAAGAAGTGCAGCGCCTGCCACACGATCAACCAGGGCGGGGCCAACGGCACCGGACCCAATTTGTGGGCCGCGATGGGCAAGGGGATCGCCAAGGTTTCGCCCGGTTTCGCTTATTCTCCGGCGCTGGCCGGCAAGGGCGGCAACTGGGACTGGGAATCGATGAGCCAGTGGATCAAGTCGCCGCGCGACTTCGCTCCGGGGACCAAGATGACCTTCGCGGGCATCTCCAAGGCCGAGGATCGCGCCGACCTGCTCGCCTATCTCAACGCCCAGGGGAGCAACCTGCCGCTTCCGACGCCCCAGGCCGCTCCGGCGGCCCCGGCCGGCGATCCCAAGGCCGCCGCCGAGAAAGCGGACCAGCCCGCAGCCGCCGAGAAGGCCGAGGACGAGCCGGTCCTGAACGAGCAGCAGGCCGGCCCGAATCGGATCGGCGGCGAGGGAGCGCCCTCGGTCGCCGGCCGGGCGGGGCAGGAAAAGCGCTAGGCGGCCCGGGGATGGCCGGAAGCAAGGCGCCCACCCCCGAAGCCTATCTCGACGAGCTCCCGCCGGAGCGTGCGGCGCTGGTTTCCCGCCTGCGCGACCTAATCAACGCCAACCTCCCCGACGGCTATGTCGAGCGGATGAGCTGGGGAATGATCAGCTGGGAGGTGCCCGTCGAGCGCTATCCCGACACCTATAACGGCCAGCCGCTCGTCTACGCCGGGCTCGCCGCCCAGAAGAACTACACCGCCCTCTACCTGAACTGCGTCTACGCCTCCGGGGAGCGCACCGAGCGGCTCAAGGCGGGGTGGTCCGCCGCCGGACGCAAGCTGGACATGGGCAAGAGCTGCCTTCGCTTCAAACGGGCGCAGGATGTCGCGGAGGAAGTGCTGGCGCAGACGATCCGCTCGATTCCGGTGGATCGCTTCATCGCCGAATATGAGGCGGGGCGGGCGAAGGGCTGAGCGCGACGCGGTGTACCCGGCCCTCTCCCCTTACCCGTCATGCTGAACTTGTTCCAGCATCCAGTCCTGAGACCCGCCGAGTGGGTGGAAACCTGGACCCTGAAACAAGTTCAGGGTGACGATGGAGGCGCGAAGGCCGCCGCACCCTCCCCTCAGCCGCAGGTCACCTTCTCGTCCTTGGCGGCGTAATAATCGCAGACATGCTTCCATGCTTCCTCGGCCGAGTCGACGAAATGGAACAGCTTGAGGTCGTCGGGCGCGATCACGCCTTCCTCGACCAGCGCTTCGAAATCGATCACCCGCTCCCAGAATTCGCGGCCGAAGAAGAGGATCGGAAGCGGCTTGACCTTGCCGGTCTGGACGAGGGTGAGAAGCTCGAACGCCTCGTCGAACGTTCCGAAGCCGCCCGGAAAGATCGCCACCGCTCGGGCGCGCAGTAGGAAGTGCATCTTCCTGAGGGCGAAATAGTGGAACTGGAAGCTCAGCGACGGGGTGACATAAGGATTGGGCATCTGCTCGTGCATCAGCACGATGTTGAGCCCGACCGATTCGGCTCCTTCGTCCTGGGCGCCGCGATTCGCCGCCTCCATGATCGAGGGCCCGCCGCCCGAGCAGACGACGAAATGCCGCCAGCCCTGTTCGTCCGGGTCGCAGCGGCTGGCCAGGCGGGCGAGCTGCCGCGCCTCCTCGTAATATCTGCCCTTGGCCTTGAGCCGCTCGGCGATCCTGCGCTGCTCGTCGGTCGAGGCGGCGGCGATCAGGGCGTCGGCCTTGGCCGACTCCGGGATTCGCGCGGAGCCGTAGAAGACGAAGGTCGAGCCGATCATCGCCTCGTCGAGCAGAAGCTCGGGCTTGAGCAGCTCGAGCTGGAAGCGGACCGGACGCAGATCCTCGCGAAGGAGGAAGTCCATGTCCTGGAAGGCGAGCCGATAGGCGTCGTGCGCGGTCTGGGCCGACGGCGTGGGCTGATTGGCGGATTCGGCTTCCTGGCGGGCCGCCGGGAAGACGCGGTTGGGAGGTACTGGATCGGTCATGGCGGCCCGTCTAGCGGCAATCTGGGCGCTGTCCCACCCGTCATGCTGAACTTGTTTCAGCATCCAGGGTCGAGCCGCCTCGCGGGTGGAGAACTGGACCCTGAAACAAGGTCAGGGTGACGGCAGGAGGCATAGCAGCCCGCACGCCTCCCCGCATCGCGGTTGACACCGCCACCTCCGCCACTATCCCCGCCACCGGGCCACGCCGTCCCAACGCGGCGCGTGCTCTCTGCGAGGAGAGTTAAACAGTGACGATTACGAAGCCTGAACTGCGCCCTGCGCGCCCCTTCTTCTCCTCCGGCCCGTGCGCGAAGCCGCCCGGCTGGGCCCCCGAACATCTCGCTCTCGGCTCTCTGGGACGCTCGCACCGCTCGAAGCTGGGCAAGGCCCGGCTCGGCCATTCGATCGACCTGACCCGGCGGGTGCTCCGGGTTCCGGCGAGCCACCGGATCGGAATCGTTCCAGCCTCCGACACCGGCGCGGTCGAGATGGCCCTGTGGTCGATGCTCGGCGCCCGGCCGGTGACCCTGCTCGCCTGGGAGAGCTTCGGCGAGGGCTGGGTGACCGACGTGGTCAAGCAGCTCAAGCTCGACGCCACCGTGATCAAGGCGGATTATGGCGAGCTTCCGGACCTTGCCGCCGTCGACCCGGCGCACGACGTGGTGTTCACCTGGAACGGGACGACCTCGGGAGTGAAAGTGCCCGACGGCGGCGACTGGATCAGCGACTCCCGCGAGGGCCTGACCATCGCCGACGCCACGTCCGCCGCCTTCGCTCAGCCCCTTCCCTGGGACAAGATCGACGTCGGCACCTTCAGCTGGCAGAAGGCGCTGGGCGGCGAAGGCGGCCACGGAATGCTCGTCCTCGGCCCGCGCGCGGTCGAGCGGCTCGAAAGCTACGCTCCGCCCTGGCCGCTGCCCAAGATCTTCCGGCTGACCAAGGGTGGCAAGCTGATCGAGGGCATCTTCCACGGCGAGACGATCAACACGCCTTCGATGCTCGCCGTGGAGGATTATATCTTCGCCCTGGAATGGGCGCTCGGAGTCGGCGGCCTGCCGGGCCTGATCGGCCGCTCGCAGGCGAATGCCGCCGCGGTGGACGCCTGGGTCGAAAGGACCGGCTGGGTCGAGCATCTCGCCCGGATCGCCGAGACCCGCTCGAACACCAGCGTCTGCCTCAAATTCGCCGAAGCCGGCGACCCGGAAGCCCAGGCCGCCCTCGTCAAGAAGATGGCCTCGCTGCTCGAAGCCGAGGGAGTCGGTTACGACCTCGCAAGCTACCGCGACGCTCCGCCCGGTCTCAGGCTCTGGTGCGGAGCGACGGTCGACACCGACGATCTCGAGGCGCTCTTCCCCTGGCTCGACTGGGCCTGGCACGAGGCTCGCGCCTAGCCGTCATCCCGGGAGGGACCCCATCAAAGTACTACTTTGATGGGAACCCGAAAGCCGGGACCTCAGCGAAGAAAAGACACCGCGCCTTTCACCCCACGAGGTCCCGGCTTTCGCCGGGATGACGGAGAGTAGACCAATGCCCAAAGTGCTTATTTCCGATTCCATGGACCCGAAGGCCGCGGAGATCTTCCGCGGCAAGGGGGTCGAGGTCGACGAGAGGCCCGGCCTATCGAAAGACGAGCTGAAGGCGATCATCGGCGGCTATGACGGACTCGCGATCCGCTCCGCGACCAAGGTCACGGCGGACCTGCTCGAGGCGGCGACCAATCTCAAGGTGATCGGCCGCGCGGGGATCGGGGTCGACAATGTCGACATCCCCGCCGCCACCGCCCGCGGCATCGTCGTCATGAACACGCCCTTCGGCAATTCGATCACCACCGCCGAACATGCCATCGCCCTGATGTTCGCTCTCGCCCGCGACCTCCCCGCCGCCGATTCCTCCACCCAGGCCGGCAAGTGGGAGAAGAACCGCTTCATGGGCGTGGAGCTGACCAGCAAGACTTTGGGGCTGATCGGAGCGGGCAATATCGGCTCGATCGTCGCCGACCGCGCGCTCGGCCTTAGGATGAAGGTCGTCGCCTACGATCCTTTCCTGACCCCGGAGCGGGCGCTCGACCTCGGAGTCGAGAAGGCCGAGCTCGACGAGCTCCTCGCCCGGGCCGACTTCATCACCCTCCATACGCCGCTTACCGAGCAGACCCGCAACATCCTTTCGCGCGAGAACCTGGCGAAGGCCCGCAAGGGAGTCCGGATCGTCAATTGCGCGCGCGGCGGCCTGATCGACGAGGCCGCCCTCAAGGAGGCGCTCGACAGCGGCCATGTCGCGGGCGCCGCGCTCGACGTGTTCGTCGAGGAGCCCGCGAAGGACAGCCCGCTGTTCGGGACGCCCGGCCTCGTCGCCACCCCGCATCTCGGGGCCTCGACGACCGAGGCGCAGGTCAACGTCGCCATCCAGGTCGCCGAGCAGATGGCCGAGTTCCTGGTTCGGGGCGGGGTCACCAACGCTCTCAACATGCCTTCGCTCTCGGCGGAGGAGGCGCCGAGGCTCCGGCCCTACATGGCGCTTGCCGAGAAGCTGGGATCGCTGGTCGGGCAGCTTTCGCACGGGCCGATCGCGGGCCTTTCGATCGAGGCGGAAGGCGCCGCCGCCGAGCTCAACATGAAGCCGATCACCGGCGCCGTCCTCGCCGGCTTCATGCGGATCCATTCCGACACCGTGAACATGGTCAACGCGCCCTTCCTGGCCAAGGAGCGAGGGCTCGACGTCCGGGAGATCCGTCATGATCGCGAGACCGATTATCATACCCTGCTGAGGGTCTCGGCGATGACCTCGGCGGGCGACCGGCCGGTCGTCGGGACCCTGTTCGCCAACTCCGCCCCGCGCCTGGTCGAGATCTTCGGGATCCGGGTCGAGGCGGAGCTGGAGGGCGAGATGATCTACATCGTCAACGAGGACACGCCCGGCTTCATTGGTCGGCTCGGCACCTTGCTCGGCGAGGAAGGGGTCAATATCGGCACCTTCAGCCTCGGCCGCCGCGAGGCCGGGGGCGAGGCTGTCGCCCTGGTCTCGGTCGACGGCCATATCGGCCCCGAACTGGTCGAGCGCCTCCAGGCCCTGCCGGGCGTGAAGACTGTGAAGCCTTTGCGCTTTTGATTCCCCTCCCTGAAAGGGAGGGGCTAGGGGTGGGTGGCGAGCGCAGCGAGCCATTACCGCCTCAGAGTTTCGGCCGCCTTCGGCGGACCCACCCCCACCCCTCCCTTCCAGGGAGGGGAGCAGAATGCAGGAGCACATCGCGTGGCCAACGTCACCGTCATCGGAGTCCAGTGGGGCGACGAGGGGAAGGGCAAGATCGTCGACTGGCTGGCCAGCCGGGCGGACGTCGTCGCCCGATTCCAGGGCGGCCACAATGCCGGCCACACGCTCGTCGTCGGGGACCAGACCTACAAGCTCTCGCTCCTGCCGTCGGGGATCGTGCGGGGCACCCTCTCGGTCATCGGCAACGGGGTCGTCCTCGATCCCTGGGCGTTCCGGGCGGAGGTCGAGCGGCTGGCGGAGCAGGGGGTCGCGGTCACTCCCGAGGTCCTCCAGGTCGCCGACACCTGCGCGCTCATCCTTCCCTTCCACCGCGACCTCGACGCCCTTCGCGAGGACGCTTCCGGCCAGGGCAAGATCGGAACGACGAGGCGCGGAATCGGCCCGGCCTACGAGGACAAGGTCGGGCGCCGGGCGATCCGGGTCTGCGACCTCGCCCATCTCGGCCATCTCGGACCCCAGATCGACCGCCTCTGCGCCCATCACGACGCGCTTCGCGCCGGCTTCGGAGAGCCGCCGATCGACCGGGCCCGGCTGGAGGACGATCTCGGCGAGATCGCCGAGTTCGTCCTTCGCTTCGCCCGGCCGACCTGGATCACCCTCAACGAAGCCAAGGCGCGCGGGAAGCGGATCCTGTTCGAGGGCGCCCAGGGCGTGCTCCTCGACGTCGACCACGGCACCTATCCGTTCGTCACCTCCTCCAACACCGTCGCCGGAACGGCGGCCGGCGGAAGCGGCCTCGGGCCGGGAGCGGCGGGCTTCGTGCTCGGAATCGTCAAGGCCTACACGACCCGGGTCGGCGCCGGCCCCTTCCCCACCGAGCTGGAGGACGAGACCGGCCAAAGGCTCGGCGAGAGGGGACGCGAGTTCGGCACGGTCACCGGCCGAAAGCGCCGCTGCGGCTGGTTCGACGCGGTTCTGGTCCGCCAGGCCTGCGCGGTCGCCGGGGTGACGGGGGTGGCGTTGACCAAGCTGGACGTCCTGGACGGGTTCGACGAGCTCCGGATCTGCACCGGCTACCGCCTGCGCGGCGAGGCGCTCGACCATCTCCCCGCCCATGCCGCCGACCAGCAAGCGGTCGAGCCGGTCTACGAGACCATCTCCGGCTGGTCCGAATCGACCGCGGGCGCCCGAAGCTGGGCGGAGCTTCCGGCCCAGGCGATCAAATATATCAAGCGCATCGAGGAATTGTGCCGGATCTCGGTGGCCCTGGTTTCGACCAGCCCGGAGCGCGAGGACACGATCCTGGTCCGGGACCCGTTCGCGGACTGATTTGCCTCCCCATGGCGAAGCCATGGGGAGGGGGACCAGGCGAAGCCTGGTGGAGGGGTAATTGGCGCGGAGCCGAGGTGGAGGCGCCCGAACCTCTGGGCTGGTAGCCATTTACCCCTCCACCACACTTCGTGTGGTCCCCCTCCCCATCGCTTCGCGATAGGGAGGCAAAGATGCCTTCCCCTCGGCCCCGCCCGCGCCTATCGCGCCGGCATGGCAAACATCCTCGTCACCGGGACAAGCCGAGGAATCGGCAAGGCGATCGCCGGCGCCCTCGCCGGCCACAATGTCGTCGGCCACTCGACTCGGGGCGACGACGGCATGATCGCCTCCGACCTTTCCGAGCCCGGCGCGGCCGGCCGCCTGTGGGACGAGGCGCTTGAACGGCTCGGCGGGCGGATCGACGCCCTGGTCAACAATGCCGGAATCTTCGAGGCCGCTCCGGTCGACCTTCCGGCGGAGGAATGGACCGGGCTGTGGGAACGGACGATGCGGGTCAACCTGACCGCCTCGGCCGAGCTGTGCCGGCTCGCGGTTCTCCATTTCCGCGAGAGAGGCGGGGGACGCATCGTCAACGTCGCAAGCCGCGCCGCCTATCGCGGCGACAGCCCGCAGCATTGGCATTATGCCGCGTCCAAGGGCGGGATGATCGCGATGACCAAGTCGATCGCCCGCGGCTATGCGGCCGACGATATCCTCGCCTTCGCCGTCTGCCCCGGCTTCACCGCGTCCGACATGGTCGAGGATTATCTGGCGAGCCGCGGGGGCCAGAAGATCCTCGCCGACATCCCGCTGGGCCGGGTCGCGAGCGCCGACGAGGTCGCCGAGACGGTGCGCTGGCTGGCCGTGGACGCCCCCGCCTCGGCGACCGGTGCGGTGATCGACGTCAACGGGGCGAGCTATGTGCGCTGATCCCGTCATTGCGAGGAGAGAAGCGACGAAGCAATCCAGCGCTGCGTTCGTGAGAGGCGGCGCACGAGATTGCTTCGCTTCGCTCGCAATGACGGCGCCATGACCGACAGCTGGAAGGTCACGCTCCCCTGCACCAAGTCGGAGGCGGAGGCGCTGAAGGACGACATCTCGCCGCTCGCCTGGCTCGATTTCCCGCCAGTGCTGATGACCAGCGAGGCCGATGGGGCGAGGCCCGACGAGTGGCGCCTCGACGCCTATTTCGACCGCGAGCCGACGGCGGAGATGCTCGATCACCTCGCCTCCCTCGCGCCGAGCGCGGCCGGAGCGGAGCCGGCGGTGGAGAAGGTCGAGGACCGCGACTGGGTGACCTTGAGCCAGCAGGGGCTGGAGCCGATCCGCGCCGGCCGCTTCTTCGTCCACACTCCGGCCCATCGGAACGAGGCGCCCGCCGATTCGATCGCCATCGAGATCGACGCCGGGCGAGCCTTCGGCACCGGCCAGCACGAGACGACAAGCGGCTGCCTCGTCGCTCTCAGCCGGCTCAAGGCGGGCGGCGCCGCGGTCGCCGACCTGGTCGACCTCGGCACCGGCACCGGCCTGCTCGCTTTCGCCGCCCTGGAGCTGTGGCCGGCCGCCCGGGCCGCCGCTTCCGACAACGATCCGGTCGCGATCGAGGTGAGCGAGGAGAATGCGGCGGTCAACGAGGTCAGGCTGGGCCGGGCACGAGGCCAGCTCGAGCTGCTCGTCGCGGACGGGATGGACCATCCGCGGCTCCGGGCGCGCTCGCCCTTCGACCTCGTCATCGCCAACATCCTCGCCGGGCCGCTGATCGCGCTCGCGCCCTCGATCGCCAAGGCGATCGCTCCGGGAGGGCGTCTCATTCTCGCCGGGCTCCTCGATCACCAGGCGCCTGCCGTGGCGGCGGCCTATCGCCGCCAGGGGTTGATGCTGGCCGGCCGGGTCGAGCGCGGAGAGTGGCCGACGCTGATCATGCGCAAGCGGCGGGCGCCGCCCGTGCGAAGGCTGCGGGGCTGAGCCCTCGTCATTGCGAGGAGCCCTTCGACGCCGCCTGCGGCGGCGCTCAGGATGAACTGCCGCTTCGCGGCAGCGACGAAGCAATCCAGCGGGCCTCGGACACCGAACTGGATTGCTTCGCTGCGCTCGCAATGACGGGTGGCTCCTTCCCCCGTCCTACCTCTCCACCCCGAGCCGGCTGAGCATGAAGGCGTAATATTCGGCGATGTCGCGATAGCGGCGGAAGCGGCCGGATTTGCCTCCGTGGCCCGCTTCCATGTTGGTCCGGAACAGCAAGGGATTGGAGTCGGTCTTCGTCGCCCTCAGTCTCGCCACCCATTTCGCCGGCTCGTAATATTGGACCTGGCTGTCCCACAGGCCGGTGCTGACGAACATCGCCGGATAGGCCTTGGCGGCGACATTGTCGTAGGGCGAATAGGACAGGATATAGTCGTAATATTTCCGGTCCGACGGATTGCCCCATTCGTCATATTCGTTGGTGGTGAGCGGGATGGTCGGATCGAGCATGGTGGTGACCGCGTCCACGAACGGCACCTGGGCGACGATCACGCTGTAATCCCGGGGCGCCATGTTGGCGATCGCGCCCATCAGCAGGCCCCCGGCGCTCCCGCCCTGAGCGGCGACCCGGTCCCTGGCGGCATAGCCCTTGGCGACGAGGTGGCGGGTGACGTCGATGAAGTCGGTGAAGCTGTTCTTCTTGTTGAGCAAATGGCCCTGGTCGTACCAGGCCCGGCCCATCTCCTGGCCGCCGCGTATATGGGCGATTGCGTAGACCATCCCCCGGTCGAGCAGGCTGGTCACGGTCGGCGACCAGGCCGGGTCCATCGACGCGCCGTAGCTTCCATAGGCATATTGAAGCATCGCCGCCTTGCCGTCCTTCCTGAAGCCCTTCCGGTAGACCAGGGAAACCGGGATTTTCGTACCGTCGCGGGCGGTGGCCCAGACCCGCTCGGTCACGTAGGCGGCGGGATCGTAGCCGGGCGCCGGAGTCTGCTTGAGCAGCCGCCGCTGGCCGGTCCTGGCGTTGACCTCGAAGATGCTGCCGGGCCGTGTCAGCGAATTATAATGGTAGCGCAGCCAGTCCGAGTCCGGCTCCGCATTGACGTTGATCCCCATCTCGTAGGCCGGCTCGTCCGAGGCGACGAAGCTGCTCTTGCCGGAGTCGGTGAGGAGCCGGAGCCGCTTGTTGCCGCCCGAGCGCTCGGCGATGGCGATATAGCCGCGCATCGGCTTGAAATCGTCGATGAAGACGTCGGCCTTGTGCGCGACGAGGTCGGTCCATCGCGCCCGGCCGCCCGGCGCAGCGCTTTCCGAGACCCGCATCAGCCGGTAATTGGGCGCCTTCCAATTGGTCAGGACGACCCAGCTCTCGCCGATATGGTCGGCCTGGTAGCGGAATTCGCGCTCGCGCGGGGTGAAGATCGTGAACGCGCCCGGGGAGGAGGCGCGGGTGCACCGCTGCTCGTTGCTGACCGTGCTCTGCAGGTAGATGCAGATATATTCGTCCGAAGCGGTGCGCCCAAGCCCCATGAAGAAGCTGTCGTCATTCTCCTCGTAGACCAGCCGGTCGGCGGAGGCCGGGGTGCCGAGAACGTGCGCCCTGATCCGCTTGCTGAGCAGTGTGACCGGATCCTTCTCAACATAGAACAAGGTGCGGTTGTCGTCGGCCCAGACGAAGCCGGGCTCGACGTTCGGCACCTCGTCGGGGAGCAGTCGGCCCGATTCGATGTCCTTGACCCGAAGCACATATTGGCGGCGGCCGACCACGTCCTCGCCATAAGCGAGGAGTCGGTTGTCGGGGCTCGGCTGGTAGCTGCCGATGTTGAAATAGCCCTTGTCCCTGCCCATCGCCGGCTGGTCGAGGAGCACCTGCTCGGGAGCCGTCATCGCGCCCTTGCGGCGGGCGACCACGGGATAATCCTGCCCGGCCTCGAACCGGCTGTAATAATGATAGCCGTTCTTGCGATAGGGCACCGACGAATCGTCTTGCTTGATCCGCCCGATAAACTCTCCGTAGAGCTTTTCCTGGAGCGGCCTGAGCGGCGCCAGCGCCGAATCCGCATAAGCGTTTTCGGCGTTGAGATAGGCGAGCATCTCCGGATTCTTGCGGGTGTCGTCGCGAAGCCAGTAATAGGGATCGTCGCGGACGATGCCGCCGGGCCCCTTCACCTGATGGGGCTTCTTGACCGCGACGGGCGGGGCCGGAAGGGCCTGTGCGAAGGCGACGAAGGGCAGCATCAGAGCTGCCAGACCCAGCAGGAACGTCTTTTTCATCAAGGGCTTCTCCGGTGTGCCGCCCTTGTCTGGCATGGCGAGGGAGAGCGGGCAAGGCCGGGTCGGACCCATGCGGAGGTGGCCCGCGGCGCGTCCGGAAGAAGCGGAGCGGGAGGACGAAGTGAATTCAGCTGGGGCCATCATCCCGGGTCCCGGTTCAACCCGGGAGACGACGCCTCAACCGGCTTGCTCCACCAGGGCGTTCCACGCGGCCTCGTCGATCGTCTCCACCCCCAGCTCGGCCGCCTTCTTGAGCTTCGAGCCCGCCCCGGGCCCGTAGACGACGAGGTCCGTCTTCGCCGAGACCGAGCCCGCCACCTTGGCGCCGAGCTTCTCGGCCTGGGCCTTGGCTTCGTCGCGCGAGAGAGTCTCGAGGCTTCCGGTGAAGACCAGGGTCTTGCCGGAAACCGGCGATTGCTTCGTCTCCCACACCAGGTCCGCAGGGCGCACTCCGGCGGCCAGCAGATCGTCGAGGACCTCGCGATTATGCGCTTCCTCGAAGAAATCGAGCAGGGCGTTGGCGACTTCGGGGCCGATATTCGGGGTCTCGATCGCTTCGACCACCGCCTTGTCGCGACGCTGGAGGAATTTGCGCTCCTCCTCGCCCTCGACCGGCTCCAGCCCGCTCCGGACCTGCAGGGCCCCATGAATCGTCGAGCGCAGATTGTCCCAGCTTCGGTAGCGGCGGGCGAGGTCGCGGGCCGTCACCTCGCCGACGTGGCGGATGCCCAGGCCGTAAAGGAAGCGGTCGAGCGGCGGCGCGCGCTTGGAGTCAATCGCGGCGATCAGATTGGCCGCCGAGATTTCGGCCCAGCGCTCACGGGCCAGCAACGTCTCCCTGGTCAGTCGGAAGATGTCGGCCGGGGACTGGAGCAGCCCGTCGCGGAAGAAATTCTCGATATGGGTGATTCCGAGCCCTTCGATGTCGAGGGCGTGGCGGGAGACGAAGTGACGGAGCCGCTCGACCCTCTGGACCGGACAGACGAGGCCGCCGGTGCAGCGGACGTCGACCTCGCCTTCCTCGCGCACCGCGTCGGAGCCGCATTCGGGGCAGGCGGTCGGGAAGACATAGGCCGGCCTCTCCTCCTCGGGAGTCAGATTCTCGAGCACCTGGGGAATGACGTCGCCGGCGCGCTGGATCCGGACCCGGTCGCCGACCCGGACTCCCAGCCGCTCGATCTCGTCCTTGTTGTGAAGGGTCGCATTGGTGACGGTGACTCCGCCGACGCTGACCGGCCTGAGGCGAGCGACCGGGGTCAGCTTGCCGGTCCGTCCGACCTGGATGTCGATCGCCTCGAGCAGGGTCTCGGCCTTCTCGGCGGGGAATTTGTGGGCCAGCGCCCAGCGCGGCGCCCGGGCCACCTGGCCGAGGCGGCGCTGCCAGTCGAGCCGGTCGAGCTTGTAGACCACCCCGTCGATGTCGAAGCCGAGGTCGGCGCGTCCCGCCGCGATCATCCGATAGTGGGGGAGCAGGGAATCGAGACCGGTGCAGCGATCGAGATGATCGGCGATTGGAAGGCCCCAGGACTCGATCGCCCGCATCACGCCCAGCTGGGTTTCGGCCGGCAAAGCGGACACCTCTCCCCAGCCATGGGCGTAGAAGCGCAGCGGGCGCGAGGCGGTCACCGCCGCATCCTTCTGCCGAAGAGAGCCGGCGGCGGCGTTGCGCGGGTTGGCGAACTGACGCGCCTTGGCCGGATCGTCCGCTTCGGCGAGCAGGCGGGCGTTGAGGGCCGCGAAATCGGTCTTCGACATGTAGACCTCGCCGCGGACCTCGAAGACGTCGGGGGCTTTTCCTTCCAGGCGCTGCGGAATGTCGGCGATGGTCCGGACATTCTCCGTCACCACCTCGCCGGTCGTTCCGTCGCCGCGCGTGGCGGCGAGGACCAGCTCGCCTTTCTCGTAGCGGAGAGAGCAGGACAGGCCGTCGATCTTCGGCTCGGCGGTAAGGGCCACCTCCTCGTCCGGGGCAAGGCTGAGGAATCGCCGCACCCGAGCAAGGAAATCGGCCGCCTCCTCGTCGGAAAAGGCGTTCTCCAGGCTGAGCATGGGAAGAGCATGGCGGACCTTGGAAAGATGCGCGGCCGGAGCGGCCCCGACCTGCCGCGAAGGGCTGTCCTCGCGGACGAGGTGCGGGAATTGCGCTTCAAGCTCCGAATTGCGGCGCATGAGCGAATCGTATTCCGCGTCGGAAATCTCCGGCGCGTCCTCGCTGTGATAGAGCCGGTTGTGCCGCGCGATCTCGTCGGCGAGGCGTT
This sequence comes from Allosphingosinicella sp., assembly GCA_035638835.1. GTDB lineage: Bacteria > Pseudomonadota > Alphaproteobacteria > Sphingomonadales > Sphingomonadaceae > Allosphingosinicella. The sequence goes on along the minus strand of DASQZF010000146.1, from coordinate 8,345 downwards.
CGAGCTCGGCTGCGGCTTCGGCTTCGGTCACCTAATTCCTCCCCAGCATTCGCTGGGGCGGGGGACCATGCGAAGCATGGTGGAGGGGTAGCTGGCGAAACCTGCGCCAAGCCCCCTCCACCACCCTTCGGGTGGTCCCCCTCCCCACGAAATCGTGGGGAGGATTTTAGAGCGCCCCCTCACGCCGCCTCCAGCAGCCGCACCGCCTGCGCCCTCGCCTCGTCCGTCACCTGCGCGCCGGACAGCATCCGAGCGATCTCCTCCCTGCGACGGCCCTCGTCGAGAGCCTGGACGCTGGTTCGGGTGACGAGGCCCTCATGGCTTTTCTCGATGAGGAGGTGGCGGGCGCCGCGGGCGGCGACCTGGGGGCTGTGGGTGACGACGAGCAGCTGGGACTCCTCGGCGAGGCGGTGGAGGCGTTCGCCGACGGCGCTCGCGACGGCGCCGCCGACTCCGCGGTCGATCTCGTCGAAGATCATCGTCCGGATGTCGCCGCGCTCGGCCAGCGCCACCTTGAGGGCGAGGATGAAGCGCGCGAGCTCGCCGCCGCTGGCGATCCTGGGCAAAGGCGCGAATGGGGCGCCGGGGTTGGTCGAGACCTCGAACTCGACCCGGTCGCGGCCGCGCGCCGCCCATTGCGCCTCGCCCAGCGGCTCGACGAGGGTCCGGAATCGGGCCGAGTCCAGCTTCAGCGGGGCGAGCTCGCGCTCGACCGCGAGGTCGAGGCGCCCGGCGGCTTCGGTGCGCAACTCGGTCAGTCGTTCGGCCTCGGCCAGATAGGCCGAGCGGCTGCCGCGGACCCGGGCTTCGAGCGCCGCGAGGCTCTTCTCCCCCGCCTGGAGCGAGTCCAGCTTCGCGGCCAGCTCCAGGGCGAGCGCCGGAAGCGAGTCCGGATCGACCCGGTGCTTGCGGGCGGCGGCGCGGATCTCGAACAGGCGGGTCTCGGCTTCGTCCAGCCGGGCCGGATCGAAGGCGAGGGCCGCCGATGCGGCCTCGAGCCGGTCTTCCGCCTCGGATGCCTCGACCAGCGCCCGGTCAAGGGCTTCGAGCGCCTCCGTCAGCCTGTCATGCTCGCCGGCGATCCGCTCGAGCCGGCGCGCCGCCTGGCGGCACAGCGAAAGGCCGCCTTCGGAGCCGTCGAGCAGCTGGCCGACCGCGGCGATATCCTCGGCGAGCCTCGCGCCCTTCTGCATGTCGGAACGCAGGCCGGCCAGAGCGGCCTCCTCCCCCGGCTCGGCCGCGAGCTTGTTCAGCTCGGTCACCGAATGGTCGAGCCATTCGCGGTCGCGGGCGGCGGTCTCGAGATCCTCCCGGGCCCTGGCGAGCGCCGCCTCCGCCTCGCCCCAGGCGCGATAGGCGCGCTCGACGGAAGCGCTGTCGATCCGGCCGAAGGAATCGAGGAGGGCCCGGTGGCCGCGGGGGTTGAGCAGCCCGCGATCGTCATGCTGGCCGTGGATCTCGACGAGCGTCGCACCTAGCTCGCGAAGAAGCGCGACCGACGCCGACTGGTCGTTGACGAGTGCCCGGCTGCCGCCGTCGGCGCGGACGATCCGGCGCACGACGAGCGGCTCTCCGGCCTCGCCGTCGAGACCGTTCTCCCGGAGCAGGAGGCGGGCGGGATGATCGCCGGGAAGGTCGAAGCTGACCGTGACGACGGCCTGCGACTGGCCCTGGCGAACCAGGCCGCTGTCGGCCCGGGCGCCGAGCGCGAGACCGAGCGCGTCGAGCAGGATCGACTTGCCCGCGCCGGTCTCGCCGGTGAGGACTTCGAGGCCGGGCCCGAATTCCAGGTCGAGGCTCTCGATCAGGACGACGTCGCGGATGGAAAGGCTTGTCAGCATGACGGCCCCGACAGGCCGTCACCCCGGCGAAGGCCGGGGTCCCATTTCACCGGCAGCGACCTTCCGTCCTGGGGCCCCGGCTTTCGCCGGGGTGACGGCCGCATGTCACGCCGCGGGCGAAGCGGCCGCCGCAGCCGCCGCAGCCGCCGGCGTGTGCTTCTGGACCAGCGAATAGGCCCGCTGATACCATTTGGTGTTCGGATAATTGGCTCCGAGCACCGCGGCCGACCGGCGCGCCTCGGCGGGAATGCCGAGGGCGAGATAGGATTCGGTGAGGCGCATCAGGGCTTCGGGCGTGTGGCTGGTCGTCTGATACTGGTCGACGACCGTCCGGAACCGCATCACCGAGGCGAGCCACTGGGCCCGGCGCTGGTAGAAGCGGCCGATCTCCATCTCCTTGCCCGCGAGGTGGTCGCGCACGAGGTCGACCTTCAGCCGGGCGTCGCCCGCATAGCGCGTGTCGGGATAGCGGCGGATCAGCTCGCCGAGCGCGTCGAGCGCCTGGCGGGTGGTGCTCTGGTCGCGGGTCACGTCCGTGATCTGCTCGTAATAGCTGAGCGAGATCAGGTAATAAGCGTAGGGCGCGTCGCGGTTGCCGGGGTGGATCGAGAGGAAGCGCCGGGAGGATTCGATCGACTTGGTATAATCCTTGGCCGCATAATAGCTGAAGGCGCTCATCAGCTGCGCCCGGCGGGCCCAGACCGAATAGGGATGCTGGCGCTCGACCTCGTCGAACACCAGGCCGGCGGCGGCGTAATCGCGCTGGTCGAGCCGCCTTTTGCCGAGGTTGTAGAGGGTGTTGACGTCGCGGGCGACATATTGGGTGTCGGCCCGGGTCTTCTTGCCGCCGCTGGCGCAGCCGGCGATCGGGAGGATGAGGCACGCCACGACGGCGGCAGCGGTGAGGCGGGCATGGTTACGCAGCATGGAGGGCTTCTTAGCGAAGGGTTGGGACAAGGCCAAGCGCGGACTGGGGGGCGGCGTGAGCGGGCGTGAGTGGGGACAGTCACTAGTGACCGTCCCTCATGAACGGCGGTTTAATGTCTCGCGGCTAAGGGGGACGGCATGATGCGCGTTCTGACGCTCTCGACTTTGTATCCGGATTCCGGCCGGCCGTCCTTCGGCATATTCGTCGAGCGGCAGACCCTGGCGCTTGCCGTCAGGGACGGGGTGGAGGTGGAGGTGGTCGCTCCGCTGGGCCTTCCGATCTGGCCCCTGGCCCGCCATCCCCATTACCGGGCGAGGGCCGGACTGCCCGGGAGCGAGCGCCGGCAGGGACTGGCCGTCCACCGCCCCCGATTCCGGATCTGGCCGGGGCTGGACGCAGCCGGAGCCGCGCGCTCGCTCGCCAAGGCGGTGCTTCCGCTCGCCCGGGCGCTTCGCTGCGACGTGATCGATTCCGAATTCTTCTGGCCGGACGGAGTGGCGGCGATGCATGTCGCGGAGGCGCTCGGCCTCCCCTTCTCGATCAAGGCGCGCGGCAGCGACATTCATTTCTGGGGCCGCCGCCCGGCCGTCGCCGCTCAGATCGTCGAGGCGGGGCGCAAGGCAAGCGGGCTGCTCGCCGTCAGCGCCGGCCTCAAGGCCGACATGGCGGCGCTGGGGATCCCGGAGGAGAAGATCCGGGTCCATTATACCGGAGTCGACCTCGAGCGGTTCCGGCCGGCGGACCGGGGGCCTGCAAAGCGCAGGCTGGGCGTCGACGGGCCCCTGATCGTCACCCCGGGCAATCTGGTTGCGCTCAAGGGCCAGCGGCTCGCGATCGAGGCGCTTGCCGAGCTTCCCGGAGCCACGCTTCTGATCGCCGGCGAAGGCCCGGAGCGGCCGGCGCTGGAGGGGCTGATCGCGGCCCGCGACCTGGCTTCACGAGCCCGGCTGCTGGGAAGCGTTCCGCCGGGAGAGATGCCCGGGCTGCTCGCCGCGGCCGACCTGATGATCCTTCCCTCGGAACGCGAGGGCCTGGCCAATGTCTGGATCGAATCGCTCGCCTCCGGAACGCCGATCCTGATCGCCGACGTCGGCGGGGCTCGGGAGGTGGTGGACCGGCCGGAGGCTGGGCGGCTGGTGGCCCGGGATCCGTCCGCGATCGCGGCGGCGGCGCGGGAGATGCTTGCCTCGCCGCCGGACCCCGCCGCGGTCCGGCGCTCGGCCGAGCGGTTCAGCTGGGAGCGCAACGGGGCGGAGCTTCACGAGCATCTGGCGGGGTTGGCAGGCTAGGCCGTCATTGCGAGGAGCCCTTCGACGCCGCCTGCGGCGGCGCTCGGGATAAACTGCCGCTACGCGGCAGCGACGAAGCAATCCAGCCTGCGTCCGACGCCCGCTGGATTGCTTCGCTTCGCTCGCAATGACGGCCTAAAGCGGCATCAAGGCGGCCGCGATCCAGCGTTCCTCGCCGCGCAGCAGGCCCCAGGCGCGGGCGGCGGCCCGGCTGTCCATCACTTCGAGGCCGATCCCCCGCGCTTCCAGGGCCTCGCGAAGCGCGCGGGGCGGATGGGTGAGGCGAGCGCCGGTGCCGAGGATCACGAATTCGGGCGAGGGGCTGAGCGCGAGCAGCGGCTCGAGGTCGCCCGGCGCGAGGTCGACGATCGCGGGAGCGGCCCATTCGCCGGCCCGGAGCGGAGTCAGTAGAAGGGCCCGGTAGACCCCCTCGTCGACCACGAAGCCGCCCCCCGAAAAGCCCGTGACGACGGGGCCCTCGGCGGCGGGGTCGCGCTCGAAGCGGGCCATCACATGCCTTCGTTGCGGCTCGTCATCCGCTCGCCGCCGGACGTCGTCATGTTGTTCTTGGGCAGGAAGCTGTTCGAATCGACCTTAAGCCAGACCAGCCAGGGCGCGGCGATGTAGACGGTCGAATAGGTGCCGACGATGACGCTGATCAGAAGCGCCGTGGTGAAGCTCTGGATTACGTTGGGGCCGAGGATCATCAGCGATCCCAGGGCGATCAGCATGGCCAGGTTGGTGGCCACGGTGCGCGACAGGGTCTCGTTCATCGACAGGTTGAGGAGCGAGACGATGTCCATCTTGCGATATTTGCGCAGATTTTCGCGCACCCGGTCGTAGATGACGATCGTGTCGTTCAGCGAATAGCCGATCAGGGTGAGAAGGGCGGCGACGACGTTGAGGTCGAACTCCATCTGGGTGAGCGCGAAGAAGCCCAGCGTGAGGGTGACGTCGTGGATCAGCGAGAACAATGCGCCCACGCCGAATTGCCATTCGAACCTTATCCAGATGTAGATGACGATCCCGATCGCGGAGAGCAAAAGGGCCAGCGCCCCGTCCCAGATCAGCTCCTCCGAAACCTTGCCCGAGACGGTGTCGACCGCGTCGATCCGGACTCCCGGATATTGCTGCTGAAGCGCCTGGCGCACCTTGGACGCCGCCGCGTTCGCTCCGCCCTCGCCGCCTTCGGGCAAGGGCAGACGGATCGAGATTTCACGCGGGCTTCCGAACTCTGACACGCTCGGATCGCCGAGGCCTAGCGCGGTGATGTTCTCGCGCAGCTTCTCGAGCTCGGGCGGCTGGGCGAAGGTCGTCCGGACGACCTGGCCGCCGGCGAAATCGACTCCGAAATTGAGCCCCTTCACCGCAAGCAGGGCGATCGAGGCCGCCATCAGCAACCCCGAAATGATGATGGCGAGGTTGCGCCAGCGCAGGAAATCCAGGTTCGTGGTGTCCGGGATGAGTTTCAGCAGCCGCATGGCGTCCTCAGATCCTGAGCTCGGTGGGGCGCTTGCGCAGCCAGATGGAGACGAACATGCGGGTCACCGTGACCGCGGTGAACACCGAGGTCGCGATCCCGATCATCATCACGACGGCGAAGCCCTTCACCGGGCCGGAGCCGAAATAATAGAGCAGGAGGCCGGCGATGACGTTGGTGATGTTCGCGTCGAAGATCGCGGTGCGCGCTTCGTCATAGCCGTGCTGGACGGCCTCCATCACCCGGCGGCCGCGCCGATGCTCTTCGCGGATCCGCTCGTTGATTATGACGTTGGCGTCGACCGCGGCTCCGACGGTGAGGACGAAGCCGGCGATCCCCGGCAGGGTCAGGGTCGCGAACGGCGCCATGATCCCGAGGATGACGACGACGTTCAGGACGAGAGCGATGTTCGCGTAGATCCCGAACCGGCCGTAGGTCAGCCACATGAAGAGCAGGATCCCGAACGTCCCGACCGCTCCGGCGATCACGGCCTTGCGGATCGAATCCTTGCCCAGATCCGGACCGACCGTCCGCTCCTCGATCACCTTCAAGGCGACCGGAAGCTTGCCCGAGCGAAGCTGGATTGCGAGATCGGTCGCGGTCTGGGCGGTGAAGCTTCCGGTGATGTTGGCCTGGCCGCCCAGGATGGGCTCCTGGATGCTGGGCGCGGACAGGACGACATTGTCGAGGACGATCGCGAACGGCTTGTTGACGTTCTGCTGAGTGATACGGGCGAAAGCCTTGGAACCGCGGCCGTCGAACCGGATGCTGACCGCCGGCTGGTTGTTCTGGTCGAAGGTCTGCTGGGCGTCGACGAGCTGGTCGCCGTTGACCATGGCCCGGCGAAGGACCGCGATCCGGCCGCCGCCCGCCATCGGCAGGACCTGGCTTCCGACCGGCGCCCGACCCTGGGCGACCTGGTCCGGAGTGGCGTTCTGGTCGACCATCTTGAACTCGAGCCGGGCGGTCTTGCCGAGCAGCGCCTTCAGCCCCTCCGGGTCCTGGAGGCCCGGAACCTGGACGAGGATCCGGTCCTTGCCCTGCCGAATGACGGTGACTTCCTTCGTGCCCTCCGGATCGACCCGGTTGTAGACCACCTCGCGGGCGGTCTTCATCGCATTGTCCAGCGCTTCGGCGATCCCCGCCTGGGTCGGAGTCAATATCATCCGGCTGCCGTCGACGACGGAGATGTTGAAGGTCTTCTGGCCGGTCATCGCCACCGGCTGGGTCTGGTTGTTGGCGATCTCGCGGACGGCGTCGACCTGGGCGGGGTTGCGGACCAGGAAGGTCAGTCGGCCGCCCGCGGTCGACATGTCGCCGACCTCGATCTTGGCCCGGCGCAGCTCGCTGCGCATGATGTCTTCCATCTGGTCGAGCCGCTGCTTGGCGACGTCGCTGGTATCGCCCTCCAGCAGCAGATGGCTACCGCCGGCGAGGTCCAGGCCGAGGTTGATCTGCGAGCGCGGAACGAAGGTCGGCCATTTCGCGACCACCGATTCGGGGAAGAAGCTCGGGACCGCGAGGGCGATTCCGAACAGGCAGAAAAGGCTTACCGCCCACATCTTCCAGCGGGGAAAGTCCAGCATGGCGTCAGTCGTTCGCCGGCTTGGCGCCGTGCGGACGGACTTCGCTGAGCATCCCCTTGACGACCCGGACGCGGGTGCCGGCCGCGATCTCGAGCTCGATCTCGGCTTCCTCCACCTTGGTGACCTTGCCGATCAGCCCGCCGGTGGTCACCGCGACGTCGTTGCGCTTCACCGCCGCGATCATGTCGCGATGCTCCTTCACCCGCCGGCTCTGCGGCCGGATGAGCAGGAAGTAGAAGATGACGAAGATGAGCAGCAGAGGCGCGAACTGCACCAGGACGGAGGCAAGGCCCCCGGAGGCTGCCGCGCCGGTCGATGCGTGAGCGGGTGATGAGAACATGGGCTATACCTGGTGAGGGTCCGGCGCCGACGCAAGCGTCCGGAGGAAGGCGGCGGCGACTAACATGCGTTGCGAGGGCAGCGCAAGCGTGCCGCCGCCGGAGCTTAGGCTCGCGGCGGGAGGATGATCAGGGTCGAGGTGCCGTGGGCCAGGACCTTGCCCTCGGACGAGAGCAGACGTGCCTCGGCCGTCGCGATCTGGCGGCCCCGGGTCACCACCCGGCCTTCGCAACGCATGAGGGAGCCGTCCGGCGGGACCGGCCGGGTGAAATTCACCTTGGTCTCGACCGTCGTGTAGCCGATTCCGGCCGGAAGCTCGGTGTGGACGGCGCAGCCCGCGGCGCTGTCGATCAGGGTCAGCGCCACTCCGCCATGGACTCCGCCGAGCGGGTTGAGCAGATGCGGACCGGCCGCGCCTTCGAAGACGGCCAGGCCTGGAGCCACATCGAGGAGCCGGAAGCCCATGGTCGCGGCGATCGACGGCGAGGGCAGATCGCCGGCGATCATCGCCCGGAGCATCTCGAGCCCGGTGAGGTTCGCGATCTCCTCGCGCGTCGCCACGCCCATCCGCCGCTCGGAACTCATTTCGACCCCGCTTGTAGGTTGCTGTTTGCAACTAGATCGGGTCATGGCTCCGGTCAACGTCCGATAATCGTCCCGTTCAATGGACCCACTGATCGAACAGGGCTGACAGATCACGTCCGCTGCTCTCCTGGTAGATGCGCTGGAAGTCGCGGCTGGTCGCGGCCTTCCCTGCGAATTCGCGCGTGAAGCGTTTCAGGCCGGCCCAGAACGCCGCCTCGCCGAGCTCGCGGCGGAGCGAGTCCATGAATAGGGCGCCCTTGCTGTAGGTGACGGCCCGCCGGGCGCCGAGGGACGGAT
>DASQZF010000145.1:0-32754 GCA_035638835.1 Allosphingosinicella sp. | reverse complement strand
ATCGTAGGACAGGTCCTGGCGGCCGATCGAGGGAAGCGCCGGGATGATCGTCGTCGGGCTGAGCAGGGCGTAGGCGGCCGGATCGGAGCCGAAGGTCGCCCCCGTGCCTCCGGGCCGGGCGAAGCCGAAGATTCCGGGATTGCCGGCAGCGATATTGTTGGTGCCGGCGATCAGCGAGTTGCGGTAGAGATATTCGAACGCTCCGATGCTGCGCTGGTAGCGGTCGATCTGCTGCTCCTGGTCCTGATAGGCGATCGAGCCCAGGATCCCGAAATTGTCGCTGATGCGCTTCGAGAAGAGAGCGGTGAGGCGCGGATTCCATGTGCCGCCGTTCTCGCGATACTCGGCCTCCGCCCCAAGGGCTATCCGGTCGGTCTTGAAGGCGAGCGGGCGGCCGGTGACGAGATCGATGATCGCGCCGAGCGAGCCCTCGTCGTTCATCGCCGAAGTCGTCTTGGTGACCGTGATTCCGCCGAACAGCTCGGAAGCGAAGGTGTTGAAGTCGAAGCCGCGGCTGCGATTCGCGCCCGAGTCGGAGCCGCCGTTGCCGGACACGGCCTGAGCGTCGGCGCCGTTGAGGCGCACCATCTGGAAATCGCCGCCCAGGCCGCGGACGGTGATGGACCGGCCCTCGCCATTGTCGCGGTCGATCGAGACGCCCGGCAGGCGCTGGATCGATTCGGCAAGGTTGGCGTCGGGGAAATCCGCAATGTCCTCGGCCGTGATGGCGTCGATGATCTGGTTCGAGCGGCGCTTCTGGCTGAGCGCGTTCTGCAGGGAGGCGCGGAAACCGGTGACGACGATTTCTTCGCCGGACGCTTCCCCGGCCGCCGCGCTAGTCGCCGCAGCGCCGTCGGGAACGGTTTCCTGGGCCGTGGCCGCATCGGCGGGCGTCTCCGTGCCCGGCGTTTCGGCGGCAGGCGCCTGGCCGGCCTGCGCGCCCGGCCTCGGCTCCGCAGGGCCGGTCTGGGCAGCCGCCGGGCTGGCCGCGATCACGGCGGCGAGGACCATCGCCCCGGAGGACGCCGTGCAAGTGAATCCGGCTTTGACAGTAAGAGCCAATTGAACCTCCGTCTCCTGGGAACCTGCCGGCATTCCGGTCAGGCGCAACGCGCTGATACCGGTGTCATAGACAACCGTAGCGGGGGCTCGATTCGCCTGCGGTGCGCGCCGTCCTGCAAGAGAGACGGAAGACGCGGCCCCACCCCGCCGGCCGAAAAATGTCACCGGTGTCAAAGATTTATAGCCGGTTCTCTGACTATTTCGCAAGACCCGTTACCGAAAAGCTCGCGCCGGCGCGATCGGGCCCCGACAGGCTCAGGCCTCCGCCAGGTAGCGCTCGAGCTCGTCGCTTCCGCCTATGCGCTCGCCGCCGATGAAGATCAGTGGAGTGGTTTCCACCGCCTGGTCGGACTTGAAGGTTTCGACCTCCTCGCGGGAACCGAGAATATGCTCGTCGACGGTGAAGCCGTTCGCCTCCAGCATTTCCTTGGCTCGCACCCCGAAGGGGCAGGTGTGGTCCGGGAGGACCATCCGATAGAGCGTTGCTTCCTTGCCTGCCGTCATGTCGATGCTCTCCGGGCTGATCCGCTTGTTCGCGGTTCAAAGCGCGGTGGCGACGGGACGGTTCCCTCCGAATTGGGCGGCGACGATGGACCGGGGTCGCTGCGCGGCCTGCTTGTCGTCCAGGCGCTGGAGCCTGATCATCTGGTTGCTCCGTCATTGCGAGCCAAGCGAAGCAACCCAGTGGGCCTCGGAGGTCAGCTGGATTGCCGCGTCGCTTCGCTCCTCGCAATGACGGGGCAGTCAAAGAGGTTCATGCTCTAGCCCTGAAAATCCCCGCCGATGGCTCGGAAGAGCGCGAGCTCGGAGTCCGCCAGCTCGGCCTCGGCGGAAATTTGCTGGTCCCGTGCCCGAAGCAGCGCCCTTTCCGAATCGAGGACTCCGAGAAAGTCCGTCAGCCCGCTTCGATACTGTATCCGGGCGAGTCTGGCGGTTTCCTGGCTGGAAGCGACAAGCCTCCCCAGGGCCCGGAGCTGCCGCTTCCGAGCCTCGGCGGCGGCCAGGCTGGCTTCGACCTCTCCGAAGGCGCGAAGCACGGTCGACCGATAATTGGCGACGGCCTCGGCGGCCCGGGCTCGGGACAGCTGCACTTGCGCCCGGTTGCGGCCGAAGTCGAAAATCGGACCCGCGATCCCGGGTCCGGCGACGATGCTCAGTGCGTCCCCGCTGAAGAGGCCGGCGAGCGAGCTGGCGACCAGCCCGATAGTCGAAGTGATCGTCAGTCGCGGAAATCGGCTGGCGATGGCCGAGGCGGTTTCCGAGTCGGCCGCCCCTACTCGGGCGAGCGACGCGGCGATGTCGGGGCGCCGGACGAGCAGATCGGACGGAATTCCGGCGGCGGGCAGATCGAAGCTCGGCTGGCTCGGGCTCGATCCGACCAGCTGCGCAACCTCGCTCGGCGCAACCCCCGTGAGAGTTGTCAGTGCCGCAATCCGGGCGGCCCGTTCCGCCTGGATGGGGGCCGTTGTCGCGGCGGTCTCGGCAACCAGCGACTGCGCCCGCTGCTCGTCGATCCCGGCGACGAGGCCCGCTTGGACCCGGCTTCGAGTGACCGACGCGGTGTCGCGCGCCCTCTCCACATTCTGCACCGCCAGGGCTTCGCGAGCCACGGCCGACCGCGCCGCGACGAAGTTGCGGGCGACGTCGGTGATGAGGGTCAGGCGCACCGAAGCGGCTTCGAGGCCCGCGGCGTCGAGCCTCGCCGCCGCGGCGCGCCTGTCCGCCCGGAGCCGGCCGAACAGATCCGGATCCCAGCCGGCGTCGACTCCGGCCCGATAGAGAATTCGCTCCCGGTCGATGCTTGGCCCGCCCGCGCCCGGGACGCCGCCTCCGGTATCGAAGCCGAACTGCTCGGTCGCGGTCCGGTTGTAGGTGACGCCCGCCGATCCGTTCAGCGCCGGGCGCCGCTCGGCTTCCGTCGCCCGAAGGCCGGCCCGGCCCTGCTCGACCCGGGCGAGCGCGGCGGCGAGATCGGGGGAATCGGCGAGCGCGGCCTCGATCAGCCTGGCGAGGGCCGGGTCCCGCAACCGCCGCTTCCACCATTCGGCGGGGGCCAGGCCCATGCCCGGGGCGGTGTAGAAAGCGGGCGGTAGCGTCTGCACGGCCTCGGTCCTGGGCGGGGTCGTGGAACAGCCGGTAAGGGCCAGGGCGGCGAGGAGGAGCGCCCGCCTCACCGGGCCGCACTCCGCTGCGGCGATCGAGCCGGAAGAAAGGCGTCGACCTGCTGGCCGACGAAGAAGCCGGCGACGTCCTGCGGAAGCGCATAGACGAGCTGGAGCACCCGGACGTCCACCCGCTCGCTCGATTCGTTGGTGAGCGACCTCTTCGGGACCACCAGCGGCTCCGCCCGGACGAACGTCGCTTTCACCCGTCTCCCTGCATTGCCGCGCGGCGACACGATCGCCGGCTGGCCGAGCGCCGCCCGGTCGATCTCGGATTCGTCGACGTCGATCCGGACATGGAGCGGGATCGTCTCCCCAAGCACCATCAGCGGATCGCTGTTGCCGGGGCCGGGGCCCGCCGTCGCATATTCTCCGGCCCGGGTCCGCACCTGAAGCACGGTGGCGGAGCGCGGCGCCCTGACCTGGTGAAGCCCCGCGCTGGTCCGGGCGCTTCCGACCTGGGCCTCGGCCTGCCCGAGCTCGGCGCGCGCCACCTGAAGCCGGGCCGCCGCCTGATCGCGTTGCGCCCGCCGGTCGATCACCTGCTGCCGGGCGACGGCCCGGGGATCCTCGACCGACGTGTAGAGATCGAGCAGCCGCTGGGCGGACGCGACGTCCACCCGGGCGGCCTCGATCCGCTGGCGCGCCAGGCTCGCCGCGGCCCTGGCCTCGACGAGCCGCGCCTGCGCGTCGCGGTCGTCGATGGTGAAGAGGAGCTGCCCCTTCGAGACCCGATCGCCGGCCTTGACCAGCATGTCGGTGATGACCCCGGGGCGCTGGGCCCCGACCTCGATCAGCTCGCTCGACGGTTCGACGACCCCCGCTCCGGAGACGGCGCCGCTCCCCGCCTGGGCCGAGGGGACGGTCGGAGGCGTATTGGCTGGCTTGGTGAGCGCCCGATCCGGCTGGGTCGTCACGACGAAGAACACCGCCACGACCAACGCCGCGATCGCGACGAAAGGGAGGAGCTGGCGGGGGATGGGGACTTTCTTCATCTCAATGCTCCGTCGGGAAGCTCTTGCCGTCGCTGACGATCCGCCCGTCCTCCATGTTGAGGATCCGGTCGGCCAGGTCGAAGATCCGGTTGTCGTGGGTGACGATGATCACCGCCCGCTCGCTCTCGAGCGCCACGGCCCGAAGCAGGTCCATGACCCTTCGGCCGGAAGCGGCGTCGAGCGCGGCGGTGGGCTCGTCGCAGACGACGAGCCTGGGGCTGTGGACGAGGGCCCGGGCGATCGCGACCCGCTGCTGCTGGCCGCCCGAAAGCTGCCTCGGCAGGCGCTCCGCCAGGTCGCCGATGTTGAGCTGCGCCAGGGTCTCGGAAGCGCGCGCCACGGCCCGGGCGCGCGACATGCCAGCGGCGACGAGCGGAACGCTCGCATTCTCGGCGGCGGTGAGGGTCGGGATGAGATTATATTGCTGGAAGATGAAGCCGATGTTGGCGAGCCGGAAGCGGACGAGGTCGTTCTCTCGAAGATCGTAAATCTCCGACCCGAAGACGCAGACCGATCCTTCCGTCGGGTAGAGTATTCCGGCGATGATCGAAATGAGAGTCGTCTTGCCCGATCCGGACTCGCCGACGAGATACGTCAGCTCGCCTGGATAGATGTCGCTCGTGATCCCGTGGAGTGCGCGCACTCGGGTCTGGCCGGCGCCGAAATCCTTGACGATCCCGCGCACGGAGATGGCTGGGCGGTCCATCAGCGGAAGACCTCGGCGGGCTCGGTCTTGAGCACCTTGCGAAGCGCCAGGAAGCCGGTCGCGAAGACCATGAGCAGCACCGCCACACCGACCCCGAACAGGATCTGCCAGGGCGTGTAGAAGCCCTTGAACGTGTCCGAATTTGTGCTTCCGAACATGATGAAGCCGGTCGCCAGCCCGATCCCGATCGAATAGCCGATGAAGCCGATCCAGCCCGCCTGAAGCGCCACCATTCCCCGGATCTTGCCGTTCGTGACCCCGATCGCCTTCAGCGCCCCGAACTGCTTGATATTGTCCCGGATGAAGAGGCTGAAGGTCAGCCCGACGATCGCCACCCCGACGATGAAGCCGAGGATCACCGTCAGCCCGAAATTGATCGGGATCCCGGTATTGGCGGCGACGTAGCCGATCGAGTCGAGCGCGAACTCCTGCTGGGTCCGCGCCTTCAGCCCGGTCGCGGACTCGATCCGTCGGGCGACTTGCGCGTTCGGCTCCCCGGGCGCCGATTTGGCCAGGACGAAGGTCATCCGGTTGCGGGTGCCCGGAACGTAGTTCAGGGCGTTCGAGTAGCGGGTGTAGAGCAGCACCCCGGACGTGAAGCTCGGATTGGCGTCGACGACCCCCCGGATCACCGCCCGCCGGTCGTTGAGCTCTATCTCCTGCCCGATGAGGTCCGCGACTCCCGGGAACAGCTTTCGGGAGCCCACGTCGTCGATGAAGATCGCGTCCGGCGCCGCAAGATCGGCCAGGCTCCCTTTGAGCACATTTTTCGGAAGGCCGATCAACGTGCTGTCGTCCAGACCGATGACCGAAACCTGTTCGAGCTCGCCGCCGCGGGTTCGCACCGTCGCGCCCTGCCGGAGGATCGGCACCGCCCAGTCGACTCCCGGGACTCCGCGCACCCGATAGAGATCGGTGGACGGGAGCGGGCGGGTCCCCTCGATCTGCTCGGCCTCCCGGTCCATCACCCAGATGTCGGCATCGGTGACGTCCCAGATCGCCGCCGATGCCCGGAGCATCAGGTTGACGAACAGGGTGGACTGCTGGGCGATCAGCAGCGTGGAGAAGGCGATGCCGAAGATCAGGCCGTAATATTTGACCTTGTCCCCGGTCAGCATTCGGAGTGCAATCCAGCCCATGGGCAGCCACCTTCGGAACGGCTAGTCATTTACTGACCAATGGGTCATTAACACGACCGGCAGGCAAAGGGATAGAGGCTTTTGGACGATGAAGGCGGCAGGCGCAGGCGGCGTAAGGACGCGCGTCCCTCGGAGCTCGTCGAGGCCGCGCGTTTAACGTTCCTGGACAAGGGCTTCGCCGCGACTCGCGTCGAGGACATCGCCCGGCGCGCCGAGGTGTCGAAAGGGACGGTCTACCTCTATTTTCCGAGCAAGGAGGCATTGTTCGAGGCGGTGGTCCGGATCAACGTGGTCCCGATCATCGAGCGGATGATTCGGGTCATCGAGGCGGACCAGGCCACTCCGGCGATCGACCAGCTGAAGCTGATCGGACGTACCATGTACCGCGAGATGGTCGGCACGGACCGGAAGCGGCTGCTTCACATGGTCATCGCGGAGGGTCAGCACTTTCCCTGGCTGACCGAATTCTACCACCGCGAGATCCTGTCGCGGGGAATGGAGCTCATCCGGATCGTCCTTCGGCGCGGAGAGGAAAAAGGCGAGCTGAGGCTGGACGGAGTCGACGAGTTTCCGCAGATCCTAATGGCGCCCACCATCGTCGCCGCGATCTTCTCCAACCTCTTCAGCGCCTACGAGCCCATCGACATCGACCGATTCGCGGACGCCCATATCGCCTTGATGGAGCGGGGGCTGCGTGTGCCGAAGGAGTGAGGGTGGGCTGCCGTCGAGGTCCGGACTGCATGGATTTGGGGGGCGTCGCGACGTAAAGAACGTCATCCCGGCCCTTCGACGCCGCCTGCGGCGGCGCTCAGGATAAACTTCACCTCCGGTGAAGGCCGGGATCCATGAACACGGACGGTGCAGATTAGGCGATGAGGTCGCGCTTCCATTAAGAGCATCGACGTTCATGGATCCCGGCCTTTGCCGGGATGACGATAAGCGCAGGTTTGTCACGAGCGCGTCACGCCGCATCCGCATGGCGCTCGAAGGAGGACTTCATGCTGATCAATCGCCGAGATTTCGGCCGCCTCGGGCTCGGGTCCCTGGCATTTGCGGGTATCGCCAGGGCCGCCCAGGCGGATCCCGGCTATGTGAACCAGGCTCGAGGCTACGGACCGCTTCGTCCCGACCGAGGCGGGCTGCTCGACCTTCCGGATCGATTTTCCTACCGGACGATCTCGTCGGCGGGCGAGATGATGGACGACGGGTTCGTCACTCCGGACAAGTTCGACGGGATGGGCTGCTTCCCCCTCGGCCGGAACCGGGTGGCGCTGGTCCGCAATCATGAGCTCGGCCCGAACGATCGCGCTTTGGGACCCACCGGCGGCCTCGAACGCCTGGAGAGGGCGATCGTCGCCAAGCCGTTCTTCGGCGCCGATACGGCCGGGCGGCCGCTCCCGGGTGGGACCTCCACGATCGTCTACGATCTGGCGCGGGGGCGGCGCGAATCCGTCTATCTGAGCCTTTCCGGAACGGCCGTGAACTGCGCGGGCGGTCCGACGCCGTGGGGGAGCTGGCTGAGCTGCGAGGAATCCAGCATCAAGGCGCCGGCCGTCGGGCGCGCCCACGGGTGGGTGTTCGAAGTCCCGGCGCAGGCGCGGGGAGTCGCAGCCGCCGTGCCGCTGACGGCGCTGGGCCGCTTTCGTCACGAAGCTGCGGCCGTCGATCCGCGAACCGGTATCGTATACCTGACGGAGGATCGGGAAGATTCGCTCTTCTAC
Organism: Allosphingosinicella sp.; assembly: GCA_035638835.1. Classification (GTDB taxonomy): domain Bacteria; phylum Pseudomonadota; class Alphaproteobacteria; order Sphingomonadales; family Sphingomonadaceae; genus Allosphingosinicella. The sequence continues at coordinate 24,969 of DASQZF010000145.1, read as the reverse complement.
CGGTTCTTGCCCAGGCGCCGCGGCGCCCTGGCCCAGGGCGGCCGGCTTCAGGCGCTGGCCTTCGTGGACTCCCCCGCCGATACCCGCAACTGGAGCGGCGTGACGTTTCCGGCGCGGACCAGCCGGGCGGTGCGCTGGATCGATCTCGAAGGTATCGACAGCCCCGAGGACGATCTGCGCAAGCGTGGAGCCGCCGCCGGCGCGGCGATCTTCGCGCGGGGCGAGGGCATCCACCGGGGCCGCGGCGAATATTATTTCACCTGCACATCGGGGGGAGCGGCCAAGATCGGGCAGATCATGCGCTACAAGCCCTCGCCCGCGGAGGGTCGCCCGGGCGAAACGAAGGCGCCGGCGATTCTCCAGAACTTCGTGGAATCCTCGAGCTCGGCGGTGCTTGACTATGGCGACAACATCACCGTCGCGCCCTGGGGACATCTGATCGTCTGCGAAGACCGGTCGGGCAATGCGCGCAACTATCTTCGCGGCGTCTCGCCCGACGGACGGGTCTATACGATCGCGCGGCTGCTCGCCGATACCGAACTGGCGGGGGCCTGCTTCTCTCCCGATGGCGGAACCCTGTTCCTCAACGTCTACCGCCCGGGCAAGACGCTTGCGATCACCGGGCCGTGGAGCTCGGTGCGGATCTGAGGATGCGACTGAACCGTCATTGCGAGCGAAGCGAAGCAATCCAGTGCTGCCTCGGCGCTCCACTGGATTGCTTCGTCGCTTCGCTCCTCGCAATGACGAAGCGGTCGGCGACGATCTGGCCCTAAGGCGCAATTCCGAGCGCAGCCGCGATCTCCCCCCAGGCGACCAGCTTGAAATTCTGGGCAGCGGGAGCGTTCATCCCGTCCTGGGCGACGAACAGGCCGCCGGGGAAGGCCGGGCCGAAGTCGCCCAGGGCAAGCTCGATCCCGTCGGTCTCCTCCGTCGCCCCGACTGCGCCCGCCGCTATCCGGAAGCGTCCGACATAGCTTTCGTCCTCGAGGCGGTAGACGGCGTAGGCGTTGTCGCCCTGGCTCGAAACGATCAGATAGCCCGCGCGCTCGCCCGCGGGCGCAAGAGTGACGCCCTCGGCATCGGCGACGAGATTGCGGCCGTCCGCCGGAGCGATCTTCACCGGAGTGGCCGAACCGTCGGCTCGGGCGTCGAAGCGCCATAGCCCGACCCGCTCCTCGGCGACGTAGAGGCGGCCGGTCCGGTCGTCGACGGCGCAGCCTTCGGACTGGGTGCCGAGCTTCATCGTCCGGACGATCTCGCCGGCGGGCGCTCCGCCCTCGAGCGTCAGTCGGACCTGGTTGATCGTTCCGTCCTTCAGGACGACGAAGGCGTGGAGGCCGGCGCCCTGACGGGAGAGGCAGAGGCCATAGGCTTCGCCCGTACCTGCCGCGACGGTGCCGAGCGGCGTGAGCTTCCCGGTCGAAGGGTCCAGCCGGAGCAGCGCGATCTTCGCCCGTCGGAGATCGTTGCGATCGCTGGCGGCGACGAGAATGGCGGGCAAGCCGCCGATCGGGATGCCGCTCTTCAAGTCCACGTTGTTGACGAGGCCGGCGTCGTGGAAGTCGCGGATCCGTCCGTCGAGCCCGTAGACGTAGAGCCCCGCTTTCTTGTCGGTGCCGACTATCAGGCTGGCCGCGGGGTCGGCCGGGTTCCGCCAGATCGCGGGATCGTCGGCCGCATCCGCCCGGAGGCTCTGCACGGGGACGGTCTCCGCCGCCGCCCGTACGACCATGGCGGGCGCCGCGAGCGCGATCTTCTCGCCGGTCGTGGGCGCATGCGAGCAGCCCGATAGCAAGATCAGCAGCCCGGCCGCGCATGCATTTCGAATCATCGAGAATCCCCCTTTAGCACCAGCCGCTATCGCCGCCATTCGTGACATCCGGGTGACGAATCTTCCTGCCGTCACGGGTGTCATAAAGTCGGTCGCCCGGAGTCATCGGTCTGTCCCCGTGCCCTCATCGGCCGGACACGCACGCCTTGTAGCGACCCCGTCGAGCCCGGCGAAAGCCGCCGGACAGATGGGGGTCGATCGATGAAAATTTCAGGTGCTCGCCTGGGCGCGGGTCGCGGACGAATCGCGCTTTTCTGCGGCGTTGCCGTTGGCGCGCTGGCAGCAACGCCTGCCTATGCCGCGCAGGAGGTGGCCGTGGCCGCCGAGACAACGGCCTTGCCGACGGACGAAGCGGAGGCGGGGGCCGGTGCCGATGCCGAATCGGACATCGTCGTCACCGGCAGCCGCCCGATCGCCGAATCGGAGGCGGCGGCCCTGGCCGTCCAGCGCAATTCCGATTCGCTCGTCGCCGTCGCGGCTTCCGATGCCGTCGGCCGGCTTCCTGACCAGAACATCGCCCAGGCGGCCGGCCGACTGCCGGGCGTGGCCGTTCAGCGGGACCAGGGCCAGGCGCGCTACATCAGCCTGCGCGGCGCTCCGATCAACTGGACGACCCTGTCGATCGACGGAGTCTCGATCGTCAGCCCCGAGGGCCGCGACACGCGCTACGACAGCCTTCCCTCCGCGATCGCCTCGCAGATCATCGTCCGAAAGGCCGTGACTCCCGACATGACCGGGGAGACGGTGGCCGGCAACGTCGACATCAAGACCCGCTCGGCCCTCGATTATTCGGGCCTCCACGTCGCCGGAAAGCTCGGCGGCGGCTATGTCGAGCTCGGCAGCCGGCAGGAATATGAGGGACAGCTGATCCTCTCGAACCGGTTCGACACCGGGATCGGCGAGATCGGGCTGCTCGTCTCGGGCAGCTATTATCAGCGCGACATGGTCACCGACAATTTCGAGACCGACTGGGAGCGGGTTGCGCAGGATCTCCAGCCTGGCGCTTCAGACCGCATCTTTGGCCGCGAGACCGAGAACAAGCTCTACCGGCTGACCCGAAAAAATTATTCCTACAGCGGCCGAATGGACTGGAAGCCCTCGGACGGCCACCGCATCTTCGTTCAGTCGATCTTCACTGCCTTCACCGACGACGAAGCCCGCGACAATTACATCTTCGACCTCGACGACCGGCAGGGCGACCTCAACCGTCCCGCCAACCCGCCCTGCACGGTGACTCCGTCGACGAATCCGACGAACAGCGGCTATGCCGACATCTGCATCGGCAACACGCCTTTCCAGGGAATCGTCTACGGGATCGACATCAACCAGCGCGCGACGCTTCGCGCCTTCGAGCAGTCGATCTTCACGAACACGCTCGGCGGCGATCACAGCTTCGGCGCGGAAGGATCATGGGTGCTCGGCTGGCGGCTGAACTACACCCGGGCCAAGGACGACCGCTCGGTGGTCGGCGAGGCGCGCTACGACAGCCCGTCGACCCGCACCGCCCGGCCCACATTGGCCTACGACCTCAGCGATCCGCAGCTCGCCCGGGTGCAGCTGTTCCGGACCTTGAGCGGCGGCGGCCGCTTCAGCGCGGGCGCGCCCGTCACCGACATAAACGAATTCGCCCGAACGCTCAGCTCGCTGACCTCGAGCAACTTCGTCGACATTACCAGCGCCTATACCGGCAAGTTCGACCTTTCGCGCAGCCTGCCTCTGTTCGGCGGCGAGGGGCGGATCAGCGTCGGCGGGCAATATGACCAGCGCACCAAGGAAGCCAACGAGCTCCAGCTGTCGATCACCGGCGCCCAGGCGGCGAGCCTGGGAATCTCGACCACGTTCCCGCCCGACTCGCTCGATACCCCGTTCAAGGGCGAGATCCCGCTCGGCTACACCTTCCGCTATTTCGACATCGCGAGGATGCGCGCGAATGTCGCCTTGGCCGACACCATCGCCGACTATGTCCCGCTCCTGGGCAATTTCTACAACGTCCGCGAGCAGGTCTTCGCCGGCTACGCGATGGCCCGGGTCGGCTACGACTGGGGCAGCATTCTCGGCGGCGCCCGGGTCGAGCATGTCAAGAATCGCGGCCGAGCCTTCGTGACGCTGGGCGGGACGGCGACTCCGATCGAGGTCGAGGACGATTACACCCTCGTCTTCCCGAGCCTCCACCTCAATTTCGACGTCGCGGCCGACAAGAAGCTGCGCCTCTCGTTCAACAGCGGCGCCGCACGGCCGGATTACGACCAGCTCCGTCCGAACTTCACCTTCAACGACGCCAACCAGACCGTCTCGGGCGGCAATCCGGAGGCCAGGCCGGAGCGCGCCTATGGAGTGGACGCCTATTTCGAATGGTACATGAAGCCGCAGGGCTATTTCATGGTCGGCGCCTTCTACAAGAAGCTGGAAGACGTATTGTTCGACGATACCCGCACCTTCGGGCTCGACGTGCTGAACAGCGGCGGGGTCGACCGCTCGCAATATGTGTTCAGCACCATCGCCAACGGCGGCAGCGGCCGGATCTACGGCTTCGAAGCCGCGGTCCAGCAGCAGCTGGAGCCCTACACCGCCGGCCTGGGGCTTCCGGACTGGCTCGGCGGCTTCGGAGTGTCGGCGAACGTCACCCTCAACTGGAGCCGGGCGACGGCTCCGGACGGCGCCCGGGTTTCGCTTCCGGGGACGTCGGACGTCGTGTTCAACATCGGCGGCTATTACGAGAAATATGGATTGTCGCTTCGCCTCAATTACCAGAAGCGTACCGAATGGCTCGACACGCTCGGCGCGGAGGCCGACGGTGGCAACCAGTTCTGGGCGACCGACGACGAGCTCGATTTCTCCGCGCGCTATGCGCTCACCAGGAACTTCGAAATCTATGTCGACGCCTCGAATCTTCTGAACAATCCGGGGCGGCGTTATGTGCGCGAGTCCGCTTATACCTTGGAATGGGAGCGGTTCGGCCGGCGGTTCACGGGCGGCGTGCGGTTCAATTTCTAAGGCGTGATCGGATCGATCACCCCGTCATTGCGAGCGAAGCGAAGCAATCCAGTGGGCCTCCGAGATCCGCTGGATTGCCGCGTCGCTTCGCTCCTCGCAATGACGGGGTGAGGTACAGACGCTCGCGCTCCACCCGGCAGCCGGCTTCAGGGCGGCGGCTGGTCGAATATCGTTTCCACCGGCTGATCGAAGAGTCGCGCGATCCGGAACGCGAGAGAGAGGGAAGGATCATGCTTGCCGTTCTCGATCGCGTTTACCGCCTGGCGGGAGACCGCCAGCCGCTCTCCCAGCTCCGCCTGGCTCCACGCGCGCTGGGTTCGCAATTCTCTGACTCGATTTTCCATGGGCGCTCTGCCGCCTATTCGTCGGCGAAGGTCGGCTCGACCATCCAGCTCAGCAGAGCGGTCGGGAGGACCGAGGCGTAAAGGAAAAGCCCCCAGAAAACGCCGTTATACTCGTCATAGCTGTCGGGAAGCCAGAAGCCTTTGTCGCTTGCGATGGCCGCATAAAGAACCAGCAGCAGCGATAGCGCCGCAAAGGCCGCATAGGATGCGCCGAGCGCCCGGCCGCGCAGACCCAGCTCATATTCGTCGAGCACCTTGGTGTCTTCGGCGACGATCCGCTGGACCGAGGAGCGGAGTAGCGGTGCCCAGGCGGCCAGGGCGAGCAGGATCAGTCCATAGCCTGCCAGGCTTGCACCGAGCCCATCCGGGCTCAGGGCCAGCAAGAGCGCGCCTGCCGGATAAGCCGCGAGGCTCGTCGCGGAAAGGGTTCGAACCGTGGCGACAGACAGGCCACGCAAACCCCGATGGGACCGGTAGAAGAGCATCATTCACCTCGCTGAGCCAAGGGTTGTGTCAGGAGAACCTGACATACGGTGGAGCATGGGTCGTGTCAAGACAACCTGACAGTGACGATAAGGCGGAGGTTTGCGCTTCCAATTCTCCGCCGGAAAACCGGGGGAGGAATCTGCAGGGGCTATGTCGGCTGAATTTCGATACGGCCTCGTATCGCTCCTACCTGCTTTATACCGTAACGGGCGCCATTTCGTGGACGCGGGCGGGGGGCGGCCCTATCTTTCACCCATGGCAGGAGGCTGGATCGTCGCACTCTGCATCGTCCTTGGAACGGTAGCCGCCATGGAGCTCATGGCCTGGGCGGTGCATAGGCACGTCATGCACGGCTGGGGCTGGCGCTGGCACCGCTCCCACCACGAGCCGCGCGAGGGATGGTTCGAGACGAACGATCTCTACGCCCTGGTCTTCGCCGCGATCAGCCTGCTCTTCTTCACCCTGCTCGCAGGCCTGTGGCCGCCGCTCTGGTGGGTGGGCGTCGGGACTGTCGTCTACGGCCTGCTCTACGCCTTGCTTCACGACGGGCTGGTCCACCGCAGGCTCGGCTTCGATCTCACGCCCAGAAGCGGCTATTTGAAGCGCCTCGTCCAGGCCCACCGGCTCCATCATGCGGTCAAGGGGCGGGAAGGGGCCGTTTCGTTCGGATTCCTTTACGCGCCCCCGGTGCGGCGCCTGAGGCGCCGGCTTCGCGAGCAGGCCACCACGTTATCCCGACAAAAGCCCGGATCAAGTCCGGGATGACGATCTCTGCCATGAGCCGCGCCCGTCAGACGGCGATCGGGCTGTCGCTGGCGGGAGGCATCGCACTCGCCTGGGCGGCGCTCCACGTCGGATCCGTCTTTTTCCTGAAGCTGGACGGCGCCGCGCTGGCCGCCGCCCCGGTGCTGGTCCTGGCGATGTGCTGGCTGAACGTCGGACTCTTCATCGTCGCCCACGACGCCATGCACGGATCGCTGGCCCCGGGCCTGCCCAAGGTGAATCTGTGGGCCGGGCGGCTGGCGCTGGCTCTCTACGCAGGCTTCTCGTTCGACCGGCTGCGGCCCAAGCATTTCGAGCATCACCGAAGCCCCGGCACGGCCGCCGATCCCGATTTCAGCGCCGATCACCCGTCCGCCTTCTGGCCATGGTATTTGGCCTTCCTCCGGCAATATTTGGGGTTGCGGGAGCTTGCGGTGCTGACCGCTTTGGTCGCGATCTACACCCTGCTGCTCGGAGCCCCCTATCCGAACCTTCTGCTCTTCTGGGCCCTGCCGGCGATCCTTTCCTCGCTCCAGCTCTTCCTGTTCGGCACCTTCTTGCCCCATCGTTCCGAAGCGGAGCCGTTCGGCGACCGGCACCGGACCCGGAGCAGCGAATATGGCTGGCTCGCCTCGCTGCTCACCTGCTTCCATTTCGGCTATCATCACGAGCATCACCGCTCTCCGGCGACACCCTGGTGGCGGCTTCCCGACGAACGGTTCAGGCCAGCGCCGCCCCGATGAGCTCGGCGGCCCGCACCGCTCCACCCGCCTCGCCGATCTCCAGCTGGATTGCCTTGGCGCGCTCGCCGAAGCCGGGCTTGGTCCTGACCTCCTCGATGGCGCCGGCCAGCCGCCGGGCCGACAAGCGCCAGCGCAGCGCCTTGGCGACTCCGGCCTGTTCGAGCCTCGCGGCGATCGCCGATTGCTCGAAGGCCAGCGGCATCACCACCATCGGCAACCCCATGGCGAGCGGCTCCAGCACCGTGTTCATCCCACCGTGGCAGACCACCAGGTCCGCTTGTGGGAGCACCGCTTCCTGCGGAACCCAGTCGTAGATCATGGGGTTTCCGGGAAGGTCTCCCGCCTTCAGCCGGCCGCGATTGCCCTGAGTTATCAGTAGCCGCAGGTCGAGCCTTGCACAGGCCAGTGCGACCTTGCGGAAGATTCCGGAGCGCGAGCCCTGCAGGGTGCCGAGCGTGCAATAGACGAGCGGCCGCCCGTCGCCGCGAGGAAGCTCGAACCCGCCCGGCGCCGGGTGGCGGAAGGGGCCGGTATAATGGAAGCCGGGCGGCAGGGCCTTGCGCGGGAAGTCCAAGCCCGCGACCATCTGCGAGATCTGGAGGCTGGGCGACAGGCAGTCCTCTAGACGTCGCCGCGGCGCAACGCCGAGGCGGGCCGAGTTGCGCTCGATCGAATCGCCGACGCCCCTCATCAGGAAATCGCTGACCCGCCACCCGCCGAGGTTGCGCCGGACGCCTTTGTCGCTCGGATCGAAGCGCCAGCCGAGATAAGGCGGGGGCACTCCCGGCTCGCGGTTGATTGGCACGGTGACGGCGACGCTGGCGAAGGGAAGTCGCAGATGCTCGGCCACGAGTCCGCCGCCCGCCTCGAGCTGGTCGACGATCAGTGCGTCGGCGCCGATCCGGCGAAGCGCCTTGGGGCCTTCGCTGCAGAACATGTCCGTGAATCGGACCATTCCGTCCATCACTCCGCGCAGGCCGATCAGCCCGCGGATCCTGGCCATCGGCCCGGCCCAGCCCTCGACCGGCGGAGCGTTCCGGCCGATCGCCTCGAAGCCGGCACCTCGCGCCTCGACCAGCGGCGCCGCGTCCGGATGGTGGAGGAAGGTGGCGCGGTGGCCCCGGGCGATCAGCTCGGCGGCGAGATTGGAGAGCGGCCGGTAATGGCCGCGCAGCGGCGGCGCGATGAACGCGAAATGCGCCATCGGCTCAGCGAGTCCGGATTGCTTCGACCAGCGTGGGCAAAAGGAAGGAGAGCTTCTGCCGACGCGGAACGGTGACCCGGCTCTCCCAGGCGGAAGGCCCGAGGGCGGCTACCCGGCGACCGATGGCGCCGTAGACCCGGGACGCGGCGAGCACCGCCCAGCGCGCCCGGAAGGGGAGCTTCGCGACCCCGGCATGGGCCGAGGCCTCGTAGCGCAAAGCGAGATCCGTGAGCCGGCCCGCAACGGCGACGAGCGCCTCCCTCCGGTCCGGCCGCAACGGATCCTCGCGATCGAGGCCGTGAAGCTCGATCCATTCGGCCGGCACATAGCAGCGCCCGGCCTCGTGATCGTCGCGAAGGTCGCGGGCGATGTTCGAAAGCTGGAAGGCGATTCCGAGGTCGGAGGCCCGGGCCAGGGTCTCTTCCTCCTCGGGCGGCACTCCCATGACCACCGCCATCATGCAGCCGACCGCGCCGGCGACATGGTAGCAGTAGCGAAGCAGGTCCGCCTCGTCGTTCGGACGCCAGCCCCGGGCGTCGAGCTCGAATCCCTCGAGGTGATCGTAGATGTAGCGGTGCGGGACCGGGCATTCGGCGAGGAGGGCGCCCAGGGCGTCGAACGGCAGGAGCCCGACCGTTTCTCCGGCGAGGACCTGGCGGGTGAGAGTCTCCACGGCCTCCACCGTGCCCTGCGCCCGATCCGTCCTGAAACCGAGCGCCTGGCCGTCGCACACGTCGTCGCAATGGCGGCACCAGCAATAGAGGAGCCAGGCCCGCTCCCTGGTCCTTCGGTCGAACAGCCGGCTCGCCATGTGGAAGGATTTCGAACCGTGCCGGATCGTCTCCCCGGCCGTCGCGACGAGCTGGGCGCGCTTCATCCGAGGAGGTCCTCGATCATCAGCCCCGCGGTCGCCTTGGCGCTCCCGACGACTCCAGGAATCCCGGCGCCGGGATGGGTGCCGGCGCCGACGAAATAGAGGTTGGCGATCTCGTCGTCGCGATTGTGGACCCGGAACCAGGCGCTCTGGGTGAGGAGCGGCTCGAGGCTGAAGGCGGAGCCGAGGTGTGAATTGAGGTCGCTTTCGAAATCGGCGGGCCCGAAGTGGAAGAGGATCTCCAAGCGCTTCGAAAGGCCGGGCAGGGCCCGTTCCTCGATGATCCGGAGCATGCGCCGGGCATAAGCGGGGCCCACTTCGTCCCAATCGAGCGGAGCCTTGCCGAGATGGGGGACCGGCGCAAGCGCGTAGAAGGTCGACTTGCCCGGCGGGGCCATCCCCGGATCGGTGGCGATCGGATTGTGCAGGTAGATGGATGGGTCGTCGGGAAGGGTCGTGCCGCGATAGATTTCGCCGAGCAGCTCCTTGTAGCGCGGGCCGAACAGGATGGAATGATGGGGCAGGCCCGGCCAGGTGCCGCTCGCCGAGAAGTGGACGACGAACAGCGACGGCGAGAAGCGCTTGCGGCTGAGCTTCGCGGCGGCCTGGCAGCCTCGCGCATGGCCGAGCATGTCGTAGGTGCGGACGACGTCGGCATTGGAGGCGACGGCGTCGAACCGGCCGGTCCAGCCGCTCCGGGTGCGGACACTCGAGGCGCGACCGCCTTCCGTCTCGATCCGCTCGACCGGATCGCCGAGCCGGATCTCGCCGCCCAGCCGCTCGAAATGCCGGACCATCCCGCTCACCAGGGCATTGGTGCCGCCTCGTGCGAACCAGACCCCGCCGTCCCGTTCGAGCTTGTGGATGAGCGCGTAGATGGCGCTGGTGGTCAGCGGATTCCCGCCGACCAGGAGGGTGTGGTAGGACAAAGCCTGGCGGAGCTTCTCGTTTCGGACGAAGCCCGAGACGACCGAATAGACGGAGCGCCATGCCTGGTAGCGCGCCAGAGCGGGGGCCGCCCTCAGCATCGACTTGAAATCGAGAAAGGGTACTGCGCCGAGCTTCTCATAGCCCTCGACATAGACCCCGGCGGAATAATGGAGGAAGCGCCGATAGCCCTCCACGTCCGCCGGATCGAGCGCCGCAATCTGCTCGGTCAGCCGGGCGTCGTCGTCGAGATAGTCGAAGATCGTGCCGTCTGGCCAGGACAGGCGGTAGAAGGGCGAGACCGGGAGCAGCTCGACGTCCCGGGCGATGTCGTCGCCGCTGAGCGCCCACAATTCGCCGAGGCAGGCGGGGTCGGTGATCACGGTCGGGCCGGCGTCGAAGACGTGGCCGTCCTTCTCCCAGAAATAGGCGCGCCCGCCCGGCTTGTCACGGGCCTCGACGACGGTCGTGTCGATCCCGGCCGACTGAAGGCGGATGGCGAGCGCGAGCCCGCCGAAGCCGGAGCCGATGATTGCGGCCGTCCGGGTCATGCCCGGCGCTCGCGCAATGCGGTCATCGCCCGGCCGACGGGCACCGGCGGACGGCCGCTCAGAATCCTGAGCTTGTCCAGGGCGGTGAGCCGGCCCGCATAGAAGCGGGCGATCACGGGCTCGGGAAGTCGGTAGAAATGCTCCAGCACCCGGTAGCGCCGGCGGGGCTCCGCGGCCCGAAACAGCATCCGGTTGAGCCGCTGGTAGAAGCGGCGCTGCCGCCAGAGCGAAGCGGAGCGGGCCCGGAAGACGGAGTGGAGCGCCTCGCTTGTCAAATCGCGCTGCTCGGTGAGCAGCACGGCGTTCCGGACCGCGTCGGGGAGGGAATAGCCGGTCGTCGGATGGAAGAAGCCGCCCCGAAGCCCGAGCCGGGCCACGGGCGGGTCGGAAGCGCTCCAAAGATCCTCCAGCCGGCCGCCGAGGAGGATCGGCAGAACGCCCGCTTCCTCCGCGACGATCTCCGCGGGCTCCAGGCCGCGCCGCCGCAAATAGCTTTCGACCCGGCAGCGGACGAGCGGGACGTCGAGAATGAGTGAGGTCGAGTAATAGGTATCCTCGACCAGCATCCGAGTGGGGCTGAAGGGCAGGGAATAGACGAAGCGATAGCCGTCGTCCTGCTCGACGCAGGAATCCATGATGATCGGCCGGGCGATACCGTGATCACGCTCGAAGCGGCAGGTCAGGCCGACGAACTTCTGCCAGGCCAGATCGAGCCTGGGAAGCGGGCCCGCGCCCCGGGCATCGACGACCGCCGCGGCGGCGATGCGCTCTCCGCTCGCAAGGGTTACGTGGTCCGGCCCGACCTCGGCGATCCGGCAGCCGAGCCGATAGCGATCGGGCGCCAGGATGGAGCGCATCCGCCCGTCGAGGTCGCTCGACCTGACGCTGTTGTAGCCGAAGCCCAGGGTCCGGAAACGGGCGGGGAAGCGCACCTCGTGGTCGCTCCAGCGACGGCCGACCAGGGGCTCGATCAGCCAACGGTCGCGCTCCTCGACGTCTCCGTCGAAGAAGGACCAGATATGGTTTCCGCCGAAGCTTTGCCCCTCGTCGAGGATGAGGACGTCCAGGTCCGGCCGTCGCTGGGCGAGTGCGAGGGCGACCAGGCAGCCCGCGAGGCCGCCGCCGGCGACGATCAGCTTCGGGTTCGGAGCGGTCATCTGCGACCCCAGCCTAAATACCATCTGGCGGCTCCGCCATCGTCGGGGTAGCGCAGGGCGCTATGCCCAACCGCTCGCTGCTCCTCCTCGCGCCGATCGGCCTCGTCCTCGCCGGCGCGGGAAGCCCCACGGCCGACATCGAGATCTCGATCGAGAAGCTTCGGAACCGGAAAGGGGTCCTGCACCTCTGCCTGACCCGCGACCCCGCCCACTTCCCCGATTGCAAGAAGGACCCCCGGGCGGTGACTCGAACCGTCCCCGCCGCTACCGGGCCGATCCGGATCAACGGCCTCGCGCCGGGCGGCTACGCGCTCGCGATCCTTCACGACGAGAATCGCAACAAGAAGCTGGACGTGCTGGTCGGCATCCCGCGAGAGGGCTTCGGCTTTTCGCGAAATCCGGTGGTGCGCTTCGGGGCGCCGAAGTTCCGGCAGGTACGCATCGATCTGAGGGCGGGCTTCACTCGTGAAACCGTTCGCATGCAATACCTGCTTTAGTCCATGTGGATTCGTCTTGCCCGCACACCTAGGCTTTTCTGCGGGGGCGACGAGCAAGGATGCGATGATCGACGCTGGCGCCCGTGACGGCCTTCCACCCCTGAATATATTGCTCGCGTCGCCCCGCGGCTTTTGCGCGGGAGTGACCCGGGCGATCCAGGCGGTTCGGGACGCGCTCCGCGTCCATGGCGCTCCGGTCTATGTGCGCCGGCCCATCGTCCACAATCTTCGGGTGGTGAGGGCGCTGGAGGCCGAGGGCGCCGTCTTCGTCGAGGAGCTGGACGAGGTTCCGCAAGGCTCGGTGGTCGTCCTTTCGGCCCATGGAGTCGCTCCTGCGGTGGCCGAGGAGGCGTCGCTTCGCGGCCTGATCGCCTATGACGCGGTCTGTCCCCTGGTCGCCAAGGTCCACCGCGAGGTGCAGCGGCACCACCGCAACGACCGTCATATCGTCCTTGTCGGACATGACGGGCATCCGGAGATCGAGGGCACTTTGGGTCACGCTCCCGCGGGAGCGGTCACGGTGATACGCGGCCCCGCGCAGATCGACGCCTTGCCGTTCCCGTCGGACGCCCGGCTCGCTCTGGCCGTCCAGACCACCTATTCGGTCGACGAGGCGGCGGAGGTGACCGCCGCCCTCCATTCCCGCTTCCGGGACGTCGCCCGGCCGGCGGCGGGCGACATCTGCTATGCGACGACGAACCGGCAGGCGGCGGTCCGAACGATCGCGGCCCAGGCCGACGCGATGATCGTCGCGGGCGAAGGCTTCTCGTCCAATGCCTGCCGTCTCGCCGAGGTCGCCAGCTCGGCGGGATGTCCCGCGGTCCAGCGGGTCACGGGCCCCGAGGAGATCGACTGGTCCCGGCTCCCGCGCAGCGGATCGCTGGGGATCGCCGCCGCGGCGTCCACTCCCGAAAGCGTCGTCGGCGACATCATCGAGGCGCTCGGAGCGACCTATCGCCTGCGCATCGAGGAAGTGAGCGGGATCGAGGAGACGACCGAGTTCAAGCGGGTGGCGATCGGATGACGATGATCGATGCGGTCCAGGCCGAAGTCGCCCTCGGCCCGACCATGCGCCGGGCGGCGACGGAGATCGACTCCCTGTTCGAGGCGATCCTGCCCGACCCGCCCGATCCGCGCCGCCGGCTCTACCAGGCGATGCGCTATGCGGCGGTCGGCGGCGGCAAGAGGCTGAGGCCGCTCCTCACGATCGCCGCTTCGGACCTGTTCGGAGTCCCGCGCGAAAGCGCGATCCGGGCCGGCCTCGCGGTCGAATGCGTCCACGTCCATTCGCTCATCCACGACGATCTCCCCTGCATGGACGACGACGATCTGCGCCGCGGCAAGCCGACCGTCCATCGCGCCTATGACGAGGCCACGGCGGTCCTCGCCGGGGATGCGCTGCTCGCGCTCGCCTTCGAGATATTGGGCGATCCGGCAATGCCCGTCTCCGGCGACATCCGGGCCGAGCTGGTCTGCGAGCTGGCCCGGGCGGCCGGCGCGAGCGGGATGGCGGGCGGGCAGATGCTCGACCTGTTCCCGACCGAAGCGCTCGACCTCGATTCCATCACGCGCCTCCAGCGCCTGAAGACCGGCGCGCTGATCGGCTGGTGCGTCGAGGCCGGAGCGATCATGGGCCAGGCCTCGACCGAGGCCCGGACCAGCCTTCGCGGCTACGCCCATTGTCTCGGGCTCGCCTTCCAGATCGCCGACGACCTGCTCGACCATGACGGCGACGAGGCCCGGGTCGGCAAGAAGCTCCGAAAGGACGACGATCAGGGCAAGGTCACTTTCGTCACCATGCTCGGAGTGGAGCGGGCGCGGCGGCAGGCCCGGCTTCTCGTCGAGCAGGCGGGCGAGCATCTTCAGGGCTTCGGGCGCGACGCCGACTTGCTGGCGGCGATCGCGCGCTTCGCGATCAGCCGGGATCATTGAGCAGGAATTGAGGCGGGTCGGCCCAACTAGAGCGTGCTCGACTTTGGTTGAACCGTCATTGCGAGGAGCGAGGCGACGAAGCAATCCAGTAGCCTCGGAGGCCGCACTGGATTGCTTCGCTTCGCTCGCAATGACGGGGTGTATCAAGCTGAGTAGATACACCCTAAGTCCGCACCCCCGCCTCGACTCCGATCCGGATCGCCTCCGCCGAGCTTCCCACCCCGAGCCTCGACAAGAGGCTGGCGCGATGCATCTTCACGGTCTTTTCGTCGATGGCGAGGAAGCCGGCGATCTGCTTGTTGCGATAGCCGGCGATCATATGCGCAAGCACCTGGCGCTGGCGCGGGGTCAGCGCCCGGACCATCTCCTCCGCCCGCTGGCGGCGCGGGGTCGAGATTCCGGCGCAGGGGCCGATGTCCATCTGGGAGCCGAGGTAGAAGGCGACTTCGCCGGTCTCCCCGAAGACCGGGGCGATCATCACCGCGTTCAGGAAGGCGCTTCCGTCCTTGCGGTAGTTGGTAAGCTCCACCAGGATCGGGCGGGCTTCGGCAACCGCGTTGCGAAGCGCCGACTGCGCCGCCGGCTCGGTCTCCGGCCCCGCAAGGAAGCGGCAGTTGCGGCCGACCACCTCCTCCCGGTCGTATCCGGTCAAATCGCAGAAGGCCTGGTTCACGGCCACGATCGGATTGTCGGGCAGCCTGGCCGCGGTGATCACCGAAGCGATGGGGCTATGGTCGATAGAGGCGAGCAGCCCCTCGGATCCCTTCAGCCTGTCTATTGAGCCAAATGCCGTCACTGATCCGTCTTTAACATTACCGACGCCCTTTGAGAAACGCCGGAAGGCAAGGCCCAAGTCGCATTACTATCGTCATGCTGAACTTGTTTCAGCATCCAGGCTCGAGCCGCCGCGCGGGCGGAGAACTGGATCCTGAAACAAGTCCAGGGTGACGGGTCGGCGCTCAACAGGCTTGCACGGAACATCCCTGGCCGCTAGCGCGTTTCACCATACTATCACGATGGAACATGTCATGCCCTCAGTCAAGTCTCGGCCGGCAGCGCCGACCCGCGATCCGGACGTCCTGGCCGCGGACCTGTGCGCCGCGCTCCTGACCCCAGTCAACGAGGCCGAGATGGGCCGGCTGCTCATCGACCTGTGCACTCCGGCGGAGATCCGGACCCTGGCCGAGCGCTGGCACGTCGCCAGGCTGCTCGACGGCACCGGCCTTTCCTATCGGGAGATCCACGACGCCACCGGAGTCAGCACGACCACCGTCGTCCGGGTTGCGCGCTTCCTCCGCGAGGAACGCAACGGGGGCTATCGGCGGGCGATCGACGCGATGGGAGGCGGCGATGCTGGTTGACGAGACGAGGCTCCACATCGCCATCCAGAAGAACGGCCGGCTCTCGGATTTCAGCCTTGGGCTTCTCAAGGATTCGGGCCTTCGGATCCAGAAGGGCCGCAACGCCCTGACGGCCCGGGTGGAGAATTTCCCGGCGGACCTGATGCTCGTTCGCGACGACGACATCCCGACCTTCGTCGGCGACGGCGTGTGCGAGTTCGGGATCGTGGGGGAGAACGTGCTCGAGGAATTCGCGCTCGGCGAGGCCGAACCGCGGGTCGAGGTGGTCGCGCCTTTGGGCTTCGGCCGCTGCACGCTGAAGCTGGCGGCGCCCGAGGCGGTCGCTTATTCCGGCCCGGCCTCGCTCGAGGGCGCCCGGATCGCCACCACCTATCCGAGGATCGTCCAGCGCTTCCTCGACCGCAACCAGATCGCTGCGACCGTCGTCAAGATGAACGGCGCCGTCGAGCTCGCGCCCCGGCTCCAGATCGCGCCGTTCATCTGCGACCTCGTCTCCACCGGCGCGACGCTGGAGGCGAACGGCCTCAGAGCGGTCGAAACCGTGTTCGACAGCGAGGCGGTCCTGATCCGGACGAGGAAGCCCGTTTCCGACGCGAAGGACGAGCAGGCCGGCCGTCTGCTCAGCCGGATCGAAGGCGTGCTGGCGACCAAGGAATCGAAATATATCATGCTGAACGCGCCGGGCGAGTCGCTGAAGCAGATCACGGCCCTCCTCCCCGGCGCCGAGGCTCCGACCATCCTTCCGCTGCATGGCCGCGCGGGCCATTTCGCGGTCCACGCGGTCTGCCAGGAATCGGTCTTCTGGGAGACCCTGCAGAAGCTGAAGGCGGCCGGCGCTTCGGCGATCCTCGTCCTTCCGATCGAGAAGATGATGCTGTGAAGAGGATCGACTGGACCCTGCTGAATTCGGCCGGCCGGAGCGAAGCGCTGGCCCGGCCGGCCCAAAGGAGCGACCCGGGCCTTCAATCGGCGGTCCGGGCGATCGTCGAGGACGTCCGGAGCCGCGGCTGGGCGGGCCTCGCCGCCCAGGCGCTGCGGCTCGACGGCGAGCTTCCGAGGCTTGTGCGGGTCGCGCCCGTCGCTGCCGAAGCCCGTCGAAGCCTGGCGCCCGAGCAGGTGGAGGCGATCGAGCTCGCCGCCGCCAACATCCGCGCCTTCCACGAAGGCAGCTTCCCCGCCGAGCATCGGGTGGAGACGATGCCGGGGCTCACGGTAAGGAAGGTCTGGAGGCCGATCGATCGGGTCGGCCTCTACATTCCGGGCGGGAGGACCCCGCTCTTCTCGACCCTGCTGATGCTCGCTCTGCCGGCATGGGCGGCGGGCGTGCGCGAGATCGTGGCCGTCACTCCGCCCCGGCCGGAAGGCGGCCTGGACCCGGTCATCGCGCTCGCCGCCGAAATCTGCGGAATCGAGGCGGTCTGGACCGCGGGAGGCGCCCAGGCGATCGCGGCCCTGGCCTTCGGAGCCGGGGACATCGCTCCGGTCGACAAGATCTGCGGCCCCGGCAACGCCTGGGTGGCCGAGGCCAAGACCCTCGTCGCCTCGCTTCCGGGCGGCCCGGCCATCGACATGCCGGCCGGGCCGAGCGAGCTCATGGTCGTGGCCGATTCCTCCGCGAGGCCCGCCGTCGTCGCCGCCGACCTGCTCAGCCAGGCCGAGCATGACGCTTCGGCGCAGGTCCTGCTCGTCACTCCGGACACCGGGCTCGCCGAGGCGGTCCGGGCCGAGGTGGAGGCGCAGCTCGCGACCCTTCCGCGCCGGGACATCGCCGAAGCTTCGCTAGCCCAGGCCCGGATCCTCCTGTGCCAGGACCTTGCCGAGGCCGTGGAGATCGCAAACCTTTACGCTCCCGAGCATCTCTCGCTCGCCCTTCGGGATCCCGAGCCCCTGATCGCGCTGATCCGCAACGCCGGAGCCGTCTTCGCGGGCCGCGGCGCGGCGGAGACGTTCGGGGATTATCTGGCCGGGTCGAGCCATGTCCTTCCCACCGATGGGGCGGCCCGGGCCTGGAGCGGAGTGTCGGTCCACACCTTCCTCAAGGCGATCGGGGTCCAGAGCGTCACGCCCGAGGCCGCCCGCCGGATCGCCCGCCCGGCGGCCGTCCTGGCGCGTCTGGAAGGGCTCGAGGCGCACGCCCGAGCCGCCGATGCCCGGCTCGAAGATGCGCTGCAATGACCTCGCTCGCCAGCCGGCTCGCCCGGCCCGAAATCCTCGCGCTTCCCGAATTCGACATCGCGGCCAACGCCAACGATTCCTTCGCAAGCGACGCGATCAAGCTGGACGCCAACGAAAACCCTTATGCGCCGTTGACGGAAGGCGCGCTGGCGGCCGGCCTCAACCGCTACCCGGAGCCGCAGCCGGCGCGACTGAAGAAAGCGATGGCAGCGCTCTACGGAGTCGCGCCAGAAAACCTCGTCGTCACCCGTGGCGCCGACGACGCCATCGACATCCTCGTCAGGACCTTCTGCCGGCCCGGGATCGACGCCGTGTCGATCTGCACCCCCACTTTCTCGGCCTACGCCCATTTCGCGCGGCTTCAGGGCGCGCGGATCCTGGAAGCGCCTCTCGACCCGGATTTCGACTTCGGCTCGAAAGCCTTCATCGAGACCGCGAGCCTCGAGCCGGACCTGAAGCTCGCCTTCATCTGCGCTCCCAACAATCCGACCGGAAATCCCGTCGCCGCGGCCGAGATCGACGCGGTGCGCTCGGCTTTGGCGGACACGATCGTAGTGGTCGACGAGGCCTATATCGAGTTCTCCGAGCAGGAGAGCTTCGCCGAAAAGGCCGCCCGGACCGAGAACGTCGTCGTCCTTCGCACCTTGTCCAAGGCCTATGGCCTCGCAGGGGCCCGGATCGGCTGCGCGATCGGCCATCCGGACACGATCGCAATCCTGGCTCGCGCCTTGCCGCCTTATCCGCTTCCGAGCCTGTCGATAGAGGCGGCGATGTCGGCGCTGTCTCCCTCGAGGCGCTCCGTCCATCGCGAACGCATCGCGCGCATCGTCGCGGATCGCGAACGCATGGCCGAACGCCTGGCCGGGTCGAGCCTCGTCCGTCGGGTCCGCTCCGGCGGCGGCAATTTCCTGTTTCTCGAAGTCGAGGATCCGGACGGGCTCGCCTCGAAGCTTCGGACCCTGGGAGTCCGGGTCCGCTTCCGGCCGAACGCCGCCCCCGGGGGCGTTCGACTCACCATCGGCACCGAGGCGGAGAATGAAGCCGCGCTCGCCGCTTTCGGAGCCGCCGGCGGGTCCGCCCCGGCAAGGCGCGCCGAGCTGGTCCGCGATACGAAGGAGACCCGGATCGCGGTTGCCGTCGATCTCGACCGGGCGTCGCCTCGACGGATCGAGACCGGAATCCCCTTCTACGACCATATGCTCGACCAGGTGGCGGCGCATGGCGGCTTCTCGCTCATCCTTTCCTGCGACGGCGATCTCGACATAGACGGGCATCACAGCGTCGAGGATTGCGCCATCGCCCTGGGCGGCGCGCTTTCGAGGGCGCTCGGCGACCGTCGAGGCATCGGCCGCTTCGGCTTCTCGCTTCCGATGGACGAGACCGAGGCCCATGTCCTCATCGACCTTTCCGGCCGCCCCTACAGCGTCTTCGACGGAAGGTTCGAGGCAAGCCATATCGGCGCCTATCCGACCGAGATGACCCGGCACGTCTTCCGAAGCCTCGCCGACAGCCTCGGAGCGGCCATCCACGTCCGTGTCGAGGGCGAGAACGACCATCACAAGACCGAGGCCTGCTTCAAGGCTTTCGGCAGGGCTCTGCGCCAGGCGCTGGCGCGCGACGGGGATGCGCTGCCGAGCACGAAGGGGGTGTTGTGAGGACCATTCTTGATAAGCCCCTCCCCTTCAGGGGAGGGGTTGGGGTGGGGGCTGTAGCATTCTCCCCGTGCTTCGCCCTTCCACATGCCCCACCCCTCAGCGACCCGCAGGCGGGTCGCTCACCCCTGAAGGGGAGGGGGGCAAGATGAAGCTCGCCATCGTCGACGTCGGCTGCGGCAATATCGGGTCGGTCGGGATCGCGCTCGAGCGGTTCGGGATCGCTCCGGTGGTGACCGGCGACGCGGAGGAGATCGCCGGCGCCGACCGGGTGGTCCTGCCTGGAGTGGGGGCGGCAGGCTATGCGATGGAGCGGATCGAGGCGCTGGGCCTCGCGCCGGTGCTGAGGAGGCTCCGCCAGCCGGCGCTCGGCATATGCCTCGGAATGCAGCTCCTGTTCGAGCAAAGCGACGAGGCGGACACCGCCTGTCTCGGCCTCGTCCCCGGCCGGGTGCGAAGGCTCGAGCCCGAGCCGGGCCGTCCGGTGCCGCACATGGGCTGGAGCCGGATCGAGGTAAGCGACCAAGCGATCGGCCTTCGCTCGGGGGACTATGTCTATTTCGCCCACAGCTTCGCTTGCGATTCCGGCCCGGAAACCGCAGCGAGCGCGAATTACGGCCGGGTGATCCCGGCGGTCGTCCGGAGCGGCAACTGGCTCGGAGCGCAATTCCACCCGGAGCGCTCGGGCGAAGCGGGCGCCCGGTTCCTTCGAAGCTGGCTCGGGCGATGATCCTCTATCCCGCGATGGACCTGATGGGCGGCCGGGTCGTCCGCCTCGCCCAGGGGCGCTTCGAGGAGTCGACGACCTACTCCGCCGACCCGGCCGAAGCCCTGGCCGGATTTGCCGGCGCCGGGGCGCAGTGGGCGCATGTCGTCGACCTGGACGGCGCCCGCGCCCGCGAACCGGTGCAGCACGCGCTGATCGCGGGCCTCGCCCGCGGTTCGGCGCTCACTCTCCAGGTCGCGGGCGGGTTCCGAACCCGCGACCAGCTGGAGCGGATGTTCGAAGCGGGGGTCGGCCGGATCGTCATCGGAAGCCTCGCCGTCGACCGGCCGGACCTCGTTCGAGGCTTCCTCGATGAGTTCGGCGCGGAGCGGATCACCTTGTCGCTCGACGTCCGGCTCATGGGGGGGATGCCGGTCGTCGCCACCGCGGGCTGGACGGAGGATTCCGGCCTAAGCCTCTGGGACGTCGCCGCCCTTTACCCGGAAGCGCGGCACCTGCTCCTCACCGACATCGGCCGCGACGGAATGCTCGCCGGTCCGAACTTCGAGCTTCTCGAGGAGGCCGGCGGCCGCTTCCCGCATCTCGCCATCCAAGCCTCCGGGGGGGTCTCCTCGCTCGACGACCTTCGCCGGCTACGGACCGACGGGGCGATCGTCGGCAAGGCCCTGTGGGAAGGCCGGATCGACATCGCGGAGGCGCTTCGTGCCTGCGCGTAGGATCATCCCCTGCCTCGACGTGAAGGACGGCCGGGTGGTCAAGGGCGTGCAGTTCCGCGACCATCGAGACGCCGGCGACATCGTCGAGAGCGCCGTCCGCTACAGCGAGGAGGGCGCCGACGAGCTCGTCTTCTACGACATAGGCGCGAGCGCCGCGGGCAGGAGCCTCGATCTCGAATGGGTTCGTCGGATCGCCCGGGTGATCGACATACCCTTCTCCGTCGCCGGGGGAGTTCGGACCCGCGACCAGGCGGCCGCCTGCCTCGATTCCGGCGCCGACAAGGTCTCGATCAATTCGCCCGCCCTGGAAAGTCCCGGACTCATCGGCGAGCTCGCCCGCGATTTCGGAAGCCAGTGCGTCGTCCTCGGGGTCGACAGCTTCCAGTCAGAGGGCGGCTATCGGGTCAAGCAATATACCGGGTCCCCGGATTCGACCCGCGATTCCGGCCGGCGCACGCTCGACTGGGTGGTCGAGGCGACCGAGCGCGGGGCCGGGGAGATCGTCCTCAACTGCATGCGCCGCGACGGGGTACGGACCGGCTACGACCTTGCCCACACCGCGGCCGTGGTGGGCGCGACGACGGTCCCGGTCATCGCCTCGGGCGGAGCGGGCGCCCGGGAGCATTTCCGGGAAGCGTTCGCCATCGGGGCGAGCGGCGCCCTGGCCGCCACCGTGTTCCACGACCGAATCATCCCGATAGCCGAGCTGAAGGAGTATCTTGAATCATGCGGGATCGAAATGCGCCGCTGAGCGCGGGGGATATCGACTCCCTTGACTGGGAGAAGATGGACGGGCTCCTGCCGGCGGTGATCCAGGACGAGGCCACCGGCCAGGTGCTGATGCTCGGCTACATGAGCCGCGAGGCGCTGGCCGCGACCCTCGAGAAAGGCCGCGCAATCTTCCACAGCCGCTCCAAGGGGCGGCTTTGGGAGAAAGGCGAGACCAGCGGCAACTCGCTCGCGGTCCGGGAGGTGCTCGCGGACTGCGACGGCGACTCGCTGCTCGTGAAGGCGGAGCCGGCCGGTCCCACCTGCCATCTCGGAACCGCGAGCTGCTTCGGGGGCGAAGCCGGCGGCGCCGGCTTCCTGGGCGCGCTCGGCCGGATCGTGGCCGGCCGGGCCGGCGGCGACCCGGCGACGAGCTATACCGCCCGGCTCCTCGCCGAAGGACCTGCGAAGATCGCCCAGAAGGTCGGCGAGGAAGGAGTCGAGCTCGCTCTGGCCGCCGTGGTCCGCGACCGGCAGGGCTGCATCGAGGAGGCGGCCGACCTCATCTATCATGTGACGGTGCTGATGGAGGCCAGGGGCTTCGGCTGGGAGGATGTGGCGGCGGTGCTTCGCCGGCGGCATCGGGGCTAGACCCGTCATTGCGAGGAGCGAAGCGACGAAGCAATCCAGCGGGCATCCAGAGCCGCACTGGATTGCTTCGCTTCGCTCGCAATGACGAGCGAGGACGCCTATCCGCTAACCGCCCAGCAGCCGGCACGCCTCCTCGAGCAATGCCTCGTTCGCCGCCGCGACGATCTGCCCTGCGCCGAGATCGCTTCCCCCGCTCCAGTTCGATACCGCACCGCCGGCCGCGCGAACCAAAGGCACAAGCGCGTTGTAATCGTGCGGCTTCAGGCCCGATTCCGCGACGAGGTCGAGGCTCCCGGCGGCGACCAGCGCATAGGCATAGGCGTCCAACCCGTAGCGGGTGAGGCGCGCGGAGCGGCGAAGCCGTTCGAAGCCTTCCGCTTCGGCGCCTTCGAAAAGATAGGGGTCGGTGGTCGACAGCCTGGCTTCCGCGATCGTCCGGCAGCCGCTCACGGCAAGGCGCCGCTCCTCTCCAACTCCGAACATCCGCGCACCGCTCGAGTCGCCCAGATAGAGCTCGTCGAGCCGCGGAACGTCGACCGCTCCCAGCACCGGCTCGCCATCGTCGAGCAGGGCGATCAGAGTCGTCCAGCTCGGCAGGCCGCAAATATAGGCGCGGGTTCCGTCGATCGGATCCAGCGACCAGGACCAGCGCCCCTCGGCCGCGCGGTCGGCAAGCTCCTCCCCGGATATGCCATGGCCTGGAAAGCGGCTCTCGATCAGCCGGCGCATTGCGACTTCCGAATTCCGGTCATATTCGGTCACCGGGTCGAAGCCCGCTTCGAGCTTGTTCTCGACTCCGTCGAGGCCCGAGCGGCAGCCCGCCAGGGTCTCCAGCCGGGCGGCTCGGGCGAGGTCGCGGGCAAAGTCCGCGAAAGTCTCCAGATCGTCTGCCATGGATCCGTCCTACTTGGCGCCCGGCCGTACGGGAAGCGGCGTACGGCCGGGCGCCGGCACTTTCCGCCGACGTCCGGAAATCGACGTGCAGGCGGGTGCCTAGAGCATGATCGCTTAGGTCTGAATCACTTCCGTCATTGCGAGCGTAGCGAAGCAATCCAGGGCGGCCTTGGAGATCCACTGGATTGCTTCGTCGCTTCGCTCCTCGCAATGACGGGTCAAGCTTGGCCGATAGCGCTCTAAGGCTCCCCGGGGGAACATCGTCAAGCCGGCATCCCTGCCACTTCCGCCCCCTTTAGAAGCGCTTCTGGACGGTCACGCCCCAGGTCCGGGGATCGCCGGGTTGGCCGACGATGAGGCCGGTGCTTCCCGACTGGGTGGCCAGGATGTCGAAATATTCGGCATCGAAGGCGTTTCGGACCCAGAGGAAGCCGTTCCAGCCGTCGTCGGAGCGGAAACCGAGCCGGAAGCTCGCGAGCCCATAGCCTTCGATATCGGTGTAGGCCGATCGGGAAGAGTTGGAGGAGAAGCGGGACCTGTAGCTGCCGTCGGCGCCGGCATAGACTTGGCCGGAACGCCCGAGGAGCTTGGCCGGAAGGCTGTATTCCCCGCCGAAGGAGAAGGCCCATCTGGAGACTCCCGGAAGCCACTGGCCGGAAATGTCGCAATTGGCGGGGCTGAAGCCTCCGGGCGTCCCGGGCGGGCTTGCGGGGTTGGCAGGGGTGGCGGCGGCCCCGCCGGCGAGCTCGGGCGGGCAGGGGGCGTCGACGAAGCGTACATATTCATGGTCGGTGAAGGCGACGCTGGCGTAGAGGTTGAGCCCGCGCGCCGGCCGGACCGTGAGGTCCGCCTCGAAGCCGCGCACCCGAACCTTCTCGGCATTGGCCAGATAGCCGCGAAGGACTCCGAGCTGGCCGTTGGTGACGGTCGCCTGATAATCCCTGATGTTCGTCCAGAAGCCCGCGAGGTTGAGGGTCGCCTTGCGGTCGAGGAACTGGGTCTTGAGGCCGATCTCGAAATGATCGACCTTCTCGGGCTTCACCGTCGCGGCGCTCAGGATGGGGTTGTTCGATGCGTCGAGCGGAAGCCCGGCCAGGTTGATCCCGCCCGATTTGAAGCTCTTGGCGTAGGTCGCGTAGGCGAGCACTTCGGGGGCGAGATCGTAGGCGATGGTGAAATCGCCCGAGACGTTCCAGTCGCTGAACTTCGCCTCGTAGCTTTGCGGCGCGAGGATCCCGCGCTGGTCGTTGTTGAGGGTGGTGCTTCCAGCGCCGGTGGTGACGACCGCAACATAGGAACCGACCTTCTTGTCGTAATTGACTCGAAGGCCCGGCTGGAGCCGCAACCGATCCGTCACCCGCCAGCTGAGCTGTCCGAAGGCGGCGAGGCTGGTCGTCTCCAGCCTGATGTCGTTCTCGGAGCGAAGGCCGTTCAGAATTGCGAGGTTGTTGGCGTTGGCGCTCGCCGGGTTGAGCAGCCAGCGGCTCGCCGCCGGTCCCTGCTCCTGGGCGCCCGTCGTATGCTGGTTCTGGCGGTAGGCGAAGAGGCCGGCGACATAATCGAGGCTCCCGCTGGAGCCCGCATAGCGAAGCTCCTGCGAATATTGGTTCTGCTTCGACGGGTTGGCCGACACGGTGGTGATCGGAAGGCCGGTGAAGTCCCGGTCGTTCGACGGCCCCCAGTTCCAGAAGCGCCAGGCGGTGACCGACGTCAGGGTTCCGGGCCCCAGGTCCCATTTCGCCCGAAGCGCAACGCCTCCGAGCTCCTGAAAGGCGTCGAGCGG
>DASQZF010000144.1:0-14966 GCA_035638835.1 Allosphingosinicella sp. | reverse complement strand
CTGGAAGTCGTGTTCGCCGATGGCCAGCCGGTTATGGGCGCCATCGTCGGCCGCGTGAAGGGCGGCTTCACCGTCGATCTGGGCGGCGCAGTCGCCTTCCTTCCCGGTTCGCAGGTCGACATCCGGCCGGTCCGCGACGTCACTCCGCTGATGGACATCCCGCAGGCCTTCCAGATCCTCAAGATGGACCGCCGCCGCGGCAATATCGTCGTCTCTCGCCGGGCCATCCTCGAAGAGACCCGCGCCGAGCAGCGCAGCGGCCTGATCATGAGCCTCGCCGAGGGCCAGGTCGTCGACGGAGTCGTCAAGAACATCACCGATTACGGCGCCTTCGTCGATCTCGGCGGGATCGACGGACTGCTCCACGTCACCGACATCTCCTACAAGCGCGTCAACCACCCGTCCGAGGTGATCAACATCGGCGACACGGTGAAGGTGCAGATCATCCGGATCAACCGCGAGACCCAGCGCATCTCGCTCGGCATGAAGCAGCTCGAGGCCGATCCCTGGGAGGGCGCGGGCGCCAAATATCCGGTCGACGGCGTGTTCAAGGGCCGGGTGACCAACATCACCGAATATGGCGCCTTCGTCGAGCTCGAGCCGGGAATCGAGGGCCTCGTCCACGTCTCCGAGATGAGCTGGACCAAGAAGAACGTCCATCCGGGCAAGATCGTCTCGACCTCGCAGGAGGTGGACGTCTCGGTGCTCGAGGTCGACGAGGAGAAGCGCCGCATTTCGCTCGGCCTCAAGCAGGCCCAGGCCAATCCGTGGGAGGCCTTCGCTTCGACCCATCCGGTCGGAACCGAGGTCGAGGGCGAGGTCAAGAACGCGACCGAGTTCGGCCTGTTCGTCGGGCTGGACGGGGACGTGGACGGGATGGTCCACATGTCGGACATCGCCTGGGGCGTGACCGGCGAGGAGGCGCTCAACCTGCACCGCAAGGGCGAGATGGTGAAGGCGGTCGTCCTCGACGTCGACGTCGAGAAGGAGCGTATCAGCCTTGGAATGAAGCAGCTCGAGCGCGGCGGGGTCGCCAAGGGCGGGACCGCGGCGGCCGGCGGCGGAGTGAACAAGAACGAGACCGTGACGGTCACCGTTCTCGAGGTCCGCGACGGCGGGCTCGAGGTCCAGGTCGGCGACGACGGGGCGACGGGCTTCATCAAGCGCACCGATCTCGGCCGCGACCGCGACGAGCAGCGGCCCGAGCGCTTCCAGGTCGGGCAGAAGTTCGACGCTTTGGTGATCGGCTTCGACCGCTCCAAGAAGCCCAACTTCTCGATCAAGGCGCTCCAGATCCACGAGGAGAAGCAGGCCGTCGCCCAGTACGGCTCGTCGGATTCCGGCGCATCGCTGGGCGACATCCTTGGGGAAGCCCTGAAAAACAAGGGCAAGGAATAATCCTACAGGGCGGGCCGCGATGCGGTCCGCCCTTTCGCCATTCTTTCGCCCGGCAGTACCGGATGTGCGGCAAGGGTCGAATTTTCCTCGCTTTTTCCAACCTGGGATATTGCGTTCGGAGCAAAACTCGGATTTAACCTGGGTTAGCGGTTCTGCTTCGGGGGATGTGAGGCCGGCTACCGCGTTGGTTGTTTTTCCACATTGGGGGGAAGCTGTGATCCGTTCCGAGCTCGTGCAGATGCTTTGCGATGATCATCCCGATCTCACCGGCAAGGAGATCGAGCGGGTGGTTTCCGCCTTCTACGATTCGATCACCGACCAGCTCCAGCAGGGCGGCCGGGTCGAGCTTCGGGGCTTCGGCGCCTTCTCCACGCGCGAGCGCGACGCCCGCAAGGGCCGCAACCCGCGCACCGGCGATGCCGTCGACGTCGATGCCAAGCGGGTGCCCTATTTCAAGCCGGGCAAGGAAATGCGTGAGCGGCTCAACGTCTGACCCGGGGGCCGGCGAGATCCGGCCGCCTTGTTCGCTCCAGCCGCGAAGCAGCCCAGTCCCTCTTCTACGTCGTGCCTTCGCGCCTTCTCTCAAAAAGACAGTCAGGCACGTCGCCTGAAGGAAGCGCCGGATGCGCCGGCGTTCGCTTGACCTTGCACTCGGTCGAGCGCTGTCGCCCGCCAGTCGGACGCCTCGGCACCCGGTTTTGAGAGAAGGCGCGAAGGCACAACGTAGAAAAGGGACGTATTCCGCTTCGCGGAAGGGACAGGGCTCGCGAAGTGGACGAAATGGTCGCGGCGAAGCCGATCGGCCGAGAGCGAGCGACTGCTGCGGACGCACGTTTCCAGCGCCTCGAACGCGGAGGAGAAAACGGTCGGCGCGTCCTGCCACAGGCACCCGGGGCTGGACGACTTCTGCTGCTTTCGTCGCTACTCGAAAGCGTCCAGACTTTTATGGAAGAACCGTGGGGTCCCTGACCTCTCAACCAGAGAAAGATCGTGGCTTCCGCGCCCTCCCCTTGCGGCTCGGACGGGACCGGAGGCGCGCCGCGCGGCGCGTTCCCCGAGGGACATGCGCTCAACCGGTTCTTCCGATTGACGCGAGCTCACAAGCGTTCCCGGATGTAACTTCGCGCCGACCGTCGGCCTCGCGGGTTGCGCCGCTCGGCCATTCCCGCCGAACCGCGCCATGGCCAGCGGAGCGATCCGACCGCGTCAATGTTCCTTGTGTGTTCCTACATGTCAAGCCCCCTCGACGACGCTTGGAATCCGCTTTCGCGGCAGGGGCGATCATGCCATGCCATGGAGGCGCGGACGTGGCGGAACCGGTAGACGCCGGAGACTTAAAATCTCCTGCCCCTCGGGGCGTGCGGGTTCGAGTCCCGCCGTCCGCACCAGAGTGGAAAGTCCAGGTCGCCGCCCCGTGCCGCTATCAGGTCAGCAGAGGTCGACTTCGATGTTAACCCCTCAGGCGCCTAAGGCTGACTTCCCATATTGCCCGTATCCGGGTCGACGACCAGAGGCGCCCAATGGGTGGTCTGGTTGCCCGTTCTCCGCACTGCCATCTTGAGGTGTATGTTCATCGAAAGCGGATGAAGAGCCCTGATCTTGTTGCCCTGATCGTCGGTATTCCAATAATCCAGTTTATATGCACGACTAGCTCCCGAAGGGGTTGCGGTCGTAAGATCGAACGGCATTAGATTTAAGAAAGCGTGATTTTCGTTGACAGCTATGCCTGGATTGCTGCCGCTATATTTTGTAAATCTAACTACAAAGTCTTCGTTGCCGTCCTCGAACTTTACGAGGTCGGGATCATTGTCTACGAATATTACAACAACCTGCTGGCTACTAAAGCCAAATAGGTCTAGGTCTTCTTCTTTCCTTACCGCTGTGATGGTACCGTGCTGGTTGGAATTCATTCTATGAATTATCGGTCTCGCCAGCTCTTCCACCCGCACAAGGCTAGGATTCGACTCTGTCAAAGCGATGTAGGCAAGTCGGGTGGTGAGGGTCCTGGCCGCTTCGAACCTCAAATAAAGGACGCAAATATATTTCGGATCAAACTCTCGAACGTTTCCCATTGGGTTTGGCAACTCGTCCGTGGTGAGTTGGCCATGGGATAGGCTCCCGCCATACTTTACGCCGAGAGCGTCGGCTTTGGTGGAGGGTTTGACCGAACCGCTTGAAACATTGTCTTCGCTTTTCGAGTTGCAGCCAGCGAGTAACAATCCTGCCCCAGCTGCCGTAATCAACGTTCTTCTGTCGATTTCACTCATTTCGCATCTCCTACTTCAGGCCAGATCGCGGCTCGGATGGATTTAGCTTTCGCGGCATACTCCCCCCCAAACACGGCCAGCAGCGACTCCTGCCGGCTGGCCTCCTGGAGATCAGAATCGTAAGGATGGCCGAGGTCGTGGAGAGCTCGAGCAAGGAAGAGTCGGGTCCGAAACCGTGTTTCGACAACTCGCCAGTCGGAGCTCCGAGCCGGAAAGACCGAGCGTTGCCGTTCTTGGGCTTGGCGAAGGGCTGCTACGGCTTCTGTGGGCCGGTTCGAGTGTATCCAGGCATTGGCCATGCAGATGTCGGCCCAGCTACGGCGCAATACATATTCGACGTTCCGCGGTTCGCTCTCGACCAACTGCTCGATCAGTGCAGCCTGGCGCCGGCAAGTCGCCAGCGACTCGTCGTAGCGCCCGAGCATGAACTGAACGATGCCCATGGCACCGTATCGGTTTGCAAGTGCCAGCGGAAGTTCGGAACCACTCGCAAAAGCGGCTTGGCCTGCTGTGATCGCCTTGCCACAATGGTGCTCCGCCGCCTTTAGGTCGAATCCGTCGCCTCGATAGAGGTCGCAGAGATTGCCGTAAGCGTAGCCAAGCTCGAGAAAGCTGCGCGTGGTTCCAGGCTCAACCTTTGCGAGCCGTTCCGCAAGTTGCGCATATCCCTTCCAGTAGCGTGTCGCCGTCGCCCGGTCTTTCCGCCTGTTCGCAATCGAACCAACGTAAAACTCGCTTTGGGCGTGGGCGAAGATGGCCTCGGGTTCGTTCGGCTTCTTTGCCAGGATTCCGCCAGTGGTGCCGTGGGCGTCGGTGAACTTGGCGAAGGCGTCGTCAAGACGGTTCTGCTTCTCGTCGTCGGCACCGGCGGCGTGGAGGAGGCGGGCGTGCAGATCAAGACTGTCGTCGGGAAGCGACGCCAAGTCACCTTGCTGTCGATAATAATCGATCGCTACTTGGTTAACCGTCTTCATCAGCTCGACATTCCCGGTTCCTTCGAGGCCCCTGCGCACGTCGGTGAGCAGCTTCCTGAAGGTTGCGTCCGCCGTGACCCGCCGCCGCTCCGCTTCCTCGCGTGCCCGCAGCGCCATCGCCAGCAACAGCGCCATGACTAGCACCAGCACCACCGCTCCCGCCGTGAGGGCCGTCACGCGTCTCACCTGACGTTGCGCGTCGCGCTGGACGAGCGAGTCGAGTGGCAGGTCCGCGAGCCCGGCGACGATCTTAAGGAAGGCCAGGCGCTTGCCGTCGCCCTGCTTGCGGAAGTCGGCCGCGAGCGGCTCGGGGCCGGTGCGCAGCGCCGCCGGCATCGACTCCGCTGGCTCGCCTGCCGCAAGTGCGACGAGTATTGGCGCATCGGGATGGAGCTCCCGGAACAGGGTGATCTCCCGCGCCACCCACTGCGACTTCGCGGCGTCAGGTGACGCCACCACTACCAAGGCCGAAGACGCCGCGATCGCCTCTCGCACCGCCGCCGACAAGTCCGTCGCCGCCGACAAATCCTCCCGGTCCCGAAACACGGGCCCGATCCGCCCGGGTGCCTGCCCCGGCAGCGGCGCTACCTTGTCGGCCAGCCGCCTCGGCAGCCGATACCCCTCCAGCCTACGCTGCAGCCAAGCCGCGAACGCCTTGTCCTTGTGGCAATAACTGACGAACGCTCGGAACGGCCTGGACGATGACATGGCGAGCCCCCTCCCCAAACTATCATGGGTTAGGATGCACGGTTTCTGGATATTTCCAAATCAAATCGGCGCCATAATGGCGCGATGGAGCAAGCCCGCGCTCCCCTCCGCGCCTACGCCGCTTCCTGCGGCGGCTCCGCCGGGACCGCGGTCCATTCGCAGCGGCGCAGGCTGATCGGGTCGACGAACTGGCCGCCCATCCTCTCGCCGAGCTGCCAGCGGACCTGGGCGTTGACCGCCCCTACGCCGGGCACGTCGAGCGAGACGTAGCTTCCGATCCGGACGGGCTCGGCGCACTCCGCCATGAAGCCGCCGGTCGAGACGTCGCAGACCGTCACCTCGATGTTGTACCAGCTCTGGGCGCGAAGCTGGGTTCGGCCCGCCACCGGGGTCCGGTCCGACCGGCGTGGCTTATACTGGTACATGCGCTCGATCCTAGCGGGCCAAAGGTGAAGGGGGGGTAAAGGCGGCCGCTGATGACGATGCGCGACGGCTGCGCTATCGCTTCCAGCCGATGGTGACTCGCTTCCCTGCCGTGCTCGGGCTTCTCGCTTCCGCCTTCCTGGCGGCCGGCTGCCGCGACCGGGAGTCGGGCCCGATCTCGATCAGCGCCATCGGCGGCGAGCCCCGGCTCGCAAATCCCAATCGCGAGCGGCTGGATCCGCCCTCCGCGATCCTGCTCCAGGCCGCCGCCCAGGGCCTGGTCCGGTTCGATTCCGGAGGCGAGATCGAGCCGGCGCTCGCACAACGCTGGATCGTCTCGGACGATGGCCTGCGCTACACCTTCCGCCTGGGCAAGGCGAGCTGGCAGGGCGGCCGGATCACCGCCGAGCAGGTCGCGGCCAAGCTTCGAACCGCAGCCGCACCGGCGAGCCGCAACCCCTTGAAGCCCGTCCTCGGCGCGGTCGACGAGATCGTAGCGATGACCGACGACGTGCTCGAGATCAGCCTCAAGTCGCCGCGGCCCAACTTCCTGCAGCTTCTGGCTCAGCCCGAAATGGCGATCGTCCGGGCCACTCGGGGCTCGGGCCCCTACCGGGCGGAGCGGAGGCCGGATGGGACGGTCCAACTCCTTCCGGTCGAGACCGACGCACAGGAGGACGATCCCCCGCCCACCCTGCTGCTTCGCGGCGAGAGCGCGGCCGTCGCGACAGCCCGGTTCGGCGAACGGCAGGCCGATCTCGTGCTCGGCGGGACCCTCGGCGACCTTCCGCTGGCTCGAGCGGTGAGGGCCCCCGCCGCCCAGCTGCGCTTCGATCCGGTCAACGGCCTGTTCGGCCTCGCCTTCACGGCCGCCGATGGCGCCTTCGCTCGAATGGAGATCCGCCAGGCCCTGGCAATGGCGCTCGACCGGCCGGCGCTCGCCGCGGCCTTGGGGATCCCGGGCCTTCAGGCTCGGGAGTCGCTGCTTCCCGCCGGCATAGAGGGGCTGGGCCAGGTCTCGGCTCCGGCCTGGATCCGCGATCCGCTCCCGGCCCGGCAGGCCCGGGCGGCGGCCCTGCTTCGCGACTCCGGCGAAAACGGCCGGCTCACCGTCCGGGTCGCGCTGCCCGAGGGCCTCGGCTACCGGCTGCTCTTCGCCCGGCTTCGGCGGGACTGGGCCGCGGTCGGAGTCGAGACCGTTCGGGTCGCGGCGGGGTCGCCCGCGGATCTGCGCCTGATCGACGAAGTCGCGCCTGCCGGTCTGGCCAGCTGGTATCTTCGCCGCTTCGCCTGCGGGTCGAGCCCGATCTGCGATCCCGCCGCCGACGAGATGATGGCGGCCGCGAGGATCGCCCCCGACGCGGGCACCCGCCGAGGGCAGCTCGCCAATGCCGATCGGATACTTGCCGGCCTCGGCCCGTTCATCCCACTGACCGCGCCGGTGCGATGGTCGCTGGTCTCGCCCCGGCTCACCAATTTCCGGCCCAATGCCTTCGGCCGCCATCCGATCGGCGAGCTGATCCGCGAGCAACCTTAGGAGACGACGATGCCGAGCCAGGAACAGTTCGACGCCCTCGCCGAGCGGCTTCCGGTCGGCCGGGACCCGGCCTCCGTGCGGCGCCGGATCGAGGCGATGGAGAAATTGCTCGAGCGGATGTTCACATTGCCCGGCACCAACCGCCAGTTCGGCCTCGACGTCGTCTTCGACCTGATCCCGGTCGGAGGAAGCCTGGTCGCAGCAGCGATGGGCAGCTGGCTCGCCTGGGAGGCGCGGAACCTGGGAATGCCCAAATGGCATCTGGCGCGGATGGGCGGGAATATCGGCGTCGACTTCCTGCTCGGGGCGATCCCGTTCGTCGGCGCGATCCCGGACTTCTTCTTCAAGTCGAACACGCGCAACCTCAGGATCGTCAAGCGCTGGCTCGACAAGAATCATCCCGAGACGATGATCGTCGAAGGCGAGGTGGTGGCTCGTAACCTGCCTCCCCATGCGTAGCATGGGGAGGGGGACCATGCGAAGCATGGTGGAGGGGTGATTGACGCAGGTCCTCGCCGTTGCGCGCTCGATCCTCAGAGTCCGGCGCCTTCTACCCCTCCACCACCTTCGGTGGTCCCCCTCCCCATCTCACGATGGGGAGGCAAAGAAATCCAGGCCGATATCCGCCGCCGGAGCGCTCTGGGTGATCCGCCCCACCGAGACGTAGGTGACCCCCGTTTCGGCCTTGCCGCGGATCGTCTCCAGAGTGACTCCGCCGCTCGCCTCGCTCGGAACCCGTCCTCCGACCAGGGCGACCGCCTCGCGGAGCACCGGCACATCCATATTGTCGAGCAGCAGGTGCGTGGCCCCCGCATCGAGCGCCGGTTCGATCTGCTCGAGCCGGTCGACCTCGACGATGATCCGCTCGATCCCCGCCGCGACCGCCCGGCGCACCGCTTCGGCGACCCCGCCGGCGACCGCGACGTGATTGTCCTTGATCATCGCCGAATCCCACAGGCCCATCCGGTGGTTCTGCGCGCCGCCCATCCGGGTCGCGTATTTCTCGAGGACCCGAAGGCCCGGGATGGTCTTGCGCGTGTCGAGAAGGATCGCGCCGGTTCCGGCGATCGCCTCGACGTAGCGGCGGGTCAGGGTCGCGATCCCCGAGAGATGCTGGACGATGTTCAGCGCCGAGCGCTCGGCGGTGAGCAGGGCCCGGGCCTTTCCGCGCAGCCGGAGCAGATCGGCGCCTGCTTCGACCGGCTCCCCGTCTCCGACGAGGGCCTCGATCTCGACCTCGGAATCGAGCCCGCGGAAGAAGGCCCGAGCGATTGGAAGGCCGGCGACGACGATCGCCTCGCGGCTGTCCATCACTCCGCTGAAGCGCGCCTCGGCGGGGATGACGGCCTTGGACGTGATATCGCCGGCCTCGCCGAGATCCTCGGCGAGGGTCGAGCGGACGAAGGCGTCGAGGTCGAAGCCGGGGAGATCAAAGCTCATAGGGTTCCCTATCCGTCATGCTGAACTTGTTTCAGCATCCAGCCACGAGCCGCCTCGCGGGTGGAGAACTGGACCCTGAAACGAGTTCAGGGTGACGCTTGCAGGCAATGGCCACCAGAATGCCTAGCGCCCCCCTTCAACCAGCTCCCGCTTCAGATAGGCCATCAGCAGGGCGGCCCGTTTCGCGTCCTCGGCATTGTCGGCTCCGACGCTGTGGCCGCCTTCCAGATATTCGTGAAAGTAGAAGCGGTTGCCATATTCATCCAGCCGAGCCGCCATCTTGCGGGCGTGGCCGGGATGGACCCGGTCGTCCTTGGTCGAGCTGTAGAAGAAGACCGCGGGGTAACGGACGCCCTTCCTCAGGTTCTGATAGGGCGAATATCGGGACATGAAGGCCCAGTCCGCCGGCTTGTCGGGATCGCCATATTCGTCGATCCACGAAGCCCCGGCGAGCAGGTGCGAATAGCGCTTCATGTCGAGGAGCGGAGAGCCGTTGATGACGGCGGAATAGAGGTCCGGCCGCTGGTTCATCGCCGCTCCGACCAGGACTCCGCCGTTCGAGCGTCCGGAAATTCCGATCCTGCCTTTGGCGGTGACGCCGGTGCGGATCAGGTCCTCGGCGACGGCGTGAAGGTCGTCGAAGCTCTTCTGCCGGTTCTCGCGAAGCACCGATTTGTGCCAGTCGGGACCATATTCGCCGCCGCCGCGGATATTGGCGAGGACATAGGCATTGCCCTCCTCGGTCCAGAACATGCCGAGCGGCCCTGCCCGGTAGGGCTGGCCGGTCAGATAGCCCGGGGTCTGGGCGGCCCGGAAGCCGCCATAAGCGTGGATCAGGGTCGGGACGGGACCGGTCGCGCCCTTCCGGCGGACCAGGAAATAGGGGACCCTGGTCCCGTCCTTCGAGGTCGCGAAGCGCTGCTCCACGGTTCGGGTGGACGCGTCGAACTTGGCGGGCAGGCGCTGGACCAGGGAGGCCCTGCCGCCGGGCCGGACCGAATAGAGGGCCGGCGGAGTCAGCATCCCCTCGACCGTCGCGAAGGCGAGATCCGGCTTGCCCCCGACGGAGAGCAAATGAACCGTGCTGTTGGCCGGAAGCGCGATCGAGCGCGAGGCCCAGCTTCCGTTCTTCCTCGGAGTGAGAGCGAACAACTTGCCCGAAACGTCGTCCAGCGCCTTGACCCAAAGGACGTTGTCGGACGCCGAGACTTCCTCGATCGCCTGCTTGGCCGTCGGCGCCATCACCAGCCGAGGCTCGGCCCGGCCCCGGGCGAGTATGTCGCGAAGCGAGTAGGAGACCAGGGTTCCGGCTCGAAACGTCCCGAGCGGGCTCTGAAGCTTGGCGATGAGCTGGTCGCCGATCACGTCCTCGAGCTCCGCGTCGGCCGGAAGCGGCACCGGCATCAGCCCGCCGGCCGGAGTCAGCAAATGGCGCTCGTTGGTCCAGAAGGTCTTGCCCCGGTCGACGAAGACCCAGCGCCTCGTGGCGCTCTGGATCGCGATCGGATCGACCCCGACGTCGCCGGCCTCGCCCTGGAACAGGGTCCGGGCCGAAGCGAGCGGAGTGCCGCGCTTCCACACCTTGAGGATCCGGGGATAGCCGGACTTGGTCAGGCTCCCTTCGCCGTAATCCGTTCCGACGAGCAAGGTGTCGGAATCGACCCAGGCGACGCTGCTCTTGGCTTCCGGGATGATGAAGCCGCCCTCGACGAATCGGCCGGCGGCGAGATCGAACTCGCGGACCACGTCGGCGTCGGTCCCGCCCGGGCTCACCGAGACCAGGCAGCGGCGATAATCGGGGGCGAGGCAATTGGCGCCGTGCCAGACCCAGCTCTTGCCCTCCTGCCGGCCGAGCGAGTCGACGTCGATGATCGTGCGCCATTGCGGCTTGCCGGCCCGGTAGGCGGCAAGCGGCGAGATCCGCCACAGGCCGCGCGGGTTCTTCGCATCGCGCCAGAGGTTGGCGACCCTGTCGCCCAGTATCTGGTCGGGAGCGGCGATCTGCTCCTTGTCGTCGAGGATCGCGAGCGCGCGCTGGCGGTAGCTTTCGAATTTCGGGTCGCGGGTGAGAAGGGTCTCGGTGGACGCATTCCACGCCTTGACCTGGGCGAGCGCCCGCTTGCCCTCCACTTCCTCCAGCCAGAGATAGGGATCGTCGCTCGCGGCGGGCGCGGCGGCGGCGAGGAGGAGGAGGGACGCGGCGGGGAGAAGGAAGCGGTGCAAGAGCGGTCTCCGGATCGGTTCGACGACGGGTTAGCGATAACGCGCGCGTCGTTCCAGCGCTGCGATCGTCATTGCGAGGAGCGTAGCGACGAAGCAATCCAGCAAGCTCAGACGGCGGCCTTGGATTGCTTCGCTTCGCTCGCAATGACGGCCGAGACTCAATCCCCCGAGATCACCGGCCTTCCGACATCCCCCTGCCCTACCGTCCGGCCCGCCATCTCCAGCATCCGGTCGAGCGACTTCTTCGCGGCCAGGCGCAGATCCTCGTCCATCTCGATCCGCGGCTCGAGATCGCGGAGCGCGACGTAGAGCTTCTCCATCGTGTTGAGCGCCATGTAGGGGCACATGTTGCAGTTGCAGTTGCCGTCCGCCCCCGGGGCTCCGATGAATGTCTTGTGAGGCGCCGCCTTCTCCATCTGGTGCATGATGTGAGGCTCGGTGGCGACGATCATCACCTCCGATGGGGAAGCCAGCGCGAAGTCGAGGATCGCCCTGGTCGAGCCCACCATGTCGGCATGATCGAGGATGTGCGGCGGGCATTCCGGATGGGCCAGGACCGGAGCGCCGGGATGCCGGGCCTTGAGCTTGAGCAGCTCGGTCTCGGAGAAAGCCTCGTGGACGATGCACACGCCCGGCCAGAGCAGCATGTCCCGCCCCGTCTTGCGGGCGAGATAGCCGCCGAGATTCTTGTCGGGCCCGAAGATGATCTTCTGCTCCTTCGGGATCTGCGAGAGGATGATCTCGGCCGACGAGCTGGTGACGATGATGTCGGACAGGGCCTTCACCGCCGCCGAGCAATTTATGTAGGTGAGAGCGATATGGTCCGGATGGGCCTCGCGGAACGCCTTGAACTGGTCCGGCGGGCAGCTGTCCTCGAGGCTGCAGCCGGCGTTCATGTCGGGCAGGATCACGATCTTCTCGGGCGAGAGGATCTTGGCCGTCTCGGCCATGAAGCGGACCCCGCAAAAGGCGATGACGTCGGCCGAGGTGGACGCGGCCTTGCGCGACAGATCGAGGCTGTCGCCGACGAAATCTGCGAGGTCCTGGATTTGCGGGGCCTGGTAATAATGGGCGAGGATGACGGCGTTGCGCTCCTTGCGCAGCCGGTCGATCTCGGCGGCGAGGTCGAGCCCCTTGAGGCTCATGTTCGGCGCGTTCATCCTGCCACTCCCGGTAGGGGGGCAGGCCCACACGGCCGGCTCCCTGGTTTGCCAAGCTCAGCTCGCGTGCCCGACCCTGGTCTGGAAAGGCGCGGAGTGGATGCCCGGGAAATAGGTTGGAAAGCGCATAGGTTCAACCTCGCGCCCTTTCGTCATCCCGGCGAAAGCCGGGACCTCGGGGAGGCCCCCGGAGACTTCTCGTCCTGAGGTCCCGGCTTTCGCCGGGATGACGGGATCTTATCGTTCGGCCTCACGGTCGCGAAGCCTAGACTCCAGCGGACGGGGGCGATCGAGGAACGTCGCCTCCTCCCTGCCGGCCGGGTCCACGAAGCGCACCGCGACGCTGGCCTCGACTCCGGCGGCGCGGAGCGGAAGCGCGAAGGCCCTTGCCACGTCGCGCATCGCCGCGTCCCTCGCCAGTTGCATCGGGCGTGGCTCGCGGGCCTGGCGCATCAGCGCGTCCTGGGCGCTTCGGCGGTTGGCCTCGTCGAGGACTTTCTCCGAACCGGCCAGCGCCATGACGAAGCCGCCTTCCGAACTCTCCTGGACCTGGGCGAGGTCGATCTCGGGCCCCGAGAGCTCGAGCGGCGGAAGGGTCACGGAAAGCGTCCGGCTCGCCTCGTCCCAGTCCAGGCTGGAGCGGCGGAGCCGGGCGAGATCAACCCCATAGCGGACGAGCCCCGGCATGATCAGGGTCTTGCGCGCGGTGAGGCCGAGATGGGTCTCGCTCGCGCTCGCCACGGAGACGAAGCGGGCGCTGAACGGAACCACTCGGCCCGAATCGCGAATCGACAGGAGGACCGCCGTGGCGATCGCTTCTGCGTCGGGCTTCGCCGGCGCCGCGGGCCGAAAGACCCAGCCCAAAGCGAAGCCGAGCAGGAGAAGGCCGAGCGCAGGAAGGACGAGGTGGAGCCTCAGTCGGCGAGCGTCCATCTCTCACCCACTTCCCGGACCCGGCCCCGCCGCTCCAGATCGACGAGATGGGCGAGCACCGAGCGCCCCGCGGCCGGGAAGAGCCTCGGGTCGATGCCGACGTACATCGCCTCGACCATCGCCGGGATATATCCCTCCCCGCGACCCAGATGCTCCAATATCTGCCGTTCGCGCATCCGGCGGTGCTCGATCAGGCGGCGGACATGGGCATGCGGATCCTCGACCGCGGGGCCGTGCGCCGGATAATAGATGCGGTCGTCGCGACCGAGCAGCCGGTTCAGGCTGGCCATGTAGTCGGCCATGTCCCCGTCCGGCGGCGCCACGACGCTGGTCGACCAGCCCATCACGTGATCGCCGGTGAACAGGGCCCCCTCTTCGCTCAGCGCGAGGCAGAGGTGATTGGAGGTATGGCCCGGAGTCGCAACCGCTTCGATCGTCCAGCCGTCGCCGGCGAGCCGCTCGCCGTCGGCCAGTATCCGGTCGGGACGATAATCCGGATCGAACGATTCGTCGGAGCGCGGCCCCCCATCCTCCAGGCTGAGCGGGGCGCAGCCGACGATCGGAGCGCCGGTAGCGGCCTTGAGCGGCCGGCTCGCCGGGCTGTGGTCCCGGTGCGTGTGGGTGCAAAGGATCGCCGCGACCCGCTCTCCGGCCAAAGCGGCCGTCAGGGCTTCGACATGGCCGGGCAGATCGGGGCCGGGATCGATCACCGCGACTTCGCCCTCGCCGATTATGTAGGCCTGGGTGCCGGTATAGGTGAAGGGCGAGGGATTGGGCGCCAGTATCCGCCGGATCCGGCTGCCGATCCGCTCTGCCCTGCCGGTCAAGTCCATGACGCCAATGTGGCATCGCCTGCGAGGAAATCCAAGCGGGGCAGACCTAGCCGGCCGTCATTGCGAGCGAAGCGAAGCAATCCAGTGCAGCTTCCGAGGCCCCGCTGGATTGCTTCGTCGCTGCCGCGAAGCGGCAGTTCATCCAGAGCGCCGCCGCAGGCGGCGTCGAAGGGCTCCTCGCAATGACGGGAGGGCGGAAGAAAAAGCGGGGTCTTGGGGCTCCCCGCTTTTTCCCCGAGTCGCGCTTGCCCTCAGCGGGCGCTGCGGGCTCGGTCGATCGCCGAGCGGAGCGCGGTTTCGATTCGCGCCTTCTGCTCGTCGCTGAGATGCTCGTTCTCGCCGATCCGGGCGAGCGCGTCTTCGAGATGCGTGGCGTCGGCGGCGGTGGGGGCGCCCTTCCGGCAGATGAATATCTTGGTCTTCTTGCCGTCATGCTCCGCCTGCTCGTCGACGATCTTCTCGCCGCCGTTGCAGTTGGCGAGGTCGCCCACTCCGTGCATTTCGAAGCGCCGGACCCGGTCGTCGGAGCCGCGCCCGCCGTCCTTGCCGGCGTGGATGACGACGACCCTTTTCACCTTGCCGTCGCCCTCGGCGTCCGGATGCGGATGGGCGAAGGCGACCCCGCCGGCTCCGGCGAGAAGAAGGGCGGCGGCGGCGAGGCCGAAGCTGGGTTGGAGCTTCATCGGGTCATTCTCCTTTAACGAGCGTCTGGATGTTGATGTCGAAGCCGTTGCCATGGCCGCCTCCGCCGGACGGGGCGTCGCCCCTGTCCACCCGAAGCTTCAGCTTCCGGCCTTCGGCGGCGGCCTGGATGACCGCGGCGCGGAGCTCCGCGACCTCCTCCACGCTGAGCGCGTGGCGGACCGTGAAGACATGGGTTTCGGAATGGACCTGCCGGATCCGGACCAGCTCGCCCGGCGCGGCCGGCGGCGCCGCCTGAGCGAAAGCGAAGCTGCGCTGGGCGGCTCGCGGCGCGATCGCGGATTTGGGAAGCCCGCGAAGCATCGTCGTCATCGAGGCCAGAGTCGAGGTGAGCGGCATTGGAGCCTCGGCCGAAGCGAAGCTGGCCG